>DATEPX010000346.1:0-43448 GCA_035272945.1 Terriglobales bacterium
TCCCATTTTCGGGTAATCGTCAAAATTGTTGTACTGAAAGGAATAGCGGTTGTAGGTGCCCGTTGCGTCTGAGCTCGTGGACACTGCAATGCACTGCCGGTAAGGTGTGGTGGTCACGGAAAACTGGCTGAACACCCAGCGGTTGGCCAGCTTGTCGTACAGAACGATAGGATCACCGTCGTTGTTGTTCTGGCAGCCTCCACCAAATCCCGACCACAAGCTGTTGCCCGCCGTCGGTCCGGAAATCAAGGCGCCGGTCGATTTGTTGAATATGGCGAAGGAAGTATTGACCCACTGCACATACTGAGTCGCGCCTACCGCTCCGTTGGTGTCAGGAGGAGCGCCGGTGACAGAGAAGCCGTACTGCCCATTGCCCAACCCTTCAAAACCCAGGCCGACCACCGGAGCGAACGCAGCGATGGAGGCGGCTGTCCTCTGTCGAACCGGATCGTCCGGTAGCGTCGCCAGCCCAGTGGGCAGGGGAATGCGCCTTACCGGCTCGGCTTCGTGAATTGTCAGGGCTTGTTTGGGGACGGCCTGAATCATGTCGCGGAGCGGTTGCGACACATCGTGCCGTTCCTCGGTCCGTACTGTCATCAAGGATTGTGCTGCCATTGCCAACGAAAAGAAAACAGGCAACACGGCGCCTAACAAAAGCTTGCGTGTGTACAACTGCGACCACTGCGACATTCTGCTCTCCCGGTTTTATGTCCGGCGCTCGCCGTGACCGAGCACGTCGCTTGAAGATTTAAGCTGACGTTTGTCTTTCCAGACCACTCCCGTTCTTGCCGAACCGTTGGGGTCTTACTCGACGAAGTTGAGCTTGCTCGTGAGGAAACTAAGAGGCCAGTCGACGCAGAGTAGCTGGTCGCGGCACCCACAGTCAAGGGCCGGGGCAGGTCGTTTTTGGGACGTGTACTACTGAAGACATAGGGCCGGCGTCGGCGTCGATGACCTCCCACAAAGGCGACTCTAGGCGTGCAGGGATCGCGTATGCCATAAGGGAATCGGCTGGAAAACCTATTGAGCGTTGTGTTCGAATGTGAGCCGTCTCAGGAGGAGCTTCAGCGATGCGGATTCCATTTGGTAAAAGAGCACTATTCGTGATCCCAGTTCTGATTCCTTTGGCGTTGGCCCAGACTGGAACGGTACGCGAGCAAGCAGCTCCGAACCCAAATCAAGTAGTTTCTCAGAAACCTGCGTCGGAGCCGCCGCTGCCGACCCGGCGCAAGTCTTTCGATCTGGCTGCCATGGACAAGGCGGTAGATCCGTGTTCCGACTTTTATCAGTACGCTTGTGGCACCTGGCGCAAGAACAACCCCATCCCGCCGGACCAGGCACGCTGGGGGCGTTTCAATGAGCTGGCGGAATACATCCGGCAAGTCCTGCGCGGAATTCTGGAAGAAGCATCCGTAAATGACCCCAAGCGCACTCCGGTTATGCAGCAAATTGGAGACTTCTACGAGTCCTGCATGGATGAGCCCACCGTGAATGCCAAAGGCATCTCGGTGCTCAAACCCGGTCTGGATCGTATTGCCGCTGTCAAAAACAAAACCGACCTGGTCGAGACGATTGCCTATTTGCAATCGCAGGGCGTGAATGTTCTTTTCGGTTTCAGGGCGCAGCCCGACCTGCACAATGCCAGCATGGAAATTGCGGGCGTCAGCCAGGGCGGGCTGGGCTTGCCCGACCGCGACTATTACGTCGCGCAGGACGAGAAGTCGAAGGAGACGCGCGACAAGTACTTGGCCCATGTGAGCAAAATGTTCACTCTGGCGGGGGACAGCGAAGCTGCTTCCAAGAAAGAAGCGGACGCTGTGATGGCGATCGAGACCAAGCTGGCACAGGCCTCAATGGAACGTGTGCAGCTGCGTGACCCCAAGAACCGCGATCACAAGATGAAGGTTTCCGAATTGGCGGCGCTGGCTCCGAATCTCGAGTTCCCACGATTCTTTGCTGCGAGCGGATCGCCAGCGTTCACGGAAGTCAATGTCGTGCCTCCCGATTTTTTCCAGCAGGTGAACACGGCGCTCGACTCGATTCCGCTCGACGACTGGAAAACCTACACGAGATGGCACCTGCTGCGAGCGGATGCGCCAATCCTTTCACAGCCCTTCGTCGATGAGAACTTCGATTTCTATGGACGCTACCTTAACGGTCAGCAAGTCCTGCAAGCACGCTGGAAGCGCTGTGTGCAGATGACCGACGGTTTGCTGGGCGAAGCCCTCGGGCAGCCCTATGTGGACCAAACCTTCGGCGTCAGCGGCAAGCAGCGAATGTTGAAAATGGTGGATGAACTCGAGAAAGCCCTGGCTGCCGATATCGAGGCCCTGCCCTGGATGACCCGGGAGACCAAGAAGCAGGCACAAATCAAGCTCAAGGCCATTACCAACAAGATCGGCTATCCCGACAAATGGCGCGATTACCGATCGGTGAGGATCGTGCGCGGAGATCTTTTGGGAAATGCCGAGCGGGCGCGAGCCTTTGAAGTGCAGCGCGTTCTGAACAAGATCGGCAAGCCGCTCGACAAGAAGGAATGGGGAATGAGTCCACCTACGGTCAACGCCTATTACAATCCGGCCGAGAATGACATCAACTTCCCGGCGGGAATCTTGCAGCCTCCGTTCTTTGATCAGAAAGAAGACGATGCCGTGAATTTTGGCGGGATCGGTGTTGTGATCGGACACGAACTGACACACGGCTTTGACGATCAAGGCAGCAAGTTCGATGCTCAGGGCAATTTGGCCAACTGGTGGACGGCCAAGGACCGCGAAGAATTCGACAAGCGCACCAGCTGCGTTGCCGACGAGTACGGTTCGTTTGTCGCCGTTGATGATGTGCACCTGAACGGCCGTCTAACCCTCGGCGAGAATACGGCCGACAATGGAGGAGTCCGGATTGCGCTGATGGCGTTGAATGACCAGAGGGCCGAAGCGGCGAGCGCGAAATACAATCAGACGGTCGAGGGCTTCACTCCAGAACAGCGCTTCTTCCTCGGGTTTGCCCAAATCTGGTGTGAGAACCGCACTCCGGAGAGTTCCAGGCTCCTGGCCAAGACCGACCCGCATTCTCCCGGCCGTTATAGGGTGAATGGCTCGCTGCAGAACGACCCCGATTTCGCCAAAGCCTTCGGCTGCAAAGCGGAACAGGCCATGGTTAGCCAGAATGCGTGTCGCGTCTGGTAGTTGCTCGGCATGGATTAAGTCTGGGCCCATCGCCTAGCCCTCCTTACTTTCTGTCAGCCCGCAACTTCCACGCGATCTGTCGAAGCATGCCGAGCCACACCTCGGCGTCCCGAGCTTCCAGCTTGAGACGGCGAACCAGCCGGCGTACTTTCTCCTGGGCGGAAGCTGCGGCGACCGGCTGTATGTAGCCACTCATTCGCAGAGCCTCAAGCAGCATATCCGTGAAGCGCTCGAGTTGCCTTGCAGTGGCGGGTGCCTGTTTTTGTCCGACACCGGCAGTTTTGGGACTGCGTACAAACTCGTACAGGCAGATCGCCACCGCCTGCCCCAGGTTCATCGATCCATGCTCTGTGCGAGTCGGAATCCGCATCAGCCAATGGCAGTGACTCAGGTCCTGATTCGAGAGACCAACCTTCTCCGAACCGAACAAGAGGGCCACTCTGCCAGAGGCGAGCGCCTTGCCAATCAGTCTCCCGCCCTGCTCCAGACGTCGAACGGGGAGCTGCGGTTCGCGGCCGCCGCCGGCGGTGGTGCCGACCACGAGGGAACAATCGGCCACCGCCTCCGCCACGCTCTTGTACTCATACGCATTAGCAAGCAGAGCAGCCGCGCCTACCGCAGACCGGGCCTCCCGAAAAGCAATCTCGTAGGGATTTACCACGCCCAGGTGGAAAAAGCCGAAATTGCTCATAGCCCGCGCGGCTGCACCGATGTTGAGAGGATTCCGCGAGCCCACCAGGACAACGCGCAGACGGTCGATTTCACGGGGAACAGGCAAGAATGCCTATTCTCGCATGGAAAACAAAAAAGCCTCCGTTGCCGGAGGCTGGTCCTGCCGAACCGAGAGGGCTAGAAGCTCATCGAGCAGTAGCCGCCAGAGGCGTTAACCCAATTTCTCTGGATAAGGTAATTGGTCCCACCCAGGGTAATGTTGTACTTCGACCCATTACTGGCGGTAGAAGTACTCCCGAAGGTCCAGGCACACTTGTCGGCATTTTCGTTGCCCGACGAGTCATACCAGGCGTTCAGGTCGGGATCGGTAAAAGCCTCCTCGGATTCGTGAGCAATGACCGAGGCCATCCCGTCAGCACCGGAGTTGTTATTCGGGCTGGTGGTTTGCGCCTCGCAGGCCATCGGACACTGGTCGGGGTTGCCCACAAACGAAAACTTCAGGTCCGCGCCGTTGATCGTTGCACTGGTATGCCAGCCGCAGTAAACGGCACAAAACCCTGTGGCTTCGACAACATCGGACGAAGTAAGCACAAAGTAGATACCGTTCGTGTCCTTGGGCAAGTCCGTGCCCGCATGCGCCGCCACGATCGCTTGAATATCGGAATCAAGCAGGACCGAGCCTCGCGAATAGGCGTCCGAGACAGACGTCCCCAAGGCCATGAACCCGCTTACGTTCGCGGAATTGTCACCATAGGTCGTGTTGATGTGTTCATATGAGCTGCCGCTCAGGCCGGTAATCAGGTTGTTCAGCAAGCTCTGGGTACTCGGACTGTCCGAAGTTCGGTTTGTCAGGTGGGCGCCGCTGGCATCCCAGGTGCCATACCAGATGTAATAAATATTGGGAGTACCCGGCATGATGGGCCCGCCATGATAGTTAATGCCGTTGCCGGTAGTTACCGCGGGTGCGCCTTGCCGGTGCGCCGGCTTTGTTACTTGCACGCCCCAGCCTTTGCCCGTCGGTTTCATTTCTGTGTTTCTTGTCGATTGCCCAACAGACACCACCGCGAAGGCCAAGACAACCCAAAGGGCCCAGACTCCTCGGAATCCTCTAATTTGCATTTGTCTTCTCCAAGGAAAGCAAAGTGTGGTGCTCAGTTCTTGTCAGGAAGGGAGCCCGGCCTGAGATGCTGGACAGCTACTCTGGGTTGTCGCCGGATGGTGGCCGATAAGAACCAAGCCGGGGCTGCTGATTTGACGGCCAGCACAATTTAAAGCCCCGAAGCAAGGCGCTCACACGAATTCGTGACGGCTGAACATGCGGACCCGAATCCCTAGCCAACAAAGTAAGGATACATCTTCAGCGGTTGGCTTGGTCGGTTAGGAACTTCCAGGAATCGGATGTCATCCACCCGGCTCGTCCAAAATTCTTGATTTCGGTTTGCGGCAGTGCCCTTTCGAGCAGGCACCCCCTTAGCATCGTCGGGCAGTGCCGATAGCCATCTTGCCGGCAGTTCGCGGTCTCGAACCCCAGGCTCAACCGGTCGGAAGAGTTGTAAATAGCTGTTGCAGTTAGGGTTATCTCACGTTTGACCCCTGTAAGTGAGACCGCGGAGCTGCAAATTGCCGGAATTCTCCACGTGCCAGGAAACCGGGGGAGTGAGAGCGATGGAATGGACTGAGCTCGGCGCCGGCTCTCCGCGATGTGGAGAATCCCCGTGGTATGTGTTGAACACGTATCCGAATCATGAGGACCACCCGCCTGATGCCTCCCGACAGCCGAACTATGTCCAACATGCTGAACATGTCTGACCTGACCAGCCGGACAGGGAGTAGTGAGCTGGGATGGTTTGGCAGCAACCTGCTCGGCACACAGACCACCGGCGCGTTGTTCCTGGCGATTCTGCGGAGCCGTACCAGCCACGAACGGTTGGTGGACCAGTTTGACCTGACTCGAAGATACGCGCGCCTCGGCCTCCAAATCGAAAAGGAAGATGCGTACCGGAAACTCGAGGACAAGACCGAAATCAGCGAAGATCGCAAGAGCGGCATTATTACCATTTCGGCCGCCGATCCTGACCGCCAACAAGCAGCGGCTTTAGCCAACGCCTATGTGGATCGGCTAAACCGGCTGATTGCCAGCCTCAGCACCTCAGCGGCCGCCGGGAGTGCGAATTTCTTGAGCAGCGCCTGGCAGAAGTGAAAAAAGGCCTCGAGGAGGCTGATCACAAGCTGGCGCAGTTTTTCCAGCCAAAGCGCCACCCTCGACCGCAAGCTGCAGGGAGCGGTTATGGTCGAGGCGGCCGCCTTGCAGGCCAGGAATCGATTTTCCCAGTCTCGTCTGGCCGATGATCTGGAGAACCTCTACCTTTCCCTCGCCCGATCAAAAGGAATTCTGGCTACAAAGGGCGACTCGATCGCTTAGTGGTCAGTGACCGGTGGTTAGTGACCACTGAAGCTTACAAACGGAACAGATACGAGAGCTTTACGAAGAACTGCCGGCCGTCATTAATAAAGCTATCCCGCGTGGTGAGAAGGCCAGTTGGAGCCGGTATCAGTCGCCGATCGAGGTTCTGCAGATTGCCGTTATACCCGACGTAAACCGCCGTGCCAGGTCTCACAAAGTAGGTAATAAGGAAGTCGGCGTTAAAGTTCTTGGTCGGGGACAGCGAACTGATCAGCGGATCAGAGAGCACCGCCGCATACTGAAAAATCATTCGTGCCGAGAGCTCTCGCGTGAATTGCCAGTTCCACTTGCTGCGGAGGATGTGATTGGTTACCGCCGTCAGGTGACTGTCGCGCTCGCGAACGTGCTCGATCAGGTACGTGTTATCAATGCGCAGCCGTCCGGAAGCGTGGAACGTGAGGGTCGCATTCCCCAAGTCCTCGTGCCCGATCGCGGGAATGCGGCCCGACGCAGGGTTATAGTTCACTCCCGCGCCCGACACAAAAAACCAGCTGAAGTCGAACTGCTTAAACCAACTGGTCCCGCCTTCAATTCCCCAGAACGGTTGCGGGTAGCGGGTTACCGTCGTCAGGCCGCTGTAATCCTGCGGGCGAAGATAGACGTTGTCGTAAGCATACGGGTGAAAGTGGATGAAGGTGGCGCGAGCCATATCGATCCGGAAGCCCGGAAAGACAAAGTAGTCCAGCGCCGTGCCGCGGTGGTCCCAGATATCGAACTGCTGCAGCGTAGGCCCCCAGGAGATCAGGAATTTGCCTTCCGGACGGAAGTAGTAGCTTGCATTAACATCTTGCCGTCGAATGTCGGTGCGATTGACGAATCCAGTTGCTGTGACGAATCCTGGGCTGTAGTCAGCATAGATGGATTGCAGGTTGAAGTTGCGGCCTCGCCGTTCGGCAACGACTTTGTACCCAGGGCCAGCCGAGTAGGAACGATCAGGGTTCAGAGTGGAACTGGTGATCGCCGCACCCTGCACGCGCCAGTTCTGGTTGATTTTGATGTTAGCGTCCACGCCGCCCACGCGATTGTACCCGCCACCGAATTCGCGGTCTGTGAAGATGGCGCCCACTGTCGATTGCGCGAACAGGTCGCGGCTCACTCGCGCAATGGCAAAGCTGGCGCGGTTGCCGGTGTGCGGATCGCTGGGCGGCAACCGTTCGCCCGGTGCTCGATCGTCGCTGGCGAGAACACCCACGGCCCAGGGGCCCGACTTGCCCGTAAGCCGCAGGCCAAACTCGGGATGGCCGATCCGTCGAGTAAAGACGAGATTGATGGGCGCGACGAAATAGTTGCTGTTTTCCAGGAAGAAAGGCCGCTTTTCCGGAAAGAACACCTCGAACCGCTGGTTGACGGTGATTTGCGGCTGGTCTGATTCGACCTGGCTGAAATCAGGATTGATAGTTGCGTCCAGCACAAAGCTATCGTGCAGGATGAACTTGGAGTCTAGCCCGACGTCAGGTTTGAGATTGCGGCTCTCAAAAAAAGGATGGTTGGGATCGCGACGGTCGATGTCGCGAAAGCTGCGGAACAGCCCGTAAGGAATGAATTGCATATTGCGGCCGGGGGAGACGTGCTCCAAGCCCCTCGCGGTGGCAGCCTGATTAAAGCGGCCCTGGATACGGTTCGAGATCCGCGGCCAGAACAGATTTTCGTCCGTGCGGGGAATGGTGCGGTTGAGAATGAGACCCCATTCCTGCTGGTCCGCATCGGGGAAGCGCAGGCTCTTGAATGGAATCGATATCAGCACCAGGTAACCACGGTTGGTGAGCCGCCCGTCCGAGTGCCAGACGGTATCGAAAGAAGAATCAAACCCACTGTAATCGGCGGGCGCGCCGGTACCGATCGAGCCCTCGGTCCACAAAGCATCCCACTGGATGCCGAAAGGGTTGGCGGCGAAAGCGTAGCCCCGGCGGGCATCGTGGAAGGTATCAATCATGATCTCCGCCGAATCATCGGAGAAGATGTCTTCGCGGCGCGTCATGCGCGCGCGGATTTTCTCCGGCTCGTTATCCCAACACACGAAAACGGCGTACAGGTTGTGCTGGTCGTAGGCGAGATAGACGTCGGTATTCTGCGTCGGTTCAGCACCATCGGCAGGTTCGCGCGCGATGAAGCCGGTAACTTTCACCATCTGACCATTAACCCGGGCGCTCGGCTGCATGTCCTCAAAGTCGGAGAGGGACGGCGGTGTAGCGATACGTGGAATCTGAAGGGTCGGCGGTGCGGCAGAGACCAACGCCGACGTCAAAAGCACCAGAGTGGCAACCGAAACTGGCTTGAGCGAGGATTTCCTTTTCGTTTTTAGAACGAGAGCCATTGTACTCGCCGTTTGTCCGCCCGGGGATGGACAAGACCCAAGCGACACCATTATCCAGCACTGGTATCCAGCACTGACACCACTGCGGTTTGAGTGTCAGTGTCGCTGGCCGTTCAATACGACACTCGCGGCCCAATCCCAGTCGCAATCTTTTCTGCTAACATCGCTGCAAATGCAGCTGCGCAGGATGGGAGAAGGATTCCGAAGGATACGCAAAAAAGCCGTACCGTCACGCGATGGCCGTACCGGCCCAGAGCTGGTCATCATCACTGGCATGAGCGGCTCGGGCAAGGCGTCCGCCCTTAAAGCCTTCGAGGACCTCGGTTTTTATTGTGTCGATAACTTGCCAGTCGAATTGATCCCGCGTTTTGCCGAATTGGCGGTGCAATCGGCCGAGATTCAGCGTACGGCATTAGTAGTAGACGTGCGGGAAGGTTCGAAGTTAGACCAATTACCGGGCATTCTCAAATCGATAAAGAGGCTGATCCCCGCCAAGGTCATTTACCTGGAGGCTTCCGACGCATCGCTTCTCCGACGTTTCAGCGAAACCCGCCGCCCCCACCCTCTGGGGACCGATGCGCCGGTCAAGGCGGCCTTACGGGAAGAGCGGCGACATCTCAAGCCCATTCGCGCCATTGCCGACCTCGTTATCGATACCTCCAAGTTCAACGTTCATGAACTGCGCGCCCATGTCACCGAAGAGTTCAAACAACAGGCTTCTGACAAAAACATCCTGGTCTCCTGCGTCAGCTTTGGGTTCCGCCACGGGGTGCCGCAGGACGCTGACCTGGTATTCGACGTGCGGTTCCTGCCCAACCCACACTTCGTGCCGGAATTCAGGCCCCTCAGTGGCCGGGATGCCCGCGTAGCCAAATACATCCGATCGTTCCCGCAAAGCCGCGAGTTCATCAAGCGCATCTCCGAGTTACTGGTCTACCTCTTGCCGCATTACATCAGTGAAGGGAAAAGCTACCTGACGATTTCCTTCGGCTGCACCGGGGGCCAGCATCGCTCGGTGATGATCGCGGAAGATGTCAGCAAGGCGCTGCGCAAGGCGGGCTACCGGGTGAAAGTGGTACATCGTGACAGCCCCAAGTAAGCTCTGGAACCCGTCAGTGGACTGCCGCATGAGGCAAAGTTCCAGTAGAATAAGGGCTTGCGTCCATTCCGCAGCATTTCGGCGTCCCATCCGGGCGTTGCCTGCCGGGATTCTGCTTTGCAGGAACATCTATGCGGCAACTAAGCCGCCTGTTGCGATACGTCGCTCCTTATTGGTGGCAAGTTTTGGCGTCCGTTACGCTGATGGCGGCGGTCGGACTCTTGGACGCCTTTCGCGTGCTGCTGATTGGTCCCATTTTTGATCGTGTACTAAACCCAGCGTCGCAATCACGCAATATCCAGCTTTTCAAGATCCCCGGCACCCAACACGCCGTCTACCTGCAACAGTTCGTCCCGCCTCACTTTCAGAACGCCTGGACTATTGTTGCCTTTGCGCTGGTGGCGGCAACGATTCTGAAAGGCATCTTCGATTATGCCGGCACTTACCTGGTGAATTTCGCCGGCTTCGGGATGATCACCGACCTGCGCGACGACCTGTATAACACCATCCTGCGCCGCTCGGCAGCCTTTTTCCAACGCCATGCGACCGGCACACTGCTGTCGGCCATCGTCAATGACATCGAGCGCATACAGTTCGCCATGTCCAGCGTCCTGGCCGAGTTCCTGCAGCAGCTGTTTACTTTCATCTTCACCGCCGGTGTAGTCGTCCTGCTGGGTGGAAGACTGGCCTGGGTACTCGTTTTGTTTGTCCCATTCATTATTTATTCGGCGGGGAGGATCGGCCGGCGCGTTCGCCACACAACCCGGCGGGGTCAGGACAAGCTGGCGGACATTCAGAACATCTTGCACGAGACCATCACCGGCAACCGCATCGTGAAGGCGTTCAGCATGGAATCCTGGGAGGCAGTGCGCTTTCGCAGTGCAGCCCGGCGCCTGTTTCATGCTAACCTGCGCTCGGTCGCCGCCTCGGCGCTTAGTTCTCCCTTAATGGACATCTTTGGCGCGATAGCCATCGCCATGTTGGTTCTGCTGGGCCGGAATCTAATTGCGCATAACGCATTCACGCCTGGCATTTTCCTGGCGTTTATCGTTGCCGTATTCAAACTCTACGACCCGGTCCGAAAGTTCGCCCTCTTCAACAACAACTTCCAGCAAGCGCTTGGGGCATCCTCGGAAATCTTTCGCTTCATGGATATTGAGGACGAGGTTCGTGAGAAGCCAGGCGCCAAGCCTTTGCCACGTTTTGCCAAGGGCATCCGCTTCGACCGGGTCTGCTTTTCCTATGGGGAAAACGGCGAAGAGTCGCGGGAGATTTTGAGCGATATCAATCTGGAGGTGAAAGCGGGCGAGGTGCTGGCCGTCGTGGGTTCCAGCGGCGCCGGCAAAAGCACGCTGGTGCACCTGATCCCCCGCTTCTTCGATGTGACCGGCGGCAGGCTGTTGATCGATGAGCATGACCTACGCGAGGTGACCCTAACGTCACTGCGTTCGCAGATTGGCATCGTCACCCAGGAGACCGTGCTCTTCAACGACACCGTGCGCAACAATATCGCTTACGGACAGCCTCACGTTTCCGCTAAGGACGTAGAAGCGGCGGCCCGCATGGCGCTGGCTCACGACTTCATCACTGTCATGCAGGCTGGCTATGACACGGTCATTGGCGAGCGCGGCGTGCGCCTTTCTGGAGGCGAGCGACAGCGCATTGCCATTGCCCGCGCCATATTGAAGAACGCTCCGATCCTCATCCTCGATGAGGCGACGTCGGCGCTGGACAGCGAATCGGAAGCGCTCGTGCAGTCGGCATTGGGAAACCTGATGGCCGGTCGCACGGTAGTGGTGATCGCGCACCGTTTGTCCACCGTCCGGCGCGCCGATCGCATTGTGGTCCTGGAAGGCGGAACCATCAGCGATATCGGCGCCCACGATGACTTGATGAAGAAATTGGGAACCTACCGGCGGCTGTACGATCTTCAGTTTGTGGATTTGGAGCAGCCCAAGGCAGTGTCTGTCAGGCAATAAAGTTGGCGACCCCAAGTCACCGTCACAGAGTAGAACAGAGCGCACCATGCCCATCCGTTCCATGACCGGATTTGCCCAGGTGAAGGGACAGGTCACCAGCGAACTTGCTTTCTCGCTGTCACTGAAGTCGGTCAATCATCGTTTTCTCGACTTGCATTTCCGCATGCCTTCCGATAGCGATGCGCTCGAAATGAAACTGCGGCGTCTGCTCAAGGAAAAAGTTGCACGTGGACACCTGGAGTTGACCCTCAGTTTAGAACGTGCCGAGGGCAATGGCTTCGCCTTGAACAAGCAGTTGGTCGCTGGCTATGTCGAGGCCTTTCGAGCGGCGGCCAAAGAGTTCAACATTCCCGGCGAACCGGACCTGAACGTTGTCCTCCGATTACCCGGGGCTTTGGACACCGGCACCCTGCCAGCCGATGGCGAACTGGAAGCCGCTGTATTGGCCAAAGTGGAAGAGGCCCTGACCCGCCTCAATCAGATGCGTGAAGAAGAGGGCGGTAGCATTGAACGGGAACTGCGGTCGCGCATGGCGCACCTGGAAAAAGCCGGTTCCGGCGTGGGTAAGCACCGTTCCGCAATCCTGCAGAATTATGTCGAAAAACTGAAGAGTCGTATGCAGGAGTTGATTGGAGCACAGGTGGACTCCGATCGAATTGTGCAGGAAGCGGCATTGCTGGTCGACCGCAGCGACATTCAGGAAGAACTGGTGCGCCTCGAGACCCACGTGAAGCATTTTCTGGGGCTGCTCGATCAGGGTGGAGAAATTGGGAAAAAGCTCGATTTCCTGCTGCAGGAAATGAATCGCGAGGCCAACACGCTGCTCTCCAAGACCTCCGGTCTGGCCGGGGAGGCGCTGAAGATTACCGAGATGGGATTGGCCATCAAGGCGGAGATCGAGAAATCGCGCGAGCAGGTGCAGAACATCGAATGACCACCGTCTACATCATCTCCGCCCCTTCTGGCTCCGGCAAATCCACCTTGGTGAATGAATTGCGCAAATTCGTCCCCGGTTTGGACTTCTCCATTTCTTACACGACGCGTCCGTCCCGCGGCAGCGAACAGAATGCCAGAGAGTATTTTTTCGTTTCCCGTCAGCAATTCGACGAGATGGTCCGCCAGGGCGAGTTTTTGGAAAACGCCGAGGTGTTTGGCAAGTGCTATGGAACGGCAAAACGATTCTTGGAGCAGGCACAAAAATCCGGCAATGACCTGTTGCTCGACATCGATGTGCAGGGTGCGGCCCAGATCAAGAAAAAGATTCCCGAGGCGGCAAGTATTTTTGTGCTGCCTCCCAATCGCCAGACCTTGGAAAGGCGTCTCCGGAATCGCGGACTGGACGCGGAAGACGTGGTGCAGCGCCGCCTGATTACGGCCACCCGGGAGATTGAGAATTACGACAAATACGACTATATTCTGATTAACGATCGTCTGGAGGACTCCGTGGAAGCGCTCAAGGCGATCGTACTCGCCGAAAGGTTGCGACGCTCGGGAAAGACGCCCTCGACCGGTGAATCCAAGAATCTCCAGATCGCAGAGCGGCATAAGCTGCACAATGTACGGGAGCGCGTCAAGCCCATTCTGGCATCGTTCGTGACTACGCCTGTTTCCGGGGGACAGTAGATTTTCAACGCGGCCTGAACCGCGCGGTCAAGTTCAGGGGAGAGAAAACCATGAAGTTGATGGACGGTTTCGACAGCAATTACCGGTACATTCTGGTGGCGGCGCGCCGCGCTCGCCAGCTCCAGGGCGGAGCCCCACCCGTGATCGACACGCACTCCCGTAAGCCTTGCCGCATCGCCCAGGATGAAATCAAGGCCGGCAAGGTGAAGTGGATTATCCCGGAACTGCCCAAGTCACCGGCGGAAGCAGCCTCGGAGATATTAGAGAAAGTAGTTCCCAAGGAGTGATTCTGATTTCTGGTTTTTGCTTGTTGATTGCCGAGCTTTTCAATCAACAATCGACAATCAAAAATCAGGCCACTCCCGTGCAAAGGTCACTATGAAAGTTGCCCTCGGTGTCAGCGGTGGGATTGCGGCATATAAGGCGGCTGAAATTGTCCGCCTGCTGCAGGACCGTGGCATTCGAGTGCAGGTGATCATGACGCAGGCGGCTCAGGAATTTGTGAAGCCGCTTACTTTCGCGGCGCTCTCCGGCGAAAAGGTTATTACCGACATGTTCTCCGCCGGGGCCGAGCAACCCAACATCGATTCCGCCGTCGAGCACATCGCGGTCGCTCAGTCCATTGATGCACTTCTGGTTGCCCCCGCCACCGCTGACATTCTTGGCAGGTTCGCTCATGGTATTGCCACCGATTTTCTTACCACTCTTTATCTCGCGACCACCGCGCCGGTCGTCGTAGCCCCAGCCATGAATGTGAATATGTGGAACCATGAGGCCACCCAGGCGAATATAGAGACCCTAAAGAAGCGTGGTGTGCGGGTTGTGGCGTCCGATAGCGGATACCTGGCGTGCGGCATGACCGGCCCAGGACGATTGGCGGAGAACGAAGCCATCGTCGCGGCCCTGATGGAAACGCTGGGAGCATCTCAGGACTTGGCGGGAGAGACGGTTCTCATCACTGCCGGGCCGACGCGGGAGAAGATCGATCCCGTACGCTACCTGACGAATCGTTCCAGCGGCCGCATGGGCTACGCGCTGACCGAGGCGGCCCTGCGGCGTGGCGCCAGAGTGCTGCTTGTGAGCGGCCCGACTTCGTTGACTCCTCCAGGCGCGTCCGAGGTGACACGCGTCGAATCGGCCGAAGAAATGCGCCAGGCTGTACTCAGGTTTCTGCCGGAATCTTCCATCGTGATCAAGACTGCCGCCGTTTCCGACTATCGCCCGAAAGCCCCGGCAGCCCAGAAGATCAAGCGCAGCGGGCCGGTGTCGCTGGAACTCGAGCCGACCACCGACATCCTCGCCGAACTAGGACGTCTCAAGGAATCCCAGGTTATCATCGGGTTCGCGGCCGAGACGCAAAACGCCTTAGAGAATGCCCGCAAAAAGCTCAAAGCGAAATCAGTGGATGCAATCGTGGTGAATGACGTCTCCCGTCCGGGTATCGGATTCGATTCCGACCGCAACGCCGTAACAATCATCACCCAGGACGAGTTCTTCGAAATCCCCGAAACCACGAAGTGGGAAGTAGCCCAGAGCGTGCTCGATCATGCAGTGCGGTTGCGCAAACGCCGGACGGTGAAAGCCTGATGCCGTCCGTGCTGGACCCGCAACTCAAGCGCGCCTTGTCCGAGCGAATCAGGTACTACAACGAACTCGGCATTTACGACTTTTACCGCCGTCCCGTAGTCGAATCCTCCCTCCAGCTAGAACAGCGAGAACCGATGATACCTAGAGCCAAGGTGGTTGTGCCGGCTGGGCGGGAAGAAAACATGTTTGAAGTCGCACCCGCCAAGCCGGAAGCCGGCGTCAGCGATTCTGCCAATGCGCTGCGAATCATTCGCGAAGACCTGGGCGACTGCACCCGCTGCAAGCTGCACAAGCTCGGGCGCAAGCAGATCGTCTTCGGTGTGGGCAACCCGCGGGCGGAACTGATGTTGGTTGGCGAGGGCCCCGGAGCGGATGAGGACGAGCGGGGCGAACCCTTTGTTGGGCGCGCCGGACAACTGCTCAACAACATGATCAAGGCGATGGGCCTGCAGCGCGAAGACGTCTACATCGCCAACGTGGTGAAGTGCCGTCCTCCGGGCAACCGTACGCCGGAGCGCGACGAATGCGACACGTGCTCACCGTTCCTGCTGCGCCAGATTGCAGTGATCAAGCCGAAAGTAATCGTCGCCCTGGGTGCGGTAGCCGCGAAAACACTGTTGGCTATCAATTCATCGATGTCGGACTTACGGGGCCGCTGGTACGACTTTCGCGGCACCAAGCTGGCAGTTACCTACCACCCCGCTTTCCTGCTTCGCGATCCGCGCCAGAAGAAAGAAGCGTGGAAAGATTTGCAGATGGTGATGAAAGAGTTGGATCTCCCTTTGCCGAACCGAGGGCCGGAGTAGTCAACCTGAGAACGGAGACACGGGGCACGAAGAAATTCAAACTCCGCAGAAAGTTTCTAGACTTCTTCATCTCCGTGCCTCAGTGCCTGCGTGGTTAGATTATGCTTCTCCTAGATGCCTGAATTCTGCGATGTAGCTCTTCCTGTCCCGCTCGACATGGTGTTCACCTATCGTGTCGCGGACGGAATCCCGCCGATAGTCGGAGGACGGGTGCTCGTGTCCTTCCGGCAGCAGCGTCTATCAGGCGTCGTCGTTGACCTGCACAATCGCGCTCCCCACGTCCAAGCCAAGAACGTAATCAGCGTGCTTGACAGCGAGCCCGTGCTCGACGACCAACTCCTCAAACTTGGCAAGTGGATCGCCGATTACTACCTGGCGCCGCTGGGCGAGGTCTTTCGAACCATGCTCCCACTGGGTGCGGAGTTCAAGCACACGATCACCTATGGCATAACGGAAGAAGGACAAATGGCGCTGCACCTGGCAGGCATGTCGGGCTCTTCGGCGCGCTCTCGTAAGACCCCGGAAGATCAATTGACGGAATTTCGCGTGCTCGACTATCTCGTTGGGCGGGAGATGGCGCGCGAAGCGACCTTGCGTAGCGCCGTCCGCGCGGGCCATGCGGTGCTGGCGGGCATGGTGCGCAAGAAGTGGATTGTGCGAGAAGACGTGTCCGGCGCACGCGACGCTGCTCGAACGATCAAGATCGCCGTCCTGAGCGGCAGCACAGATAATCACACACTGAACGACAATCAAAAAACGTTGCTAGGTACCCTCGCTGCCGCCGGCGGACGGATAGCAGTTGAGACCCTCCGTACCCTCGATGTACCTCACTCCACGCTTGCCACCCTGGTCAGACGAAAACTGGTTGAGATTGTCGAAGAACCGGAGCCCTTCACCGTCTCCGGAGTGAAGCCCCGGCCTTCGCCATTCGAGTTTCAGTTCAATCAAGCCCAGCAGAACGCATTGCAGCGTATTCAGGATGGGGTGAGCGCACGCAAGTTCAGTGGCGTCTTGATACATGGCGTGACCGGTTCAGGCAAGACAGCCGTGTACCTTGCGGCCATGCGGGCGGTCCTCGAAGCAGGCCGTTCGGCAATTCTCCTCGTGCCAGAAATCGGACTCACTCCGGCAGTCGCCGCCGACCTTCATCAGGTGTTTGGCGAGCAAGTGGCAATTTTGCACTCCGCATTATCCAACCAGGAGCGAGCCGAGCAGTGGCATCGTATAAGGCGCGGCGAGGCGCGCATCGTGGTCGGAACCCGCTCGGCCGTATTCGCCCCGGTTGCGGACCTCGCACTCATCGTTGTCGATGAAGAACAGGATTCGTCCTACAAGCAGGAAGAAACGCCGCGTTACCATGCCCGCGATGTCGCAGTGATGAGAGCCAAGATGGCGAATGCCGTAGTCGTGCTGGGTTCGGCAACCCCGTCGCTGGAATCGTACTTCAATACGACGAAAAGCAAATACGCACTGCTGGAGTTGCCGGATCGCGTGCGCCAGCGGCCCTTACCGGAAGTCGAGATCATCGACATGCGTCAGGAATTCCTGGAGACCGGCCACGAGCAGGTGATCTCGCGCAAGCTGGCTCAGGAAATTGCCGAACGGCTCGAGCGCGGAGAACAGGCGATGATCTTGCTAAATCGTCGCGGTTATTCCCCCGTCGTGCTATGTCGAACCTGCGGGAAGAAGCTGGAGTGCAAGAACTGCGCGATTGCGCTGACTCATCACAAGCGGGCCCGGAAAATGGAGTGTCACTATTGCGGCTACACTGCGCCAGTTCCACAGCATTGTATCCATTGCGGCAGTGAGTACGTTCATTTCCTCGGTACGGGTTCGGAGAAGCTGGAGGAGTTGCTGCACGGAATGTTTCCGCAGGCGCGCATTGGGCGACTCGATCGCGACACAGTACGCGGGCGTGAGGACTTCGAACGCGTTCTGGCAGCTCTGCATGAAGGTGAACTCGACCTGCTCGTGGGCACGCAGATGATTGCCAAGGGACACGATGTCCACGCTGTGACGTTGGTCGGAGTGGTGGGCGCCGATATGGCGCTGGGGATGCCCGATTTCCGCGCCGCCGAGCGTACCTTCCAACTTCTGACCCAGGTCGCCGGACGCGCCGGTCGCGGTGAGACGCCTGGCAAGATGGTCCTGCAGACTTATTTTCCGGATCACTATGCAGTGCAATACGCCGCGCAACACGATTTTGCCGGGTTCTACGACAAAGAACTCCGCTTTCGCGCCTGGATGCACTATCCGCCGTACAGTGCACTGGCCAACGTTCTGGTGCGTGGCGACAAACTCGACGACGCGTTGCGCTGGTCAGGTCTACTGGGCAAATGGTTCGAGAAGACAAGGCATGAAGGCATTCGCGTACTTGGTCCGGCGGCGGCACCTATCCTCCGACTGAAAAATGATTACCGCTATCACTTTGTCTTGAAATCACCCAGCCGGCAAAAGCTGAACGGACTGTTGCGATCGATGCTCGCATATGCGGCCAGCGAGAAGATTCCTCGGACGCAGGTCATTGTGGACGTAGATGCCTTGTGGCTGATGTGAGCACAGCTCGATGGCTACTGCGTATGCACGAGATGTTGAAGGAATTCGTGGATGCCCGGCGCGAGTTGCCCCCAAACCTCCCGGCCCGAAGCATGCTTAAAGGGGTTGGGAGTAAAGGTCAACAGCAGCATCATTACCCCGACTAAAGCCATCCACTGCCGGCCACGCGCAATGGCGGGCCGTTCCGGTACTATGGGATGCCGCATTCCACTGATGCGCAAGAGCACTGCCCAGACAAACCAACCCAGCCAGTAATAGATCCCCAATGGTATCAGGATAAGAATCGTCAGGCTGGACACGACCGCATGATGCCGGGGCGAGATAGAGAACACGATGTGGCCACCATCGAGTTGTCCCCCCGGTAACAGATTCAAGGCCGTTGCGAACATGCCGACCCAGGCCGCAATCGCCACCGGGTGCAGGTTGATGTGAGACAGCGGAACCGCGGCGGATCCGTGCACGAGGAGTGCCGCGGCACGAAAAATCAGCGGATAACCTATCTCCAGGTCGAGACTGGGCAGGGGAGCGGTCATAGTTTGTGAAAGGGCGAGTCCAAGGACCATGGCGATACAGGCAAAAACGAATCCTGCGATTGGTCCGGCGATACCGATGTCGAACAGTGCCGAGCGAGAACGGATCGGGCTCTTGATGCGGATAAAAGCCCCCAATGTCCCAATCAAACTGGGAAAGGGCACGAAGAACGGCAAAGTCGCGTACACGCCGTAGTAACGGCAATAAAGATAGTGCCCCATCTCATGCGCAAACAGGATCAGCATCAGCGTCGCGGAGAATGGGATTCCCAGCAGCAGGTTGGAAGGGTGGTGCAGAATCCAGGCGAGCGGAAAAGGGGCCAGCGTATCCTCGTTCATGGAGAGCGCCGGCATGTTTTGGCGGAAGTAATACTCCATGCGCGCGCCGACCACTAGCGTGGTAAAGACCGTCAGCAGGAAGAAGAGCACGTATAACCAGGTTCGTGGCCTCGGTGGCCGCGCCACGAAAACCTGTACGGGAGGATAGACTTCGCTGGGAGAAATAATTGCAGGAGTGGGTTCAGACATGCGTAACTCGGGCCCTCTGTTGGATGCAACCTACAGCGGCCCGGATGCGGCGCAAGCCGCATCGCCAGCCGGCAGGATGCCGGCGCTATTGCGAAGCTAGTCGATCGACTGCAACTCCTTGCCCGGCTTGAAGCGCACCGCTTTTCCCGGCGGAATGGATACTTCGGCCCCGGTGCGCGGGTTGCGTCCGATACCGGTCTTACGTGGGCGCACGTTAAAGACACCGAAACCGCGCAACTCGATGCGGTCACCTTTCGACAGCGCCTTCTTCATGCTCTCGAAGACGGTTTCCACGGCCAGCTCGGCTTTGGTCTTGGTGATGCCGGTCTTGTTGACCACTTCGTTGATAATGTCCAGCTTAATCACAAGCAGCTCCAGTTTTCGGGGAGTGTGAGGACGGCACCAAGTCATTGATGCTAAGGGACATAAGAGAGATTGTCAACGGCGCGTTTTCTCCCGTAAGATGGCAGCACCCGCAAGTTTGCAGCCGAGCTAAACACCCCAGCCAGAATTGAGTAATTTTGTAATCGGGTAATGGCGTGATTCTTTGGACGCCCGGTCTTAAATTACCAAATTACACAATTACCCGATTACCCAATCCCTAAGGAGCCGCATGCTCAAAAGTGATCGCTGGATTCGCCGGATGGCACTCGAACACGACATGATCAACCCGTTTTCCGAAAAGCAAGTCAGTCAGGGCGTCATCTCTTTTGGCGTGTCTTCTTACGGCTATGACCTGCGAGTGGCCGACGAGTTCAAGATTTTTACCAATGTGAACTGCACGGTCGTCGACCCGAAGAATTTCGACGAGCGGTCGTTCGTGACCGTCCGCTCCGACGTGGCCATTATCCCGCCCAATTCCTTCGCCTTGGCACGTTCGGTAGAGTACTTCAAAATTCCCCGCGACGTGCTGACGATATGCGTAGGGAAGTCGACTTACGCGCGCTGCGGGATTATCGTGAACGTCACACCTTTCGAGCCTGAGTGGGAAGGCTTTGTCACTCTCGAGATTTCCAACACCACCCCTCTGCCCGCCAAGATCTACGCCAACGAGGGACTGTGTCAGATCCTCTTTTTCCAAAGCGACGAGCCGTGCGAGACCAGCTACAAGGATCGCAAGGGCAAATACCAGGCACAGAAGGGGATCGTGCTGCCGAAACTGTAGGGGTTGCACATCGGAACCGGCGGGATCTCCCCGGCGACAGAGTGGGAGAGCACGACTTCAGTCGTGCCCGCCACCTTTTTATCCTAATTCTAGTTCTAGTCATTCCGAGGCGGCGTCAGCCGCCGAGGAATCCATTCCGCCCTATTTCGGTCGTCCCCGGGACTTTCTTCCGATTCTCAGCTCACCCAGCACAGAAGGGCTGGGCTACTATCGGCCTCCCCTTCGGGCTATTGGGCCAATCGAAATTGAAAAAACCAGACACTGAGATCGCAGTAGGCGAGAAACGGAGAGGATGGAGGCGGGATAAGAATGGCCAACCGCTGCTTGCTACTTCTCGTTCTCGCCTTCCTTATACATGTACTTGATAGAAGGCTTGTAGATCATCAGGTTGGCCGCCCCGTTGCGGTTCAGCTTGAGGCAATTCCGATCGTACCATTCGATCACGCCGTGGATCTCCTCGCCGTCCCGCAGCACTATCACCATCGGTGTTTTACTCTGCATCTGCTTCTGGTAATAGAAGTTTTCCGCGTTCGTAGTCTCCGGCGGCGGCATTTTCTTGCCCATCGGAGGGCGTTCGGGACGGTCGGAGCGGTCAGGACGATCCGGACGGTCACGGCGCTCCATGGGAGCCGGAGTGTGATTATGGTTGTGCTCGGGGCGGCTTAGCGACGGCCGGATTAACCGGCGATTCGAGAATCCCTCTTGCTCACTACTACGCTCTATCGGGACGGCATTGCTTGCATCTTTCATCGCGGCACCGCCTGTGACGCTGGAGAGCGGATTACCACAATCCCTGAGCTACATGATCGTGGGTACAAAGGGGTGAACTTTGTGCTTAAACGTAACACAGCGCATGTAGCCATGACAATCACCCATTCGTGGGGTACGGCGAAATCTCGCAGATGGCTGGATTTTGCCCGGATTCAGTTTGGTTCCAAACAGGTAACAAACGCGTCCAGAGATAATGACCGCAGCAGGTTCCGGCGCATTCCCCGTTCCACCTCGGACAGGCGCCCTGCAGCCGAGGTGATCCAATTAAAATCGGCTGCTTCCGCCAGCTTCTTCAATTCCCCTTGGATATCGGTGTTTCGCACCAGTTCGGGCGTCCCAGAATTCAGAAACAACAAGTCCTGCAGCAGAGAATAAAGCGTGCGTACCAATTGCTCGGTCTTCTCGCGGCCTTCGGGCCCGGCCCGGTAAGTTTCCGTCACTTTGAACAGCTCCGAGTGCTCGCCTCCGCCTAACGCCGGAGTGAGAATCGTGAGGGCGTGGCTACGAACGGCAGTGTAGGCCGCTAGGTCAAAGCTGCGGGCATTTCCCACAGCCCCTCCGCATAAACGGGCGACCAAGGCACGCTGCTTTGCATTCCAGTCTGACCGTTGCTTGGCCAGGTAGCCTTCGATTTCTTCACTGGGCAGGGCCCCCAGCGTGAACGTCATCGAGCGCGAGCGGATCGTGGGCAGAAACTCTCCCGGATTCTCGGTAAGTAGGAAGATGGTGGCAAATTCCGGTGGCTCCTCCAGAACCTTCAGCAGCGAATTGGCCGCCTCTTTCATGAAGGCGGAATCAGTGAATATGTACACTCGCTCCTTGGCTTCGGCCGGACGGTAGTAGATGCCCTCGATTACGTGGCGAACCTGGTCTACCTTGATCATCATCTGCGGCGGATCAGGTGGGATGACCAGCACGTCAGGGTGAGTCTGAATCAGGATGCGGGTCTCTTTCTTGTCAGTTTCGCGCAGCCCCTCTCGGGTTTCTACGGCTTCGGCAAATCGGCCACTAAAGTCCTCAGCTTGCCCGATCCGAATGCAGTTCGAACAGTTTCCGCAGAAATCAGGAGTTCCGTCAGTACTAGTCGGCTCAAGACAGTTGATTGCCCGGGCCAGCATCAGAGCGAGCGTGTACTTGCCAGAGCCGGCGGGTCCGGCGAGGATGATCGCCTGAGGCAAACGCTGGCGTACCAGCATCTCCCGCAGGCAGCGCACCGTTTCCGAATTGCCGTGAAAATCAGAGAAGCCCATGGACTGCTGCCCTCACGCCGTCTTCGCCGCCAATTTGAGCTTGCGTCGTACCAGAGCCAGGATCTGCCCATGCGTTTCATCCGCGCTACCGCGAGCGTCCACTACCGCAACCCGCTGTGGCTCACGCTGCGCTATGGCCAGATAAGCACTGCGAACGCGGCCGAAAAATGCCCGGCTCTCCTGCTCAAACCGGTTCTCATCGCTTTCCAGGGACTTTCCTTCGGAAGTGCGAGCCCGATTACGACGCCGGGCCCGCTCGACGCTGGCGGCCACGTCAGAATCCATCAGAATCGTCGCATCCGGCTGAAGGTTCCCGCACAAAATCTTATGAAGCGCGCGTATCGGCTCGCTGCCCAGCCTGCGGCCGCCGCCCTGATAAGCCTCGCTGGAGTCGGTAAAACGGTCGCAAAGCACGACTTTGCCTTCCGCCAGCGCCGGCTGAATGACTTCTTTAATATGCTGAGCCCGCGAGGCAAACATCAAAGCCAGTTCAGCAAAAGGCGACAGGTTGCTCGTCCCGGTATCCAGCAGCACGTTGCGAATCTTCTCTCCGGTAGCCGTGCCGCCAGGTTCTCGTGTGACGACGACTTGTAATCCGTCGGTCCGCAGCGCGCCGGCCAGCTTCTCCAGCTGCGTGCTCTTTCCGCACCCGTCAAGGCCTTCGATGGTGATGAGTTTGCCGCGATGAGGCACGAGGGAATCATAACAAAGCTATCGGCTGTCAGCTTTCAGCTGTCAGAGGTCACTGAAGGCCAACAAGGAAATTGGCATCACCAAGATTTGTCATCCCAGCGCAGCGAAGGATCTCTGCATTTCAAGGCGCCGTACCAGCCCGGGCGCAGTGTTATATTAATGGGTTTTCTTTCTCGTTCCTGTGAAGGAGCAAATGCATGACCGTTTCCCGACTCCGGGTTGTCGGCGGTATTGTGACCTCCGTCTTTGTATTGCTCCCTGCCTTAATGGCCAAGGGCGGGCCGACAATCCAACTGTCGGTAGACGCCAGCGAGGCGCCTCGCAAGATTTTTCATGCGCGCCTGAAGATTCCAGCCACTGCGGGAACTCTCACGCTGTATTACCCGAAGTGGATTCCCGGTGAGCATGCGCCCGACGGCCCGGTAACAAACCTGGCTGGATTGAAATTCTTTGCCAACGGACAGGAACTCAAGTGGCGCCGCGATGCGCTGGATGGCTGGACGATCAACGTCCAAGTCCTGTCCGGCCAGAATGAAGTAGAAGCGACGCTGGACTTTCTTTCCCCAGCGCAATTCGAGGGCGGCTTTTCGGCCGGATCGTCAGCTACAGCTCAGATGGCAGTCATAAGCTGGAACCAGGTGCTGCTTTATCCTAAGGGCTGGGCATCCGACGATCTGACCTACGTCGCTACCCTGCGTCTCCCCTCGGGATGGAAATTTGGTACGCCCCTTCCCATCCAATCCCAGAGCGGCGAGCAGATTCAGTTCGCTCCGGTTTCGCTGACCATGCTGGTGGATTCTCCGGTAATCACCGGCCAGTTTCTCAAAATCGTGCCGCTTCAGGCGGAAGCTCCGCCCGCGGAAATGGATATCGCCGCCGACAGCGCTGCCGCCCTCGACGCCCCGCCTGAAGTCTGGGATCACTATCGAAACCTCGTGGCCCAGGCAGCCCGGCTTTTTGGGGTGCAACACTATCGCGACTATCACTTCCTCTACACCCTGAGCGACCACGTGGCGCATTTTGGATTAGAGCACCACGAATCGAATGACAGCCGTACGGACGAGCGCAGTCTGGTGGACCCGAGCAAGCGCATTCTGCATTCCGGGCTCTTACCCCACGAGTATGTGCACAGTTGGAACGGAAAATATCGCCGTCCGGCGGACCTGGCCACCCCCAATTATCAGCAGCCTATGCAAGACGATCTCCTCTGGGTTTATGAGGGGTTGACTTCCTACCTGGGAGAAATCCTTACCGCCCGCAGCGGTCTTTGGAACCCAAACCAGTTTCAGGACTCGCTCGCCCTCACTGCTGCTTCCCTGGATCATGAACCCGGGCGCACCTGGCGCAACCTGCAGGACACCGCCGATGCTGCGCCGCAGCTCTATTTTTCACCCCGCGAATGGTACTCCTGGCGCCGCGGCACTGATTTCTATGCGGAAGATGTTTTGAACTGGTTGTGGGCAGACGTCATCATCCGGCAGCAGACGCAAGGCAAAAAGTCCATGGACGATTTTTGCCATCTCTTCCATGGAGCGCCGAGCGGGCCTCCCACGGTGAAGCTATACAATTTCGACGATGTCGTGAATACGCTGAATCAAGTTGTAGCCTATGACTGGCGCGCCTTCTGGACAGAACGATTGACCAATCACGGACCGGGCGCCCCTCTTGGAGGCATCGAAGGCAGCGGTTGGCACGTTGTCTATGACGAGAACCGGTCTGAGATCTTGAAGGCCACCGAATCAGAGTACAGAGTCGTGAGCGCTGAGTACTCGATCGGCCTGGCCCTGAATGATGAGGGCGTTGTAAGCGACGCGATTGAGGGAATGCCCGCCGCTAAAGCCGGCATCGGACCCGGAATGAAAGTTATCGCTGTTAATGGTCGCCGCTTTTCCGGCAATGTCCTGCGCGATGCACTCAAATCTGGGAAGAACAGCTCGGAACTTCTAGAGCTCTTAGTAGAAAATGCCGAGTACTACAAGACCTACAAGCTCGATTACCACGGAGGAGAGAGGTATCCGCACCTTGTGCGGGACAGCTCAAAACCCGATCTGCTCAGCGAAATCATCAAGCCACGATAGAAGTTACGGTTGGGTCCAACCAGGCAGTTCGCGGCGCACTCGGTGATCTCGGCGGTGAATTAGTCTTCCTTGATTCCATCGAAAAGGTCTGTTTCTTGCCGAATCGGGCCCGGAGCGCTGACCGCCGCCAGGTGAAACATCTCATTCGTTCCCCGCTGCCGAATTGTGTTCTCAAAAATCGGGAACAGAGGTGCCTGGCTCGCGTGAGCGCGGAACGCGGCAATCTTGGTCTCGAGATACTTACTGATGTCGATGACGGCGCTTACGGGAGAAGGCGAAATCGGCTGACGCTCTGGCAAGGTGAAATTGGCAGTTCCGTAATAAAGTTTTTGCACTCGGTGCGGCGCGAGGCCATCATTGAAGTGGTCGGGATACCGATTGCTCCGACCCGCCCACTGAACTGCCAGCGTGGTGAACACCGATGCCATGGAGTGGTCGGGATGCGCCGTTACCGCCCCCTCGGGCCCGAACGTCAAAACGACTTGCGGACGGAATTCGCGCACGAAGCGGGTGACCTCGCAAACTACGTTGTACACATCAAGTCGATGCAGCTGGCCGTCCGCATAATCGAGAACGATCCCGCGTGAAACCTGGAGCACCTCGCAGGATGCGGCAAATTCCTTCCGGCGCAGGGCCGCAAGCTCCTGGTCGTTCCTCGCGTTTCCGCGATAAGTGGCTGCCTGCCCCGGCGTGAGACACAGCACACAGGTCTCCACCCCACGATCGCGGTACAAGCGAAGAGTCCCGCCGAAGCCACCAGCTTCGTCGTCGGGATGAGCGGTAACGCACATCAAGCGGCGCATCGGCTGATTGTATCGTGACGGGATGCAACGCGTGGCCGTTGTGGGACGACAGGGCTGGAACTGAGTAAACTGATGGGATGCATCTCATTTACGGGATCAATTCCGTAGCCGAGGCACTCAAAGCTCGGGGCCGAGCCTTCGAGTACATCAGCATAGCCAAGGAACGGCACGACCTGCGGCTGCAGCGCGTGATTGAAGAATGCCGCCGCATTGGCTTACCGGTCCGATTCGTATCGCGTCTAGAACTGGATCGCATGGCCGGCAACGTCGCGCACCAAGGCGTAGTGGCGGTGAGTACAGCCAAGCAATACAACGACCTGAATGACGTGATCACGGCCAAGCGCGGAGCCTATTCGCTGCTGCTGGTGCTCGATGGCGTCGAAGACCCGCACAACCTCGGTGCGATCATCCGTACGGCAGACGCGGCCGGAGTCGATGGACTCATCATTCCAGAACGCCGGGCTGCTGGCGTGACCGGCACGGTCACGAAAGTTTCGGCCGGAGCGACCGCACATCTTCCTATCGCTAAGGTCACTAATATTGCGCGCACGCTCGAAGATCTGAAAGCCCAGAATATATGGACCGTCGGGCTGGATGAACGCGCGCCCACTACCTACGAGACGATCGACTACAACATGAATTGTGCTGTCGTGCTGGGGGCGGAAGGCAAGGGATTACATGACCTGGTCAAGAAGAAATGTGATTTCCTTTTGTCCATCCCTATGTTAGGCAAGGTGTCGTCCTTAAACGTGTCGGTTGCCGCGGGAGTCGTGCTCTACGAAATCGTCAGGCAGAGGCGCAACCAGGGAGCCATGCAGGGCACGAAATGAAGGTATTCCGCTTCCTCTGGCCGCTCTCTGTTCTTTGTGTCGCTGCCGCAAATTCCGCCGCATTGGACCGCAACGCATTCACTTTCACTCATTACAAATTGAACGTACGCATCGAACCGGAGCAACAGCGTCTCGCGGTGCGCGGAAAGATTACGCTGCGTAATGATTCGAGTGCAGCCCAGAAGCATGCCGTGCTGCAGATTTCTTCGTCGCTGGGCTGGCGGTCAATTCAAATTGCCGGCAAGCCTGTGCAGTTTGTCTCGCAGACATATACCTCGGATCTCGACCACACTGGCGCCTTGTCAGAAGCAATCGTGAGCCTGCCTGACGAAGTTCGACCCAATGCAGCAGTGGACCTGGACATCGGCTACGAAGGCATCATCGCGCTTGACACGGCTCGACTGAAACGAATCGACGTTCCTGACGATGCTGCGCGGCACAGCGACTGGGATCAGATCAGCCCTCGATTTTCGGCCGTGCGCGGAGTCGGTTATGCGACCTGGTATCCAATCGCGACGGAGGCCGCAAACTTATCAGAAGGGAACGGCCTTTTCGAAGTTCTGGGAGAGTGGAAGACGCGAGAAAAAGACGCAGTAATGGATCTTGCCGTCTGTGTTCAGCAAGAATCTGGTTCTGTGCCGGCGATCATGGCGAATGCCACGGCTGTGGCCCCAGGTGACGACTCCTGCGTCACGTACAAGTTCTCGACATTCGGCGTGGACGTTCCGACTTTCGTCACCGGTCCTTACTCTAAAGTGGGCAACAGAATCGTAGAAGTCTATTATCTCGGCGACAACAGGACTGCAGCCGAATCCTACCTTAGAGCCGCCGAAAGCACCCTGCCGTTGGTTGCCAGTTGGTTTGGCGAACCCCGCGGGCCGGCCGAAGTGGCGGAACTGCCGGATGCCAGTGCCGCGCCCTTCGAAGCCGGCAGCATGCTGCTCACACCGTTTAGTACCGATCAGAAATTTGCAGAGCTGACTCTGGTGCATGAGCTCGCCCACAAGGCTTTTCCGTCGTCCCGCCCATGGATCTATGAAGGCCTCGCCCACTTCGCGCAGGTGCTGTGGCGCGAACAGCAGGCAGGCCGCGCGGCCGCGCTCGACTACGTAGCCCTGCATCGGTCGGCAATCGCCGACGCGGAAAAGGTGCAGCGGTCCCACGCAACTCAGCCTCTCGTCACCACCACGGGGGAGGAGTTCTATCGCAGCAAAGCGATGTTTGTCTGGTGGATGCTACGCGACATGGTAGGCGACACTGCCTTGAAGCAGGCCCTCAAGACTTACCGGCCTGAAGTTGACAAGGATCCATCGTACACGCAGAAACTCATCGAAGCGGCGGCGAAACGTGACCTCAGTTGGTTCTTTGATGATTGGGTCTACCAGGATAAGGGGCTCCCCGATTTTCGCGTGGCGTCGGTCTATCCCCGAGCCATGGACACGGGCGGGTACGTGGTGACAGTCTCAGTTGAGAATCTCGGGGCGGCTGGCGCCGAGACTCCTGTAACGGTGCGTATGCAGACTGGCGAGGCAACAAAACGCCTTGAGGTGCGAGGAAAATCGACGGCCGCGATTCGCATCGAGGTTCCATCGATGCCGGAAGAAGTCATAGTGAACGACGGCAGCGTGCCGGAAACCGATATGAGCAACAACACGTTCAAGATTGAACCTGCAAAGTGATTGTCACTTTCCAATTGCACCCGAGATAACATGAGCTCGCGGCTTGCTTCAGCGGTTTTCAATCAGCAATCTAAAATCTACAATTCTCGGAGGAGCTTCCCTTGGCCTATATCCAATTTCTTGGCGCGGCAGGCGTAGTTACCGGCTCCAAGCACCTGATCAACACTTCTTCGGACACAAGCGGCAAAAAAGGACTCCAGGTTTTAATTGACTGCGGACTCTTCCAGGGCCAGAAGGAGTGGCGCGAGCGCAATTGGCAGGACACGCCCATTTCCGCGAAGGGTATTGATGCCGTCATCCTGACCCATGCCCACCTCGACCATTCCGGCTGGATTCCTCGCCTCGTGAAAGCCGGCTTCCAAGGCCCCATCTACGCGACCCCGCCCACAATTGACTTGTGCGGCATCCTGCTGCCCGATTCTGGGCACCTCCAGGAAGAAGACGCGGAGTTTTATAACAAGAAGAAAAAATCAAAACACACTCCGGCCCTGCCGCTTTATACGTTCGCAGAGGCTCAGGCCTGCTTGCAGTACTTCAAGGCGCTGGAGTTCGATGTCACAAAACAACTCAGCGCCGAGCTGTCGTTTCGCTACGTGCGCGCAGCGCACATTCTCGGTTCCTCGATGGTAGAAGTCACGCTGAAGGCGGACAGCGCCGAGCGGCGCATGCTGTTCACAGGAGATATCGGGCGCGTGCGCAACCACAATGTTGCTCCGGGCAAGGTCGTGCACTCCGGACCGACCGAAGGCGCGGCCGCCGACCTGGTCGTGATGGAATCCACTTATGGTAACCGCAACCATCCCTCCAGCGACCCCCGTCCTGAACTTGCGTCTTTGATCAAGCAGACCGTTCAACGTGGTGGGAGTGTCATCGTGCCGGCCTTCGCCGTGGAGCGTACCCAGAAGTTCCTCTTCTTATTGAAGGAGCTCATGGAATCAGGACAAATCCCTAAAATTCCCATTTATTGCGACAGCCCCATGGCCATCAAAGCGGTGGAAATCTATCTGAAATATTCGCAGGAATACAGCGACGACGCGCGCACCCTGATCCAAAAATATGGTTCGCCGCTGGACTGGCCAGGCAACACGTTTGCGTCGACGCCGGAAGAATCGAAGAAAATCAACGCATCGCACTTTCCCTCTATCATCATTTCCTCCAGCGGAATGGCGACGGGAGGCCGCATCCTGCATCACTTGGCGCAGCGACTGCCCGATCCGAAGAACACGGTCATCTTCATCGGCTTTCAATCACCGGGAACTCGGGGATTTACCATCAAAAACGGCGCACCGACCGTCAAGATCTATGGAGAGGAAGTGCCGATCCGCGCCCAGGTAGCGGCTCTGGAGCAGTTCAGCGACCATGCGGACACGCCCGAGTTGCTGGAATGGCTGAGAACGTTTTCGAGAAGGCCGGCGGTGACCTACCTGGTGCACGGCGAGCCGGCAGCCTCGTCGGAGCTGCGAGACGTCATGCAGAAAGAACTTGGCTGGAACGTTCAGGTTGCCGAGTGGATGCAGAGAGTGGACGTGACTGATTAACGAATTGTCGGATTTTCGAATTGCAGAATGAGCGAAATTCGTAAATTCTTCAATTCGACAATCCTAGGGGTTGTTTATGACCGAAGCCGAGCTGAAGAAGCATCTCGATGCTGCCGAGAAGAGCCCGAAAGAGATCGCCGCAGCGGTATCGGGTCTGCCTGACCAGGTGTTGCGTTACAAACCTGCGCCGGACAAGTGGTCCATCTTGGAGATTCTCGGCCATCTTGCGGACATGGAGATCCTCTATGCATACCGACTCCGCCAGATGTTGGCCGACAAAAAGCCGGTAATCGCCCCCATTGACCAAGATGACTGGGCACGCAACCTCGGCTACCTAGAGAGTTCACCCCCAGAATTGGTCGCGCTGTATGGTCTCAACCGCCACCACAACCTGCGCCTTCTACGGCGCCTCAAGCCAGCAGACTTGGAGAAGTCAGCCTTTCATCCGGAATACAAGCAGGATATGACGGTCGCGGCGATCGTTGAACGAATGGGCGGCCATGGCGCTAACCATTTAGCCCAAATCGAGCGGCTGAAGAAGGAAGCAGTCCGCAAGTAGCCCACGAAAAACCGAGATCCTTTGCTGCGCTCAGGATGACGTCGCCTGATATGCGTTGGTGAAACGGACCAGCGCGTCCAGTTTCCCCGCGGCGCCCCCGGAGTCAATGGACTTCACCGCCGGCGGCAGCGCTTCGGCCAGATGATCCGCTCTGCCCGCTGCCACTAGCGCTGCCGCGGCATTCAGTAGAACAATATCCCGCCGCGCGGAGCGCTTCCCGCCCAGCAGCTCCCGAATAATGGCGGCATTCGCCGCAGCGTCTCCGCCGGAGATCTCTTGGATCGTTGCCCGTTTGAATCCAAACTCTTCGGGCGTGACTTCATAGGAGCGCACGGTTCCCTCACGCACCTCGGCCACGCGAGTCGAGGTAGTCACCGTGATTTCGTCCAGCCCATCATTGCCATGCACGACCAGCGCCCGGTGCAGCCCCAACATGCTGAGTGCCTCAGCCAAGGTTTCGACCAGTTCTGCCGAATAGACCCCAACTACCTGGGCAGAAGCCTGCGCCGGATTGGTGAGCGGCCCCAGTAGATTGAACACTGTGCGCAAGCGAAGTTCGCGCCGTGCCGGTTGCACATACTTCATTGCCGAATGCATGGCGGGAGCAAACAGGAACGCGATACCCACTTCATCCAAACAGGCCGCCAGGCGAGCTGGCGGCAAGCTGATGTTCACCCCCAAGGCTTCCATGACGTCCGCCGAGCCACATTGCGAAGTCACACTGCGATTTCCGTGCTTGGCCACGCGGACGCCAGTGCCCGCGACCACAAGGGCGGTGGCCGTTGAAATGTTGAATGTCCCGCTGGCGTCCCCGCCGGTTCCGCAAGTGTCGACCAGGGCGTCGCGTTCTGTCCCGCTGACGTCGACCGCAGAATTGCATCGCACCGGGAGAGGAGCAGCAGCCTGGCGGATGGCCTCGGCGAATCCGACAATCTCCTCCACCGTTTCGCCCTTCATATGCAGGCCGACGAGCAGGGCCGCGATCTGCGCATCCGTACACTCCCCCGCCAAAACTTCCGACATCACCTGGCGCGCCTCTTCGCGCGAAAGCGACTGGCGGTGATTAGCGATGCGGTGCAGGACGTCGGCGATCATGGAAGCCCTCAAGGGTAGCATCTCCGGCCAGGTCGGCGTCACCGGGCATGGTGACGGTCATCGTTTGCCGTAGGTTGAGGTGTTCTATAGAATCAGGAGTTTGCTGCCCACAATCCTAAGCCGTAAGCATGCGCCTGTCCGAGATAATGACTAGGAATCTTTATGAAAATTCACGAATATCAAGCTAAGGGAATCTTAAAGAAGTACGGCGTGGCAGTGCCTCGCGGTGAAATGGCTACCTCGCGCGAAGAAGCGGAAGCCGTCGCCAAGAACCTGTTCGCCGCCGGAGCTGCCGGCGTAGTCGTAAAGGCGCAGATTCATGCTGGAGGTCGTGGCAAGGGTGGCGGCGTGAAGATCGCCAAGTCGATGAACGAAGCAGGCGAGATTGCGGCCAAGATGCTGGGCATGAAGCTGGTGACGCATCAAACCGGCCCCGAGGGCCGGATCGTTCGCCGTTTGCTGATCGAAGAAACCGTTGCTATCGAAAAAGAGCTTTATCTAGGCATTCTCGTGGATCGCGCCGAGGCCAAGCCGGTGTTCATGGCGTCGGCAGCCGGCGGCATGGAAATCGAGCAAGTTGCAGCCGAGAATCCCGATGCCATTCTGAAACAACATGTCGATCCCGGCATGGGCCTGGAACCCTTCCAGGCTCGCAAGATTGCATTTCAGTTAGGATTGAAGCCGCAACAGATCAACCCGGCAGTCCAGTTCCTGACTGGCCTGTATCGTGCATTCCTCGATACCGATGCTTCTCTGGTGGAAATTAATCCTTTCATCACCTGCACGGATGGACGCCTGTTTGCGCTGGATGCCAAGATCAACTTCGATGACAACGCGCTTTTCCGCCATCCTGACATTCGCGATCTGCGCGACATCACCGAAGAAGACGCCCTGGAGGTGGAGGCTTCGAAGTACAGCCTGAACTACATCAAGCTGGACGGCAACGTCGGCTGCATGGTGAACGGTGCTGGCCTAGCCATGGCTACCATGGACATCATCAAGTACGCCGGGGGAATGCCAGCGAATTTCCTGGACGTGGGCGGCGGGGCCAGTTCCGAGCAGGTCACGCACGCCTTCGAGATCTTGCTCAGCGATAAGAATGTGAAGGCAGTCCTCATTAATATTTTTGGCGGTATCCTCCGGGTCGACACTCTGGCGACCGGCGTCGTCGAAGCAGCAAAGAAGACGAACATTCAGTTGCCCATAGTGCTGCGGCTCGAAGGCACGAACGTCGAGGCTGGACGCGAAATCCTGAAGCAGTCAGGATTAAATTTCACTGTCGCCGAAACCATGAAAGACGCCGCCGAGAAAGTAGTGGCGGCGGCCAGGGCCTAATTTTCAGGTAGAGACGCGGCTTGCCGCGTCTTGATTCCTATCGAATCAAAGCGCGATTTTCAAAGAGAGTACTTATGGCAATTCTGGCTGATAAGAACACACGATTGATTGTGCAGGGCCTGACCGGGCGGGAAGGCACGTTCCACGCCAAGGCTTGCGCCGACTACGGAACCAAAGTCGTCGGCGGGGTCACTCCCGGTAAAGGGGGAACGACGCACGAGGGCTGGCCCATCTTCAATGGCGTCCAAGAAGCGGTGGACAAGACCGGCTCCAACGCCAGCGTCATTTTTGTTCCGCCCCCCTTTGCTGCCGACGCCATCATGGAAGCGGCCGACGCCGAAATTGAACTCATCGTGTGCATTACCGAAGGCATTCCCACCCTCGACATGGTGCGCGCTTGGGAGTTCCTGCAAAACCGGCGTTCGCGCCTGATCGGACCGAACTGTCCCGGGATCATCTCTCCGGGGAAGTGCAAGATCGGCATCATGCCCGGACACATCCACCGCGAAGGCCCGGTGGGGATCGTCTCACGCTCAGGCACGCTGACCTATGAAGCGGTATACCAGTTGACAACGCGTGGCATCGGTCAGTCGACCGCCATCGGCATCGGAGGCGATCCAATCATCGGAACCAACTTTGTAGACGTGCTGGATTTATTCAATCGGGATCACCAAACCGAAGTGGTGGTCATGATCGGAGAAATCGGAGGTAACGCAGAGGAGACTGCGGCCGACTACATCAAGTCTCATATGAAAAAACCGGTCGTCGGCTTCATCGCCGGACAGACCGCCCCTCCGGGCCGCCGCATGGGACATGCCGGCGCCATCATCTCGGGAGGAAAGGGCACCGCCGCGGAAAAGATTAAGGCTATGGAAGCGGCAGGAATTCGCGTAGCAAAGACGCCAGCGGTTATTGGCGAGACTGCTATTGCCGCCATGGGCGTGGCCGCGAGAGTCTGATCGATGTGGCGCGGACACTCGCGTCCGCGGCTTCTACGAACAGCCAATGACTGACGACCAAGGACGAAAGCTAGAATGAAGACCCTGCAACGCACTCTTACTATTGTTAAGCCGGACGCGGTCCGCAAGAACGCAGTCGGAGACATCATTGAGCAGTTCGAGAAAAATAACTTCCGCATTCTTGCCATGAAGATGCTGGAAATTAACAAACACCAGGCTGAGCAGTTCTATGCCGTACATGCGAGCCGGTCTTTCTATCACTCGCTGACCGAATTCATGTCCAGCGGTCCGATCGTCGTTCTGGCGCTGGAAAAGGAAAACGCCATCGCCGACCTGCGGGAGTTGATGGGGGCCACCAATCCTGCTAACGCCAAGGAAGGCACGATCCGCAAAAAATGGGGAAGCAGCATCGAGCATAATGCGATTCACGGCTCCGATGCCGATGATACCGCGCGCTTCGAGCTGAGCTACTTCTTCGCCGGTTACGAATTGGCAAAGTGAGTTTTCGGTCTTTAGAACTGGCCGCTAACCACTGACCACTGAGAATGACAACGGAGACCTATTTTTTATGCCGATGGTCCAAATAACTATGCTCGAAGGCCGCACGGCGGAGCAGAAACGCAAACTGGCCAAGCGCATTACCGACGTCTTGGTAGAAGACGCCGCCGCCCGGCGCGAGGCCATCGTCATTGCCTTTCATGATGTGGCTAAAGAGAGTTACGCGTCAGGCGGAGTGCTGATGGCGGATAAAGGCAAATGACTTTGTGTGGCCCGCCCACATAAACTATCCCAGCGGCTCATACAGCTGCCCTTCCACCCGGTCCGCGATCTTGGGCAATTCCTTGCGGGCAAACTGCAGAAAATGAGCGGTGGCGCGATGCGCTTCGAGCGCGGCGTCGTCCTTGTACTGTTCGTAAATAAAGAAGCGCCGAGGTTCGGTTTTATGGCGATGCACCTGGAACATGACGCAGCCGGGTTCCTTGCGCGACTCTTCTGTCAGCTTGGTAAACAACTTGGCCACTTCTGCTTCGTTTCCTAGCTTTGCCATCCAGGTCACGGCCAAGACAACCATTGCTCCGTTCGCTCCTTAATTAGCTCGAGCCTGCGCTCTGCTCCTCTGGCGCGCGGCTACTTTTAATTCAGCCGCGAATTCATCGACGAAGATAGTCTGATCGCGGTCCGGGCCAGTGGAGACCATGCCGACTCTCGCGCCGGTCTCTTTCTCAACGAACTTCAGATATTCACGCGCGGGCTTGGGTAATTTTTCCAGCTTCGTGATGCCTTGCGTGGAAGTCTGCCAGCCGGGCATCTTCTCATAAATAGGCTGAATCTTTCCGTACCCGCTATCTTGCGCGGGAATCTCCACCGTTTTCTTGCCATTAATTTTGTAGCCGACGCAGACCGGAATCTCCGCTAACTCGTCGAGCACATCCAGCTTGGTGACGACCAGCCAGAAAATTCCGTTAATCATGACAGCGTAGCGCAGCAGTGGCAAGTCGAGCCATCCGCAACGCCGCGGACGTCCGGTCACAGCTCCGAATTCGTTGCCGCGGGCTCGCAGCTGATCGCCCATTTTGTCGCGAGCTTCACTGGGAAACGGCCCTTCCCCGACCCGCGTGCAGTAAGCCTTGCTGACGCCAATAACAGTGTCGATCGCCGTAGGCGCGACCCCGGTGCCGGTCACCGCACCACCCGAGGTTGCGCTGGATGAGGTCACAAATGGGTAGGTGCCATGGTCGATATCGAGCATAGTGCCCTGCGCTCCTTCGAACATCACTGACTCGCCGCTCATCAGTGCTTTGTTCAGCAGCACAGCCGTGTCGCACACGAAAGGCTTGATCTGCTCAGAAGCTTTCGCGTATTCCGCGTACATCTTGTCCGCATCGAGCGGCTCAGAGTTGAACAAAGCGTGCGCAATCATGTTCTTTTCGCGGCACGCATTCTCGATGTGGGTCTTGAGTAGTTTGAGATCGAGCAGGTCGGACACGCGTAACCCGCTCCGCCCCATCTTGTCTTCGTAAGCCGGACCAATACCTCGTGAGGTAGTGCCGATTTTTACGCGGCCGGGAGCATTTTCAGCCGCCAATTCGATCATCCGGTGATAAGGCAGAATGACGTGAGCCCGATTGCTGACGAACAGGTTGCCATCAATCGGAATACCGGCAGCTCGCAGGTTCCCGACCTCCTTCAGCAATGCCATGGGATCGAGCACAACGCCATTGCCAATCACACCCCGGCAGCCCGGCCGCAGCACGCCCGAAGGCACCAACTGCAAAATGAACTTCTTTCCATCAATGATGACGGTATGGCCGGCATTGTGTCCGCCGGCATAACGGGCAACCACTGGGAAGCTTTCCGAGAGTACATCGACAATCTTGCCCTTGCCCTCGTCGCCCCATTGCGCGCCTACGATGACCGCAGTCTTACCTCGTTTCAAAGCCAACTCCGTGGGAAAATTGGCGGCCGCCACGGCCGCATTGCGGGATCGCACACACTCCTTGCCCGCGGCCGAAAACTGCGAAATGACTGGGATAAATGCGGGAACGGGTGTACGAGACATCATATCGTGAGGCGGTGCGAACGGGCAATCGGTCGGCAGTCCCGGCTCGTCAGTGGTTGGCCAGTGTCATCCAAGCCGAGGGGGCTGACCACTGGCGACCTGCGACGATAGACTGTTCTGTCATGCCGGAGCTTCCCGAAGTCGAAACCATTGCGCGCGGTCTAGCCAAGCGTGTGACAGGAGACGTGATCGAGTCGGTGTGGCTGGGATCGAAGCCGGAGCCTCTGAAATCGCCCGCCCGAGTGATAGCTGCGACTCTTGAAAATGCACGCATCGCTGCCGTGCAACGGATGGGGAAGCACATCGTATTTGACCTCGACCGTAAGAGGCGCCTCGCCAAGTGGCGGCGCGGGTCTCTAACCCGCGCTGGGCGAGTCGGAGACCCGCCTCCACACAACTCTTCACTACGCCACGCACAATGGATTGTTCACCTCGGTATGACCGGGAAATTGCTGGTCTGTCCTGCTGATGCTGACGTCGAGAAGCACACCCATGCCATTCTGAAGCTGGCCTCCGGAAGGGAACTGCGTTTCGTGGATCCGCGTCGCTTCGGCCGGCTCAGCGTCTCTCAAAATGGCGACTTCGAAGCTGCCGGCTCGGAGCCACTCGAGCTGGAATTGGAGAAATTTGTAACCCTATTCCAGGGCCGGAAGACCCCCATCAAGAGCGCCCTGCTCAATCAAAACCTGTTACGCGGGGTGGGCAATATCTATGCCGACGAGTCTCTGTTCCGAGCCGGGATCCGCCCACGCCGACGGGCCGCCACTCTGACCCGTGAACAGCTGAGGAAGCTTTATCTATCGGTGCAGGAAGTCCTCAAGGAAGCCATCTCGCTTGGCGGATCCTCGATATCGGACTACGTTGATGCTGACGGAGCGGAAGGTTTCTTTCAGTTGCAGCATCGCGTTTATGGACGCGAGGGAGAGCCCTGCCTGGTCTGCAAAACGCCTATCAAGCGCATCGTAATTGCCGGCAGAAGCAGCCATTACTGCCCGAAATGCCAGAAGTAAATTTCTGATTGTCGGTTGCTGATTGGAACGCGGGGCAGCGGTTTTTCAATCAACAATCGAAAATCGACAATCAACATTTCAAAAATTCCGGTGTGTTACATTAAATCCTTTCACTATGCCTGACTTTTCCATTGGTGTGGACCTTGGCGGGACAAATCTGCGCATTGCCGCGGTGGACCAAAAGGGCCGCCTGATTGAAAAAGTTACGCTCGGCACCAAGGTCGCACTCGGCCGCAGCCGTGTGGTCGACGACATGTGCGATGCCGTACTCCGCATGTTCGACAAATACCATAACGGTTCCAATCTTTTAGGAATTGGCATCGGCGTGCCCGGCATCATCGACATGGAAACCGGCATGGTGCGCGAGTCGCCTAATCTCCCTGGTTGGTCCGATTACCCCGTGCGTGCCGAAATCGAGAGCCGGCTGGGAACGCGCGTCCTCCTTGAAAACGATGCCAACGCCGCTGCCTTTGGCGAGAAATGGTTGGGAGCGGGAAAGCACGTAGACGACATGGCCATGCTGACTTTAGGCACAGGCGTGGGCGGCGGTCTCGTGCTTGGCGGACGCGTGTGGCACGGCATGAATGGGATGGCCGGCGAGTTCGGCCACATTACCGTAGAACCTAAGGGAGCCCGCTGCGGCTGTGGGAATCTTGGCTGTGTCGAGGCCTATGCCTCAGCCACGGCAGTGATGCGCATGGCGCGCGAGGCGATTGCTGCCGGACCGGCGTCCGCCTTAGCCAAAGCCTCCGGTTCCGATCCGGAGTTCAGCGCCAAGGTTGTGTACAACTTGGCGATTGAGGGTGACGAAGAGGCCCGCAGGATTTTCCGCTGCGTGGGACGCGCTCTTGGCATTGTCCTCTCCGCCATGGTGAATTCGCTGAATCTGCCGATGTACGTAATAGGCGGAGGCGTTTCTAGCGCTTGGGAGGCCTTCGCGCCCACTATTTTCGAAGAACTGCGGCAGCGCTGTATGGTCTACGCCGCCACTGCCCCTCCCAGCCAGGCGACGGGAGAGCAAGGCGCCTCCGCCCACGTCGAAGCCAAGACTAGCAAGAAAACCATCATCACCCGCTCGTTGCTGGGCACCGACGCCGGCTTGTTCGGAGCGGCCCACCTGCCCATGGTGAACAACGGCAGCTAGCCATATTCATCGCTGTCATCCTGAGGTGTGGGGACGGGTCTTTGACCCGTCCAGGCGGGTCGGAGACCCGCCCCCACCCGAGGCACCGATGGCTCGGCGCCCGTTCCATCACCTTCCTGAACACCGCCAGAAATGTCTCGTTCTGCTCCGGCGTGCCAACGGTCACTCGGATTCCCGTCGGTGCTCCCCATCCTCCGAGCGCCCGAATGGTGACTCCCTCCGCCTGCATACGCTTAGCAAATTCGCTGGCATTTTGTCCCAGGTCGCAGTAAACGAAATTAGCCCAGGTTGGAACCACCCCGTAACCGAGTTGCGAGAGTTCTTTCGCCAACAACTCCGCGCCCTCTGCGTTGTTCTCCACCGCTCTTTCAATGTGCGCCTCGTCGTCCAGCGCCGCTAAAGCCCCCGCCTGGGCCGGAACGGAAACCGAAAAAGTCGTCCGCATGCGGCCGAAGCTAGCGATCAGGTCAGCCGGACCAAATCCGTACCCGACCCGCACTCCCGCCAAGCCATGCGCTTTGGAAAAAGTGCGTAGCACCACGACCTTGCGTCCTTCTCGGACATACTCGAGTGAGTGCGAATACTCAATTCCTCGCCGCGCCGCGAAGTACTGAGCAAACTCGTAGTAGGCCTCATCGACGATCACAATGACATCTTCGGGAACTTTTGCCAGAAATTGGTCGAGCGCTGCCGCATCAAACAGAGTGCCCGTAGGATTATTAGGATTTGCCAGAAACACGAGGCGAGTTTCGGGAGTGATCGCAGCCGCGATGGCATCGAGATCGAAACCATGTTCCTTCGTCGGCACCTCGATGATTTGCGCTCCCGCCGCCTTCGTTGCAGTCCGATAGACGATGAAAGACCGCTGGCTGGTCATGGCCTTCAGTCCCGGTCTTAGCAACGCGCGGCACATGATGCCGAGCAGCGAACTCAGTCCGGCCGCGACGAGAACCTGATCCGGTGCTACCCGAAATCGCTCTGCCAGCTTCTGCCGAAGTTCACGTGCGTCGTTGTCCGGGTAGAGATGGCATTCAGTGATGGCCGCCTGCATAGCCTGAACCGCCTTCGGCGAGGGACCGAAAGGATTTTCATTGGAGGCCATACCTATCGAATCCACGCGCTTCTCCCCTGCTCGCCGAATTGCCAGCCTGAGCGGAACCCGGTTCGTCACTCGCGAAGGACCAGGTGGAATCGAAGGATCCCTATGAAGCCCGTGCCGCGGCACTGCTCAAGGCATTCTCTTGACCGCGGCCCTCAGCCGGGCGACTTCCTGCGGCTTCAGTTGCCGGTATCTTCCCGGAGGCACATCCAGTTCCAGCGGTCCGTAGCGTACACGCCTAATCTTTTCCACGTGATGCCCGACCTGCTCGAACATGCGCCGGATCTGCCGGTTGCGTCCTTCAGTCAGCGTAACCTCGTACCAGGGATTGGCAGCGTCTTTGATAACCCGTATCTTCGCCGGAGCAGTCTTCACCCGACGACCCTCCTCCGCAGGAATGGAGACTCCGGAACGGAGCTTGGCGATCTCCTCTTCAGCAGGTTTACCACTGACTTTCACCAGGTATGTCTTGGGAACGTGGGATGCCGCCTTCATGAGCCGCTGGGCCAGTCCACCGTCATTCGTAAAGAGCAGCAAACCTTCGCTGCCATAGTCCAGGCGGCCCACGGGGTAAACCCGCCCTTTCACGCCGGCCAGCAGGTTCATCACTGTCGGACGCCCCTCGGGATCGCTGACCGTCGTGACAAATCCCTTAGGCTTGTTCAGCAGAAGGTAAACAGGTCGCTCCGGCCCGCGCAGCAGCTTCCCGTTCACCCGAATGTGGTCTCTCTCGGGATCCGCTTTGGTCCCCAACTCGGTGACTGTTTGCCCATTCACCGCCACCCGCCCCGTACTGATAAGTTCCTCAGCCTTGCGGCGCGAGGCCACCCCTGCGGCGGCAATAATCTTTTGCAGGCGTTCCGTCGCCATAAAAAAAGGTTAGCAGATTGGGTTCGGTTACGTTCGTAATCTTTAGCCTGCTTACCGGTGGCTATATCGTCTTAGGAGCGGAAATCCATGTCACTGAATTGATGGCACTTTCCCGTAAGAGCCCCGATAGACTCCGGGCTGAAACTAGAGTTTGGACAAACTGCAAAAAGACTCAAGGATGGCAGCATGAAAAAGCTTCTCGTTGTGATGGGTGTGATCTTGGCAGCCGCATCGGTTTGGGCTCAGCAGGATACTACTCAGGTTGAGCCGATGGATGAGACGCCAATCTTCCGGGTCAACGTGGTCTCGCGCAGCACTAAGGCCGTGAACTACCGCCATCGTGGCGGCTCGACCGTGGTCGATTTCAAAGGAACCAGCCTCATGCCCCAGGCGGGAGGTAAAGCGAAGGTCGACAGCAAACAGGGGCGGCTGGAAATCAACGCCGAGTTTACCCACCTCGAGCCAGCCAGCAAGTTTGGCACCGAGTACCTGACCCATGTGCTCTGGGCCATTACCCCCGAAGGCCGTCCGGTAAACCTGGGCGAGGTCCTGCTCGACCAGGAGGGACGTGCCGAGCTGCATGTCACCAGCGACCTGCAGGCCTTCGGCCTGATTGTCACCGCGGAGCCCTATTTTGCGGTTACCCGGCCCAGCAACCTTGTGGTTGAGGAGAACATCATCCGCCAGCAGACCAAGGGATGGGAAGAATCAATCGACGCGAAGTTCGACATGCTGGAAGGCGGACAGTACACCATCGATGTCAAAGCGCAGCAGCTGCCCTCGGCGACAGCCTCCCCCAAAACCCCGCTGGATCTGCTGGAGGCGCGTAATGCGGTTGCCATCGCCAAGGCGGCTGGCGCAGGGCAGTACGCGGCCGACAGTCTCGCCAAGGCCGAAGATTTTCTGGCTCGGGCTGAAGATTACCTCCGCCGCAAACAGGGTAGAACGCCCATCGGAACTGTATCGCGTGGCGCTACCCAGATGGCGGAAGATGCCCGTGTGCTGACCCTCCAGAAGAAGCAGGCCGAAAAAGTCGCAGCCGAAAAGCGCGCCATGCAGGAGCGCGAAGAGAAGGCCAGGGCAGAAGCTCAGGCGGCTGCCGAACGGGAAGCCCAGGCCAAAGCTCAGGCTGAGGAAGATGCGCGCAGGCGTCAGCAGGCCGAAGCCGACCGTGCCGCCGCCGAACAGGCCAAAGCCGAAGCCGAGCGCATGAAGGCTGAGGCCGACGCCGCCCGCGCGGCAGCTTTGCTCGAACAGCAGAAAGCCCAAATTGAGGCCGAAAAGGCGCGCCTAGCGGCCGAGCAGGCCGAACGTCAGAAAGAAGAGGCCATCCGTCAGAAAGAAGAGATGCGCGCCCGCCTGCTCAACCAACTTAACCAGGTGCTCGAGACTAAAGACACGATACGCGGACTGGTGGTCAGCATGCCCGACGTTCTCTTCGACACCGGCCAGTACACCTTGAAGCCTGCCGCCCGCGAACGCCTGGCACGCGTTGCCGGCATTGTCGTTGCTTATCCTGAACTAAAGTTTGAAATCGAAGGGCACGCGGACAGCATCGGTACCGACGACTTCAACCAATCGCTTTCCGAGAAGCGTGCCGCAACGGTGCGGGATTATCTGATGGATTCGGGAGTCTCAATCAACAACGTAATTGCCCGCGGTTTCGGCAAGACTCGTCCGATTGCTGATAACTCGTCGCCCGCAGGCCGTAAGCTGAACCGGCGCGTCGAAATGATTGTGTCCGGGGACGTAATCGGAACCAAGATCGGCTCGGACGCGGAGGCTGATGGAACCAAGATCATACCGCCGCAGCCGACGCCCGCCAGCGTGCCGTTGCCTCGTTAAAGTCTCGAACGATCGGGGATGGTACCTAGCTGACGTTCTCCAGAGCCAAGGCCATTCCCATCCCACCACTCACACAGAGAGTAGCCACGCCCCGGTGCGCTTTCCGCTTCAGCATTTCGTGCAGCAGCGTGACGGTGATGCGCGTGCCAGTGCAGCCGATCGGATGGCCCAGGGCAATGGCCCCGCCATTCACATTGAGCTTGCTTGGATCCAGGTGAAGCTCACGATCGCAGGCCAGAACCTGGGCAGCAAAGGCCTCGTTCAGTTCAATCAAATCAAAGTCACTGGGCTTGAGGCTATGCTTCTGCTCGAGTTTCCGCAGGGCCGGCACCGGACCGATACCCATGGTTCGAGGATCGACTCCAGCAGACGTTACCCCCACGATTCGGACCAGCGGCATTAGCTCGTTCTTCTTAACAAAGTCTTCGCTGGCTATCACCAGGGCTGCTGCGCCGTCTGTGATGCCGGAAGAGTTTGCCGCGGTGACCGTGCCGGTCTTCGAAAACACCGGCGGCAACTTCGCCATGTTCTCCATGGTTGCCCCGATAAAAGGATGCTCGTCACGGGAAAACACAGTGCTGCCCTTCTTGCCCTCAATTGTCACCGGCACAATCTCTTCCTTGAACCGTTCTGAACTGATAGCCTTCGCCGCGCGGGTCTGCGAACACAGTCCATACTGGTCCTGCTCCTCGCGCGAAATTTTGTACTGCTGTGCGAGAATCTCAGCCGTCTCCCCCATCACCATCTTGGCCATCGGGCAGAAGAACCCGTCGCGGTACATGCCATCGACCAGTTCCTGGTTGCCCATCCGATAACCCCAGC
>DATEPX010000347.1:0-5642 GCA_035272945.1 Terriglobales bacterium
CGTTTATGAAGCAGCTGGGAGCACCCGATAAGACGGAGATCGACAAGCTGGAACAATTCGTCGATGGACTGCTGTGGGGCAAGCTGCAGTTGAGCGAAGGCGACAAGCAGTTCGGCGTTCGCAAAAGCCTGTTCTATTACCACCGGACGCGTTTCCCGCTGGGTACTACCGCGATGACCTCAACTGGAAGACGTGGACCAGCTGGAACAAGAAAGCGTCAGAGGCAGTGGACCGCTCCTTCAATTATCCGCATGTTGCGGCGGCGTACTGGGTGCTATACCGGCTCGCGCGCAATCATCACGGTCTCGTTACTCAGCACCACTGGGACTGGTACCTGAAACACGCACACGAGACCGCCATGGCTATGGTGAATTACGCTCCGGGTTACGCGGTGTTCGGACAAATGGAAGGTGACATTTTCGTGGCCATCCTCGACGATCTCAAGCGCGAGGGAATCAGAGACCTCGCCGGCCAGCTGGAAACCGCCATGCGACAGCGCGCCGAGCGCTGGAAGCAGGAGGCGTATCCATTCGGCAGCGAAATGCCCTGGGACTCGACGGGACAGGAAGAGGTCTATGCGTGGACGAAGTATTTTGGCTATTTCGATAAAGCGGACGGGACACTGAATGCGATCCTGGGCTATATGCCGACCGTACCGCATTGGGGTTATAACGGCAGCGCGCGGCGGTATTGGGACTTCATCTATGCCGGAAAATACACACGCCTGGAACACCAGCTTCATCATTACGGCTCCGGGATCAATGCCATCCCGGTTTTAACGGAATACCGTGATCATCCCCATGATTTTTACCTGCTGCGCGTCGGCTACGGCGGCACGATGGGAGCACTAACCAACATTGATCAGGACGGATTCCTGGCGCCTGCGTTTCATGCCTATCCCGACATGCTGCGGCCGGACCCGCTGTCAGGGGACAACGGGCCGAACTTTTTCGGGTTCGCTTTCAACACCGCGACTTACGTGGTGCATCATCCGGAACTCGGATGGCTCGGGTTTGGCGGCAACGTCAGCCAAAAAGGCGGCGTGGTTGTGGTCAAGCCGTTGGACGCCTTTCGCACCCGCATTTACCTGGCTCCGCTGGGATTGTGGCTTACGCTCGACTCGGGGAAGTTCGACACTGTGGAACTGAATCTGGCGACGCGCACGGTACGAATTGGGCTCGCAGCAACGACGCGGTTCACATCTCAGGCGCGACTTCGAGTGGAACAACCCGCCAGAGTATCGGGCGTCGGGGCCTATCAGGTTTCGGGGGGACGCTTCGAGAGCGATCGCAACGCCTTCTCCATCCGGTTAGGCTCAAGTACGACGTGGCTTGAACTGAGTCCTGTCGCGACGGCGACTTGCTCCGGCTTGGCCGATGCTTTCAGCCGAGACTGTCTACGACGACGAGAGGTGGAAAGCGGTTGGTACGGCGGTCCCCGCTATGGGCAGCATGCGAGTAGTGTGCCAGATCGCTGAAAGTGTTCGGCTCTGGCAAGGTGCCGGCATGTAGTGCCGGCCCAGTCGGTAACGATATAATCCCGATCTCCTATGGAGCCGATGAATCCCACCCGTATCGCATTGTCGGTCTTGTTGCTGCTGGCGTTGGCGGCGCCCGGACATGTACTGTTCGCACAGAGCGCGTCGCAGCCGCCTCAATATCCAAACTTCCCCAGCGAAACTCCCGCCAAGCTTGAACCTGCGATCGCCAGCTTCGACTACTCCCGGCGGGACGTGATGATCCCCATGCGCGACGGCGTGAAACTGCACACGGTCATCATTGTCCCCAAGGGCGCGAAGAACGCTCCTATCCTGCTGACGCGTACGCCCTACAATGCGACCAAGCTCACGAGTCACGCGGAGAGCACTCATCTAGGCCCAATCCTTGAGGGGTATGACAATGCCACCGACGTGATCGTCGAGGGCGGTTACATCCGCGTGGTTCAGGACATTCGCGGGAAGTACGGCTCAGAGGGCGACTACGTCATGACGCGTCCTCTGCACGGACCGCTCAACCCCACTCCGGTTGACGACGCTACGGACACCTACGACACGATCGATTGGCTGGTGAAAAACATTCCCGAGAGCAACGGCAAGGTCGGCATCCTGGGCATTTCTTATGACGGGTTCTTGCCGCTGATGGCTCTGATTAACCCGCATCCGGCTCTCAGAGTCTCGGTGCCGATGAATCCCATGGTTGATGGCTGGAGAGGCGATGACTGGTTCCACAACGGCGCCTTTCGTGAACAGGGCATGTCGTACATCTACGAGCAGGAGGCGACGCACAACAACGAAGCCAAGTGGTGGACAGGCTACTACGACGATTACGACATGTTCATGCAGGCCGGATCAGCGGGCGAACTCGGCCGCCGGCACAAGCTCGAGCAGGTTGGCTTTTGGCGCAAGATTCTCGAGCACCCGGCCTACGACAGCTTTTGGCAGGAACAGGCCATGGACAAGATCCTGTCAAACCAGCCGCTGAAAGTCCCCGTGCTCCTGGTCCACAGCCTCTGGGACCAGGAGGACATCTACGGAGCTCCCGCGGTGTACAAAGCGCTGAAACCGAAGGATACGGACAATGACAAGGTATTTCTGGTCTTAGGGCCCTGGCATCACGGGGGTGAAATCGGTGATGGCAGCACGCTAGGACCACTGCAGTTCCACAGCGATACTGCTCTCTATTTTCGCCAAAACATCTTGCGGCCGTTTCTCGACCAATATTTAAAAGATGGAGCGCCGAAGGCTGAGATAGCCCCTGTCACAGCATTCGAGACCGGAACAAATACATGGCGGCGGCTACCTACTTGGCCGGCAGGGTGTGCGAGCGGGTGCACGGTGAAACCTACTCCCTTGTATCTGGTGAACAGCAACAAAACGATCTTTTCACCACCAAGCCCGGCCGAGCCGGCGTTTGATGAGTACATCTCCGATCCCGGCAGGCCTGTACTCTTTCAGCAACGGCCAGTGATCGGAGAGCATTGGCGGAATTGGCTAGTTGAAGACCAGCGGCCAGCTGCCAGTCGTTCCGATGTGGCGACTTACGTTTCGGAAGTGTTGACTGCCCCAGTGAAGATCAGCGGAGCTCCGGTCGCGAATTTAGTGGCTTCGACCAGTGGCACCGACTCGGACTGGGTGGTGAAACTGATTGACGTTTATCCGGACGAAGTTGCGTCCCAACCCGAGATGGGTGGCTATGAGCTCATGATTTCTGCCGACATCTTTCGGGGGCGGTATCGCGAGAGCCTGGAAACGGCGAAACCCATCCCGGCCGACAAGCCGCTGCTCTATCGTTTTGCCTTGCCTAACGCTAACCACGTGTTCTTGCCGGGACATCGGATCATGGTGCAAGTGCAGTCGAGCTGGTTTCCCCTGTACGACCGTAATCCGCAGACATTTGTGCCGAATATTTTTTGGGCTAAGCCCGGCGATTATCGCAAGGCGACCCAGCGCGTGTACCACGCTCCCGGCCAGGCAAGCTTCATCGAATTGCCCCTGGTGTCGAACCAGTAAGGCGTCTATGTCACGCTAGAAGTTCAACGAAAAAGTGGCCAAAGGGCACGCAGGCCGGTGACGGCGCCGACTCCCAGCCGCGATGGGTTTAGGTCCAAAGAATCCGGCCCTGAAAAGGCTTGGAGTCAGCCCTCGAGGAACGTCGGCAGCGTGCACGTGATCTTTTGAGCGCAGGCGAAGTCACAACTACTCAAGATTTTCACGATGCAGCGTTTGTGTTTCAGCATGGGCAAGAGGCAGACGACCACCTGCTTGCCCATATCCTCGCAGTGGAAGCAGTGACTAAAGGGGATGCGTCATCGAAATGGATTTCAGCGGCGACTCTCGACAGCTATTTGCAGGTAACCGGCCGCCCGCAGGTATTTGGCACGCAGTACCTGGATCGATCAATTTCGCTCATTGACACGACCAGCGAGGAATCTCAGCACTCGGAACAGCAGCCAGAAGCATCCAGAATAGAGAGGGCTGGGACCACAAGATGAGCACGTACCACGGATCACCATCACGGGCCCGCTTCTCTGGGGTGTTTCATGAACTCCCTTATGCTTTCGTCGGTACGCTTGTTGTTTCTCAGCCATACGGTCTGCCATTCAGTAATGCGTTCACCCTTTTCGGGGATGAAGTGACCTCTTTCTGGCTCGCTTATCCATTCAAGCTGACGAACTAGCACCAAAGGCCCTTCTGCACCGGGCGTTTTCTTCGCAAATGCATCTGCCGCCTCGTATTGAGCAAATGCAACAAAGTAGTCCTTCTCGCCGTTAAGGGGCTCGGCTCCATTTGCCGGATTGAACCAAACTCGGTATTCAAGCACGTCATCATAGAAGTATCCTGCACCAGACTTGGCGTCTGGCGTGATAAGTGCCGACTCGGGTGGGATCGACTGCCAGAGGATATTTGCTTGATCCAGTAATCTGACGGTCGGCGCGGACGACTGCAAAGCCGGAAGGCGGTTTGCTGTGATTGCTGTGAGTTCCGGAAATTCTGACCCACCTAATTCCGGAAATTCTGAGCCATCCAAGGATAGTCATAAGCGGTAGAACTTCTCCCTACTATGCCTCCCCGGTCCCTGTACCGGTGGAGGCGGAGGGAGAGGGGTGCGCGACATTAAAGTGGATGCTGGATTGGGTATTCTTTTTTTGGTTCCAGCCGACCGGAGGACTGATTGTGAGCCTGATCACAGACATAGGGGACGTGCTTCTCAGATAATCCGACCCCATCTGGGGGCTGGCCATTTCGTGAAACACACGCGAATCATCGTAACCCACTATGGCGGGCCTGACGCATTGCAGGTTGTTGAGGAGGAGTGCCCCGAGCCGAAGGCTGGTGAAGTGCGGGTGAGAGTGCTGGCCGCGGGCGTGAGCTTGCCTGACGTACTGGCGCGCGAGGGCGTGCATCCGGAAACACCGCGCGTGCCCTACACGCCCGGGTGGGACCTGGTCGGCATTGTAGATCAGATCGGCAAAGGCGTTTCCGGTTTCGAACTGGGCCAGACAGTTGCGGCCATGCCGATCAGCGGCTGTTACTCACAATATATTTGCTTGCCACAACGCAAGTTTATTCCCACGGCCGCAGGCTTGGACCCTGCAGAAGCCGTCGCAGTCGTCTTGAACTATATCACCGCATACCAGATGCTCGATCGTTCGGCGAAGGTAAAGCCGGGACAGCGCGTTCTGATTCACGGCGCCTCGGGCGGCGTCGGGACTGCGTTGCTGCAACTGGGGCGGCTCGCCGGCGTGAAAATGTTCGGAACGTGTTCGGCGAAGGCGGCGGAAGTAGTTCGGGAACTTGGCGCTACCCCCATCGACTACCGCAATTCTGACTTCGTCGAGGAAATCCTCCGCCTCACCGGTGACGGTGTGGATGCTGTTTTCGACGGCATCGGTGGGGACCATCTATGGCGCTCGCGCGAAGCGCTCCGCGAAGGCGGCTGCGTGGTGGTCTACGGATTCCAGGCCAAGCTGCACGGAGGAAGGATGGCTTCGGGCGCGCCGAACGGGCGGCACCCGATTCGCGAATCCGCGATCTTGGGGTGGTACATCCTCCGGAACTGGTTTCTGCCGGGCCGCAAGAGCATGGTGCCTTACAGTATCCAGTGGCTGATGCGGCTGAAACCCGCGTGGTTCCGCCACGACCT
>DATEPX010000348.1:0-6559 GCA_035272945.1 Terriglobales bacterium
TATTGCGTCCGGTTCGCTCCGAGGCGGCAGGAATAGAAGTGCAGTTGGGTTCCTAAAAAGGATTTATATGGCGATAAAGCGAATGACAATGGGGTTGATCGTAGGCAACCGTGGTTTCTTTCCCGATCATTTGGCCAAGAGCGGCCGGGAAGAAATGCTGCGTGCACTTGAGTCGGCCGGCATGGACGTAGTGGCACTTACCGCGCAGCAGAGCAAGTATGGCGCTGTAGAGACACGCGAGGAAACTAAACGTTGCGCCGAGTTATTCAAGCTCAATCGCGATCGCATCGATGGGGTGGTCGTCACCCTGCCGAATTTTGGCGAAGAGCGCGCGATTGCCGATACGTTACGCTTGGCCGACCTGCGAGTTCCAGTGCTGATTCAGGCCACGCCGGATGATCCAAAGAAAATGACAATCGCGTTCCGCCGCGACAGCTTCTGCGGCAAAATGTCAGCCTGCAATAACCTCAGGCAGTATGGGATTCCTTATTCCATCACGACCCTTCACACCGAAAGTCCTGATTCGCCGGAATTCGCCAAAGATCTGGACTGGTTCGGCGCTGTCTGCCGGGTGGTAAAAGGTTTTCGCAACCTACGGGTAGGAGCGATCGGCGCCCGCCCCGCGGCATTCAATACAGTGCGCTATAGCGAAAAGATTCTGGAAGCAAACGGCGTTTCAATCGAGACTCTGGATCTTTCCGAAGTGCTTGGCCGCATTGAGCGGATGAAAGATAACGACGATGCGCCGCAGGCTAAGCTCGCGGCAATCCAGAAATATGTTGATTCCACTAATGTCCCCAAGCCTGCTCTGCTGAAGATGGCAAAGCTCGGGGCAGTCATCGATCAATGGATGGCGGCGACGGACGTAACTATCAGCGCGGTGCAGTGCTGGACTTCTATCGAAGAAAATCTGGGTGTCGTGCCATGCACGGTGATGAGCATGATGAGCAATGAATTGCTGTCGAGCGCCTGCGAGGTCGATATCTGTGGTGTGCTCGGCATGCACGCGCTGCAGCTCGCTTCTGGCACGCCTTCGGCGCTGCTCGATTGGAACAATAATTACGGATCCGATCCTAACAAGGCGGTTTGCTTCCACTGCTCGAATCTGCCTAAGCACTTTTTCCGCTCTGTGAAGATGGACTTCCAGGAAATTATTGCGGGCACCGTTGGCAAAGAGAACACGTTTGGCACCTGCGTGGGACTGATCAAACCTGGGCCGATGAGTTTTGCCCGTTTCTCGACCAATGACACCGCGGGCAAGATGCGCGGCTACGTTGGCGAGGGCCGATTCACTGACGACCCGTTGAATACCTTCGGAGGCGCAGGTGTAGTTGAGATCCCAAGGATGCAGAAGTTGTTGCACTTCATTTGCGAGAATGGCTTCGAGCATCACGTTGCCGCCAATCTTTCCACGGTCGCCTCTGCCGTTCATGAAGCAACCACTCGTTATCTGGGGTGGGAGATGTACTGGCATGAAAGGTCAAACGGAGCCTGCTGATGGCCATCGTTGCGGGAGTTGATTTCGGAACGCTGAACGTGCGCGTTTCTATCGTGGACAGCGAGCGCGGATTGCTCGATTCCGCCGTTGTTGAATACCCTTTGCACCGCAAACGCGAAGACCCCGAGTACGCCACTCAGTCGCATGAAGATCACATGCGAGCCCTGGCCAGCGCGATGCGAGAGGCGGTAAAGGAGGCTGGCATTTCAGGCGATCAGGTGGAAGCCGTCGCGTTGGACACGACTGGGTCCTCAGTCGTTCCGGTCGGGAAGAATCTGCAGCCGCTTGGCGAATATTATTTGTGGTGTGATCACCGCGCGAAAGGCGAAGCCGCGGAGATTACCGAAGTAGCACACCGTGAAGGTCTTGAAGCAATCCAGTGGTGCGGCGGCGTCTACTCCTCCGAATGGGGATTTTCCAAGCTGCTGCACTGGCTTCGCCAGAATCCCACTAAGCGCTCTGAGTTCGTTTCCGCGTTCGAACACTGTGACATGGTAGCGGCCACGCTCTGTGGCATTACGAATCCTAAACAAGTGAAGCGCAGTATCTGCGCAATGGGACACAAATGGCTCTGGAACGCCAAGCTCGGAGGCTTGCCACCCGAGGAATTTCTGACGAAAGTTGATCCGCTGCTCACAGGGGTTCGCGAGAAATTAGATGGCGAGTATGCAACCTCGGACCAAATTGCAGGAACACTTTCGCCCTGCTGGGCAGAGAGGCTTGGGCTTAAGCCGGGCATTCCGATCCCGGTTGGAGCTTTCGATGCTCACTGGGATGCCATCGGCGCTGGTTGCCGCACGGATGACATGGTAAACGTAATTGGTACGTCCACATGCATTATTGGGATCACGCCCTCGGTCAACCTGGTTCTTGGCGTATGCGGGGTTGTTCAAGGAAGTGTGCATCCTCAGCGTACCGGAATCGAGGCGGGCCTTTCCGCGGTGGGCGACATTTTTAACGCCATTGCTACCCGCGCCAGAACCGATGTGAGCACGCTGAGCCGGGGACTCGAGTTTTACCGCGCGGGGCAGACTGGTTTGCTCCGCATGACCTGGGACAATGGCGACCGCACAGTGTTGGTAAATCCCAACCTACGTGGCATCACGTTAGGTTGGAATCTTCAGAGCACAGGTCAAGACGAGCTGTTTGCCGCGATTGAAGGCACTGCGTTCCACACGCGCGTGATCCTCGACCGCATGGCCGCTCATGGCGTACACATCAAACGCGTTATTAATGCGGGCGGCATTCCGCAGAAGAATAACGTCCTGAACCAGGTTTATGCCAACGTTCTGGGAAGACCGGTGCTGGTTCCGAGTAAAAGTGTGGTTAGCCTCGGTTCCGCAATCTTTGCATTCCTCGCCGCGGGCACATTCAAGACGGTCGAAGATGCGCAGGACAAAATTTGCCCTCCCCACAGAGGGTTCGAGCCGGATGCGTCCGAGCAAACCGTCTACAACGAACTCTATCCCATGTATAGCAAGCTGTACTTTGCTTTTGGTCAGCCGGCAAAGAATGGGATTGGCGATGTTCTGCCAACTCTGATTCGTGTTGCGGCTTCGCGCGCAGCGGGTTCGCAGAACTGAGTTCACGATTTCGAGGGCACGCGTTTCTCTAGCTGTTCAGGCAGTATCTGCAAAATGATCCGAACCAGCTATGACTGATTGGACCCGGCGTGACCTCCTGAAGAGCGGCGGCTTGGCGATTTCGGCCAGCGCAGCGTCCAGGCTGCTTGGGAATCGGGTGGTAGGCGAATCAGCGCTAGATGCAGCAGTAGGCGGATCGGAAGCATCTCGCAGTTCCGGCAGCGGCGAGAGACCGCCTCTGCGCGAGCGGCTGAGCCTAGATTTCGGATGGCGTTTCTGCCTGCGTCATGCCACTGACCCGAGCAAGGATTTCGGCTATACGAGCCAGTCACTTTTTTCGAAAACGGGCGGAATGCTTGATCCTTCAAAGCCGGACTTCGATGACAGCCAATGGAGCTCGGTTGACATTCCTCACGACTGGGCGGTAGCACTCGACTTCAAGAACGACCCTCAACTCGACAGCCACGGATATAAGCCATTGGGACGGGATTATCCAGCCACCAGCACAGGCTGGTACCGCCGGGTTTTTGACGTGCCCGCATCCGATGCAGGACGCCGCATCTGGATCGAATTCGATGGCGTGTTCCGCGACTCGATCGCCGTGCTCAATGGAATTTACCTCGGGCGACATGGAAGCGGCTACACACCATTCCGCTACGACGTAAGCGATTTTGTGAACTATGGCGGAAAGAACGTCCTGGTTGTTCGCGTGGACGCTACTCTCGGTGAGGGGTGGTGGTACGAAGGAGCGGGCATCTATCGCCATGTATGGCTGAGCAAGACGAATCCAATTCACGTCGCACATAACGGCACGTTTGTTACGTCAGAGCTCAGCCTAGATTTAGCAACGCTCAGCGTTTCGACCGAAATTGATAATGACAGCGCCACCGAGCAGAGTTGCCGCGTCCTTACTAAGATCGTTGACCCGGGCGGGCGGAGTGTCGCTGATGCTCAATCCACTTCGCTCTCAATTCCTGCGGTGACCAGGCGCGAGTTCCGGCAGCAACTCACGATTAAAGACGCTGCGCTTTGGTCGCTTGAAGAGCCCAACCTATATCGAGCAGTCACGATGGTCGACGCCGACGGCAATGCCGCGGACGAATACGAGACCGCATTTGGCATCCGCACCATCCGCTTCGATCCCGACAAGGGCTTCTTGCTGAATGACAAGCCGGTAAAGATCAAGGGCACCTGCAATCATCAGGATTTTGCCGGCGTCGGCATCGCGCTGCCGGACCAGATTCACTTTTTCCGGGTCGAGAAACTGAAAGAAATGGGCTCCAACGCATATCGAATGTCACACAACCTGCCCACCCCGGCGCTGTTAGACGCATGCGATCAGCTAGGCATGTTGGTGATGGATGAGACTCGCATGATGTCGTCGAGTCCCGAAGGATTGGAGCAACTGGAGACGATGATCCGCCGGGATCGTAATCATCCCAGCGTGATCATCTGGTCGATCGGTAACGAGGAGGACCTTCAGGGCAGTGACACCGGCGCCCGCATCGCGAAATCGATGAAGCGCCTTGTGCGTAAGCTCGATTCAACTCGTCCCATCACCGAAGCCATGAACGAGGATTGGGGCAAAGGGCTGTCCGCCGTGGTTGACGTGCAGGGCTTCAATTACCACAGCGCTGAGCAGCTGGACGCATTTCATCGGCAATTTCCCAGGCAACCGACGATCGGCACTGAAACTGCCAGTACCGTATGCACACGTGGTGTGTATGAGAACGACAAACAGGCAGGTTACGTCAGCGCCTATGACGCGAACATTCCGCCCTGGGCCCAACTCGCTGAATATTGGTGGCCTATTTATGCCGAGCGTCCGTGGGTGGCCGGCGGATTTGCCTGGACCGGTTTCGATTATCGCGGCGAACCCACGCCGTACAAGTGGCCATGTATCAACTCTCATTTCGGCATCATGGATACCTGCGGCTTCCCCAAGGACAATTTTTATTACTACCAGGCACAGTGGACTGACAAGCCCATTCTCCATCTATTTCCGCATTGGAATTGGAACGGCAAAGAAGGAAATGAAATTGATGTTTGCTGCCACAGCAATCTCGAGCAGGTTGAAGTTTTTCTGAATGGCCAGAGTTTGGGAACAAAAAATGTTCCGCGGTATGGGCACGTGGAATGGAAAGTGAAGTATGCACCGGGCACGCTCGAAGTGAGAGGATTCAAGAATCACCGCCAGGTCCTGACGGCGAAGCGCGAGACTACTGGCAGCCCTGCAAAACTCGCTCTGATTGCCGACCGCAAGGAAATTTCAGCCGATGGACGCGACCTCTCAGTGGTTCAGGTGCAGGTACTCGACGCGCAGAACCGGCTGGTGCCGATTGCGGGTTCCCCGATTGAATTTCACCTCTCAGGCAACGGCAGCCTGATCGGTGTAGGCAATGGCAACCCCAGCAGTCATGAGGCCGATAAAGCGGACAGGCGGCATGCCTTCAACGGCTTGTGCATGGCGATTGTGCGGAGCATCAGACAGCCTGGCGAACTGCGATTGGAAGCAACTTCGCCAGGGCTTGAACCCGCAGTCATCGTGATCAACTCCCATGCTGCAAACGGGCATCCAGTCGTGTGAAGTGCTGAATCGCAGAATCGTTTTCCGAGGAGAGGAGCGGATGAGCGGACGACCTCATTACCAATTCGTTGCGCGCTATATGTTTGTTTTTCTCGTTGTCGCTGCGATCACCGCTTCGGATCAAGCGACTGGCGCTCAAAACATTTCTGCGCAGAGCAAGCCGGCTTTTGCTCCCGACAAAATGGAAACGATTCTCTACGGCGTTGCTTACTACCCGGAATACATGCCTTATGACCGGCTCGACAGAGATGTAGAACTGATGCAGAAAGCCGGAATCACGGTGGTTCGCGTGGGCGAATCTACGTGGAGCACGTGGGAGCCGCACGATGGCGATTTTCAGTTTGCCTGGATGCAGCGCGTTCTTGACCGTTTGCACGCGGCAGGAATCAAAGCCATCCTCGGCACGCCGACTTATTCCATTCCCACGTGGCTTTATAAGGAGCATCCCGAGATTGTTGTTACTCATAACGGCACCGCACCTCCGCTGACCGATCCTTATCCCCCTACTTATCCGCCCGCTAAAACGCCGGGCTACTACGGGCCGCGCCAGAATTATGATTTTCTCAATCCTTATTTCAGGCAGCACGCGGAGCGGGTTATCCGCGAGATCGTCAGCCACTTCAAAGATCATCCTGCGGTGATCGGATACCAGATCGACAATGAGACTTTCCCGACCGGAGTCCCCACCCCGTACATGAATTCCGCTTTCCTCGACCGTCTGAAGCAGAAGTACAAGGCACCAGACACGATCAATAAAATCTGGGGTCTTGTTTACTGGGGACAGCTTGTCGATAGTTGGGATGACCTGCCGCCGCGCAATGGCATTCTGAATCCCGGCTACAAGCTGGAGTGGGAAAATTTCCAACACGACGTCGTGACCGACTATCTCGC
>DATEPX010000349.1:0-3656 GCA_035272945.1 Terriglobales bacterium
GGCTCCTAATGTGAAGTTGTCAGTAATGTGGAGTTGGCACGGCAAGGCGCCGCCAATCGCGGCTTTCCGGAGTTCCAACTCCACATTTATACGTAGCATCGGAACGGCCGCCATCAGGCGGCTAAATCCACTTTGGAGATACCGATGCTACACTCGCTCTTTCCCAAGGCTCACCTCAGGTTTCTGTCCCTGCCACTGCTGGGGCCGATCGCCGATAGCTTTGACGATTGGCTTGCCGCCAATGGCTACACCCGAAGCTCGCGCGAGTATTTTGTCAGCAAGCTGCGGCATACGGATGCCGACCTTCGGAGCCGTCAGGTCAAGGAGGTCGCCGATCTGACCCACCCGGTTCTCCACGGTTGTTGGAGGACTCTCAGCAAGACCTATCCGGGTCATGCAAAAACCGTGCGAATACTGGAACGATATCTGGCCGCGAACGGCTTGATCATTCGTGACCGACCAGCCACAGGAACGTCTCCTGCCTCGATTCTGATCGAGGAGTATCTGAACTACCTGCGCGAAGTACGGGGATTCGCTTCGTCCACTGTTTCGAACCACAGGTATACGGCCCAGTGCCTTCTCCAGCACTTGGAAGAAAAGGGGATCGCACCGAAGAAGATCCAGGCCAGCCACCTGGAATCCTACGTCGCCAAAGCTGGTAAACGCTTGAGCCGGGCAGGTCTGCAACAGGACATCGGTGCGCTGAGAGGATTCCTTCGATTCTTGGCCATGGACGGCAGGGTTCCCGCCGGGCTGGACAGCCAGATCGACACACCGCGCCTTTACCGGCTCGAGCAATTGCCGCGCGCCCTCCCTTGGGAAACGGTCCGCACCCTTCTGCGATCGATTGACAAAACCTCGGCTAAGGGACTGCGTGACTATGCGATGTTTCTGTTGATTGCGACCTACGGATTGCGCACCAGCGAGGTGGTAGCCATCACCCTCGACGACATCCGCTGGAGACAGGACAGTCTGCGAATCCACCAACCTAAGACCTCGTCGCTCTTGGAACTGCCACTAATCAACGAAGTGTCGTCCGCGATTGTGAAGCATCTGAAGCGAACTCCACCGCCCCCGCGGTATCGCAGAATCTTTCTGAGAATGCGCGCCCCCATCGGCGTGCTGAAACGCACGGCCGTCGGGGAAGCCTTTCAATCCTTGGTTCGGAAAAGCGGTCTTCGCATTCCCTTCCAAGGTCCGCATTGCATGAGGCACTCGCTGGCGGTTCATCTTCTAAAGAGCGGAACCCCTCTCAAGACCATCGGCGACATCCTCGGACATCGTTCCGCAGCGAGCACGTCGACGTATCTACGATTGGCGACCGGGGATTTGCGCGAAGTGGCGCTTCCGGTTCCAGGGAGATGGCGCCAGGCAAAGGAGGGAGAGCGATGACTGGAACAGCTGCTGTGTTTTCGTCTCGGCTTGCACCCCTCTTGACGCAGTACGTGGATTTAAAGCGGGCCTTGGGCCAGCGTTTCGACAACCCAACTCGCACTCTGCAGTCGCTAGACCGATTCCTCCAGGACCGAGCGACCAAGCACCCCGACCTGAATGCTGCTGCATTTCAGGCCTGGTGCCAGACCCAGGAGCATCTTGCTTCCGGTGAGCGGCGCGTCCGCATGCAGCAGGTTTACAACTTCTGTCTTTATCGCCGTCGAACCGAACCCCACTGCTTCGTTCCTGATCCTGCCTGGTTTCCCAAGCCTCATCAAAGGCTCCAGCCGTACATCTTCTCCGAACAGGAAGTGGCGAAACTGTTGCGAGCCCCCTCGGGGTTGAAGCGAGTGCCATCCTCACCGCTTCGCCCCGAGGTGATTCGGCTTGTGATCGTGCTCTTGTTCACGACCGGAATTCGGCGTGGGGAGCTGCTGCGCCTGACCCTAGGCGACTACAACTGCCGGGACTTGACCTTGCTGATTCGAGAGTCGAAATTCCACAAGTCACGCCTGCTCCCTCTCAACGATGATATTGCCGAGGAGATGGATCGCTATCTGCGCGCCCGAGCCCAGCGGAAACTTCCCATTTCCCCGGAAACGGCCCTCATCTCGAACGCCAACAAGGGTGGACGAGCTTACAGCGGCAGGTACCTGCAACTCTGTCTACGGTCCCTACTCCAACAATGCTCCATCTTCACGCCACAGGGGAAGCTGCCGCGGATCCATGATGCTCGGCACAGCTTCGCCGTCAACGCACTGCTGCGCTGGTACCGAGAGGGCGCCGACGTCGGAGCCAAACTCCCTTTGTTGGCCACCTATATGGGGCACGTCTCCGTGGTGTCTACCCACTATTACTTGCACTGGATCGAGCCGCTCCGAACGGCCGCCAGCGAAAGATTCGCCCGGCACTATGGCGATCTGGTTGTGCCCGTGCCGGGCCAAAAAGGAAGGCAGCGATGAAGAGGAAACTTCCCAACCTGCTAGGCGCCATACTTCGCGATTACTTCACCGACCACCTACCGCGCCTTCGCGGGATAAGCCCGCACACCATCCACAGTTACCGCGACAGCCTTGTGCTGCTTCTGCGTTTTCTCTCTGCGCGCAGCAAGCGACCCGTGGCGGAACTCGACTTGAAGGATCTGGACCCACCGGGAATCCTTACGTTTCTCTCTTACCTGGAGCAGGAACGTAAAAACGGAGCAGCAACACGAAACGTCCGGCTCTCCGCCATTCATGCCCTGTTTCGTTTCGTGGCTTCGCGGAACCCAGAGCATCTGGACCTGGCGCAACGGGTTCTCGGCATCCCCTTCAAACGTGCACCGCAACGCGCCATCGATTACTTGGAGTATGAAGAGATCGAATCGATTCTGAAAGCGATCGATCGGACCAACCTGCAAGGAACCCGCGACTACGCTCTCCTGGCCACGATGTTCAATACCGGAGCCCGTGTGCAAGAGATCGCCGATCTACGGGCCTGTGACCTCCAACTGACCAAGCCCTTCCAAGTGAAACTGTTCGGTAAAGGGAAGAAAGAGCGCTACTGTCCGCTGTGGCCGCAAACCGCCGCGGTCTTGCGAGCTTTCGCGACGGAACGGAATCTGGATTTGCGGTCAGAAGTGTGCGTCTTTCTGAATCACCATGACCAACCCTTGACCCGGTTCGGTATCCGCTACATCCTTGCCCGGTGTCTTGCCCGTGCTTCCCGGGATGTTCCCAATCTCCGCAAGAAGCGGCTTCACCCTCATAGTATGAGACACAGCACGGCGGTAGCGCTGCTGAAGTCCGGGAACGACCTATCGACGATCGCCCACTATCTGGGGCATGCCAACCCGACCACGACGAATCGATACGCGAAAGTGGATCTGGAGATGAAACGTCGCGCGATCGCGCGGGTCAAACCAGTTCCGCGCCAGTCGCGCACACCATGGAGCAGAGACGCCACCATCCTCGATTGGTTGGAGTCCCTTTAAGTCCCAAGAAATGTGGAGCTGGGAACCCAGAGAACCGCGATTTGTGGGGCTTTCGCGTGCCAACTTCACATTACTGACAACTTCACATTAGGAGCCAGATGTTGCACATAACATCTGGCTCCAAGGGTGGCTTGTACGCCTGGGAGCAGGTCCAGCAATGCTCCGAGGTGATTCTCGTCGAGGGACTGTTCGACTATGCCGTGTTGTGGCAAGCGGGGTTTCGCCACCTCACCTGCTCGTTGGGCGCGCA
>DATEPX010000350.1:0-10790 GCA_035272945.1 Terriglobales bacterium
CTGCTGCCAGCGTCCCTCAAGAACGTGTGCTCGGGTTATGACCGTGTCAATTTCGTCGGCCCCGGCTTCCACGGAACGGCGGATCTCGGCAATGCGTTCTTCCAGTGGAGAAAGTCCCGCGGGGAATCCGGTCGATACGGCAGCGACCTTCACGCCGCTGCCCTTGAGTTCTCGGGACGCAGTTTCAACGAACTTGTGATAGACGCAGACCGCCGCCACCTTGATTCCAAGCTCTTCGATACCCAAAGATTTCACGAGTTGGTGCTGGAGGGGCTGACGCGCCTTGGCACAAAGCCGGCGCACGCGATCTTCGGTGTCGTCACCGGAAAGAGTCGTCAGGTCCATGCAGGAGATTGCGCGCAACAGCCATGCAGCCTGCCATTCCTTCTTCACGGTCCGTCGAGCAACGTGCGTCTGGGCCCTCCGCTCCACCGCGCTGGTATTGACGCGAACCTGCTTGACCCAATCCAGGTTTAGGGGAATGCCGCGATTGGACAGCACTGGGCGACCCCAAAGCGTGGCTAAGGGTGGTTGTGAGTCGGAGTAACGTAGGCTGTCTTCCGGTGACATTGCCCTGCATTGTACGTCAGATCTTCGGAATCGGTTTAGGCCTGCATCTGCGTTTTGGCCTTGGCCCCGTTTGCGTCGACAACAGCTGCGTGGGCCGCATCCGCCGCGGGCCGATTTGTGAGGCCGTTCCGGAGAATCGCTGAACCCAGCCGTCCCCTTCGACCTAAGCATCCTCTGGTATATTTGCGTTCTTCGGAGGTATCCCCATGTCCCGGAAGGTGCGCTGTGGGCTTATCCAGGCCAGCAATGTGTTGGAAACAGACCGCCCCTTGTCGGCAATCAAGAAAGCAATGACCGACAAGCATCTCAGGCTTATTGAGCAGGCCGCACGCAGGGGCGTGAAAATTATTTGTCTGCAGGAGTTGTTCTACGGACCGTATTTTTGCGCCGAACAGAACGTACGCTGGTACGAACTCACCGAGCGGGTTCCGGAGGGACCCACGATCAGACTGATGCGGAAGATCGCGGGCAAGCATCGCATGGTGTTGGTCGTGCCAGTTTACGAGGAACAGATGCCCGGGGTTTACTTCAATACCGCAGCGGTGATCGATGCGGATGGGAGCTATCTGGGAAAATATCGCAAACATCACATTCCGCACTGCCACCCGGGATTTTGGGAGAAGTTTTACTTTACGCCCGGCGACCTGGGTTACCCGGTATTTGAAACCAAATACGCCCGCATTGGAGTGTATATCTGCTATGACCGTCACTTTCCGGAGGGGGCGCGCATCCTGGGGCTGAACGGGGCAGAAATCGTATTCAACCCCTCGGCCACGGTTGCAGGACTTTCAGAATATCTTTGGGAGCTGGAGCAACCGGCTCACGCGGTTGCGAACGGATATTTCGTGGGAGCCATCAATCGCGTGGGCACCGAGAAGCCTTGGAGCATTGGCGAGTTTTATGGCAAGAGCTACTTTTGCACCCCGCGCGGCAAAATCATAGCTCAGGCGAGTCGTAACAAGGATGAGGTCGTAGTGGCCGATCTGGACCTAGACATGATCGTGGAAGTGAGAAAAATTTGGCAATTCTTCCGGGATCGCCGGCCGGAAACCTATCAGGCCCTGACGGCACAAACCGGACAGGCCGTGGCGGCTGATTGATCGTATTCCAACCTGGCGGACCAAGAGCTTGCTATGAGCACCATTCAGCCGTCTACCTATCCGCAAATCGAATCGAGTCCTCTCTATAACCCAGACCTGGCGCCGGCTGGCAGCGAGCGGCAAACATGGGGTACGTACAACTTCGCGGCGCTGTGGGTCTCGATGTCGGTCAATATTCTCACCTATATGTTGGCGGCCGGCCTGATCCAAGGGGGAATGAACTGGAAGCAGGCGGTTGCAACCGTGTTTCTGGGGAATTCCATCGTGCTAATTCCGATGCTGCTGAACTCCCATCCGGGCGCGCGTTACGGCATCCCGTTCCCGGTACTGGCGCGCGCGTCGTTCGGGGTATTAGGCGCAAACGTGGCGGCGGTTTTGCGAGCCCTGGTGGCGTGCGGTTGGTTTGGAATTCAGACTTGGATTGGCGGCGAGGCGATCAATACGTTGATCGCCGCGCTGGCCCCGGCATGGGGACGCTTTCCATATGGTCCGGCGATCTGCTTTGTTCTGTTCTGGCTGATCAATCTCTTCGTTGTTCTTAAGGGCATCGAATCTATTCGCAGGCTGCAGGGGATTAGCGCGCCCGTGCTGCTGGCTGTCGGGGTGCTGCTGCTGGCTTGGGCTTACGTTGCGGCCGGCGGTTTCGGACCGATGTTGAAAGCCCCATCGAAGTTCAGCAATCTCTCGGAATTCCTCAAGTTTATGGTGCCGGCGCTCAATGGTACCGTGGGTTTCTGGGCCACCGTCTCCCTCAATATTCCGGACTTTACCCGCTTTGCTCGCAGTCAACGACAGCAGGTAATTGGACAGGCCCTAGCCTTGCCCACCACCATGACGCTTTATTCTCTGATGGGTATTCTGGTCACCTCGGCAACGGTGGTCATCTACGGCACAGCGATCTGGGATCCTGTCCAGCTGCTGAGCCGCTTTCACTCCCCCATCGCGGTTGTCATCTCCCTGTTGGGCATCCTGCTGGCCACGTTGAATGTCAATATTGGTGCCAACGTGGTTTCTCCGGCCAATGATTTTTCTAACTTGTGGCCACGAAAAATCAGCTTTCGAACCGGCGGCGTGATCACCTGCCTGCTGGGAGTTGGCCTGATGCCATGGAAACTGCTGGCAAACTACAAGACCTTCATTCTCGGCTGGCTCGGCGGCTATGCTGCCTTTTTGGGCCCCCTGGCCGGAATCATGATCTGCGACTATTTCGTGGTGCGCAAGCGGAAGTTGCTGACACCCGATCTTTATCTTCGCGGCGGAGCCTATGAATATGCTGACGGCGTCAACTGGATTGCGATTGCAGCCCTTGTACTGGCTGCCGGAACCGCCCTGGTGGGCTTAGTCGTGCCGTCACTGAGGATGTTGTATGACTATTCCTGGTTTGTAGGCTTTGCCGTTTCCTTTATCGCCTATTATGGATTCACGAAGTTGTGGAGGAAATACGAGTTTGTCGCTGCGATGGGATGAACTACCACGAGGGGCTCAGGCCTTGGCGACCTTTTGGAATGTGGGCAGAACTTTGCTGCGATACGTCTCGATCGTGTCCTCCTCCTCGCCACACATCAAGTACACGTTGAACTGTGTGACTCCAACCTGGGCTAACACTCGTAGCTTTTCGATCTGCGCCTCGATTGGTCCCACCAAACAGAATCGATCTGTGACTTCGTCAGAGACGAATTTTGCGTTATCGCTCTCGACCTCACAATGGTGCCGGTAGTCGTACTGTCCCCGATTACGTATATAAGAGGTCAGGGTAGACGGAAGTTCCTCGGGTTTGTACCGCGAGACAAGGTCTACGACATGGTTGGAGACCAGTGCCGGGAACCAGCGCACGCGCTCCCGGGCGACATTGAGATCAGTCGAAACCCAAACCGGGGCAGCGGACATGATCTCGATTCGGCGCGGATCTCGGCCCGCGGCCTTAGCGCCCGCCTTCACAAAGCCCAGGCACCAGGAGATGAGATCGGGATCGGCGAATTGCAGGATTACGCCGTCGGCGATGCGTCCAGCGAGTTCCAGCACCTTCGGGCCGTACCCTGCAATCCAGACGGGCGGGGAGCCAGTCGCCCAAGTGAGCTGGACCAGTCGTTCTTGATACCCGACCGCTTGCCCTGCCGTGAGCTTGCGGAAGGTGTCTACCGATTGCTCCAGACGGTCCGAGGTGACTGGCTTCTTCCCGAGCACGCGGCGCGAGCTGTCCCCACGCCCAATGCCCAGTTGCATTCGGCCACCCGAGATCAGGTTAAGGGTTGCGAACAGACTCGACGTTACCGTGATGTCGCGAACCGCGGGATTGGTCACGCAGGTGCCCAGCCGCATGTTCTTTGTATTGGCTGCCATTAAAGTCAGCAGCGGATAAGGCTCCAGCCAGAGTATATGGGAATCGAAGATCCACCCGTATTCAAAACCGGCCGACTCTGCCTGCCGGGTGAGCGCGACGATGCGTTCTACGGACATGTCAGGTTTTATGGTAATGCCGAATTTCATAGGCTGCGCTCCAGCCGTAAATCCGTGCGGTTAGGGCGGGGAGTTTAGCATAAAATTCGTTCTCTGCGGAGGTCGGAGACAGCCAGAATGGGTTTCGACACCATCATCACCAACGGTCGGCTGGTCACGGCTTCGGACACTTTCACCAGCGATGTTGCAATTATCGGTGGAAAGATCGCGGCCGTAGGACAGAGTTTGCCTAAGGACCAGGCAAGCAAGATCATCGATGCAAACGGGAAGTACGTCTTACCCGGCGGAATCGATGTGCACACCCATCTCGACATGCCATTCGGTGGAACCACGAGTGCCGATGATTTTGAGAGCGGCACGCGGGCGGCTGCTTTCGGGGGTACCACCACGCTGATCGATTTCGCGATCCAGTACAAAGGCCAGACCTTAAAAAAGGCCTTCGACACCTGGATGCAAAAGGCAGAGGGCAAGGCAGTTTGCGATTACTCGTTTCACTGCATCATTACGGACCTGGCTGATGCACAAATTGACGAGATGAACGATTTGGTGCGCGAAGGCGTCACCAGCTTCAAGCTCTTCATGGCTTATCCCGGCGTCTTCATGCTGGATGACGCAAGTATCTTCAAGGCACTGCGCGCGACAGGACAGAATGGCGGACTCGTTTGCATGCACGCGGAAAACGGAGGGGTGATCGATGTCATTGTGCGCCAAGCCCTGGCGGAAGGGAAAAAAGCACCGAAGTACCACGCATTAACTCGGCCGACGACGGCAGAGGCGGAAGCGACCGCCCGAGCTATCGCGTTGGCGGAGATGGCCGGTTCGCCTGTCTACATTGTGCACATGAGCTGCAACGATGCTCTCGAAAAAGTTCGGGAGGCGCGCGATCGCGACCTCCCGGTTTACGGAGAGACATGTCCCCAATATCTGTATCTTTCCATAGAAAATTTCGATGTGCCTGGGTTCGAAGGAGCGAAGTATGTTTTCACCCCGCCGCTGCGGGAAAAATGGCACCAGGAAAAACTGTGGAACGGACTTAAACGAGATCACCTGCAGGTAGTGTCCACAGATCATTGTCCATTTTGTTTTAAGGAGCAAAAGGAGCTTGGCCGCGATGACTTTACCAAAATACCCAACGGCGGCCCTGGCATTGAACACCGTATGAGCCTGATCTATTCGGGTGGAGTCGCGCGGGGGCGGTTCAGTGTCAACCGCTTCGTGGAACTGGTTTCCACGACCCCTGCGAAGCTGTTTGGCCTTTATCCTCGGAAGGGAACGATTGCGGTGGGCAGCGATGCCGACCTGGTGATTTTCGATCCCGAACGCAAGCACACGATCAGCGCACAAACTCACCACATGCGGGTGGATTATTCTATGTTCGAAGGGATCGAAGTCACTGGCATGCCGGATGCAGTACTATCGCGGGGTCGGCTGATTGTTGAGCGTGACAAATTCCTGGGGCAGCCGGGCAGAGGCGAATTTCTGCGCAGATCGACCTATTCGCAGCCGTAAACGGTTTCGTCGAGCCCCAGAGTCACGTACTGCCAGGACGCATATTGGAAGGTCAGGGGAAGCTCTGCCTGGGATGGAGTGCTGTAGATTAGAACTTCGTCGCCGATGGAGGATGAATGTTGCTTTTTTGGGTTGCTTCAGACGCACGATTGTGGCGGAGAGTGGCCTCTAAGTCGTGACGGTAGTGAGCAGGTTCCAGCGCCAGTATCAGTTGCCTCGACCCAGGCAAGCAGGGTCGCGAAGTGCGGGGTCCGCCTTCGGTCTCGCTGCCCGCGCCATGATGGAAGTTGTTGCCGAGCGGGGCTCCTGCCCTTCCGCTACAGCCGTTTAAATTATCCCTCGCGACGTACCCCCAGACGCGAGTCTTACCAGTTGCACACTTTGGCCTGTTGCACACTTTGGCCTTGACACCCTTTCAGTCCCGACGCTAGGCTACGTCGCATTCCGGAGACCAAAGCCTCTGAAACGCTTCGAGTCGTGCCGTGCGCGTATCCCGTATATTTCCTCTCTGCTGCTGATTTTCCTGGCAAATGCCCTGACGCCCGGTTTCGCCGCGTCTAGAAAAATCATTTTCGACACCGATCCCGGCTCCGATGACGCCATAGCTCTGATGCTCGCGCTCGAGTCGCCAGAGTTGGACGTGCGTGCAATCACCGTCGTCCCGGGCAACGTGACTGCCGCTCAGGGGTTGGAGAACGCCCTGCGCATGGTCTCTCTGGCAAATCGTTGCGATATACCAGTTGCCGCAGGCGCGCAGCATCCCCTCTTTCAGAAACTGACTACGGCGGAATTCTGGCACGGCAAAAACGGCTTGGCCAATGTTGAGCTTCCGCCCAGCAAGTGCAAAGTCGACGGGCATTTTGGACCGGATCTCGTCATCCAGATGGTACACGCCGCACCCCATGAAATTACCTTAGTTCCCGTCGGCCCGCTCACCAACATTGCACTGGCGGTTCTCAAGGATCCCTCCATTGTCCCTCTGGTGAAGGAAGTCATACTCATGGGAGGGTCGGTTTCCGGAGGGAACGTGAACGCCGCTGCGGAAGCCAACATCTACAACGATCCGGAGGCTGCGCAAATTGTCTTCCGTGCAGGCTGGCCTCTAACCATGGTTGGGCTCGACGTCGGCGATAAGACGCTGCTTTCCCGAAAGCACCTCGAGCAGCTCGGCAGCACACACGGTCCCGTCAACGATTTTGTTTACAGGGTTGCGAACTATCTGGTGGATTTGTCGGCGCAATTCGGATGGCCGGGAAGCCCCATGTACGATCCGTTGGCCGTGGGAGTGGCGATTGACAGCACCCTCGTCAAGGCACCGGATATGCATGTGGACGTCGAGACCGCCGGCACATTCACTCGCGGTGAAACGGTTGCCAACCGTCACGGCACGGTGGAGAGAAATGTCTTACATGGCGACCACTACGTGATTGAGGGCGTCGACAAAGTGCCTCCCAATGCAAGAGTCTGCGTGGAAGTCGACGCGGAGCGATTTTTGCAGCTGTTCGTATCGAGAATTCAAGGCAAGTGAATTCGGCTGTTCCCCGTGATGCGGACCGCATAAGGAGAGACGATGTTTACGCCACAAAGTCTGGGCATTGCGCTGCTAATGATGATCACCAGCGCCATCTGCTGGGGTTCGTGGGCAAATACGTATAAGGGCGTCAGGAACTATCGTTTTGAGCTTTTCTATTGGGACTATGCGGTTGGCGTTTTCCTGATTTCCCTGATTCTCGCCTTCACCATGGGGAGCACGGGGCACGATGCCTCCAGTTTCCTCAGCAATGTCGGCTCGGTCGACGATGCCAACATTGCTTATGCATTGGTGGGTGGGGCCCTATTCAACCTCGCCAATCTCTTGCTGGTCGCGGCGATCGATATGGTCGGACTCTCGGTGGCCTTCCCGATCTCCATTGGCATAGCCCTGGTTGTCGGAGTTGTGCTGAGTTATGCGCTTCAGCCGAAGGGGAATGCGGGATTGCTGACCAGCGGGGTTGCATGTGCACTCATTGCCGTGATTCTGGACGGGAAGGCTTATGGCAGCCTGGCGGCGGCTGGACGGACGGTAACGAAGAAGAGCCTGATCACATGCGTGGTTTCGGGAATCCTGATGGGATTGTGGGCGCCGTTCATGGCTCACGCCATGACTCGTGGCAAAGCTCTCGGGCCGTATAGCGCTGCCGTGTTCTTAAGCTTGGGTGCGTTGCTCTCCTGTTTCATCTGGAACATTTACCTGATGAAGCGCCCGCTCGTGGGCGAGCCGGTCGGTTTCGGCGGATTCTTCCGGGCGTCCGCTTCCGGACATCTTCTGGGTATACTGGGCGGATTCATCTGGGGCATCGGAACGGTCTTCAATTTGGTCGCCGCGAGCTTCACCGGCGTTGCCATTTCATATGCGATTGGGCAGTCGGCGCCCATGGTGGCGGCACTATGGGGCATCCTCGCTTGGAAAGAATTTGAAGGCTCGGGAGGCCGTGCCAAACTGTACCTGACCCTCATGTTTGCCTTCTATGCTTTGGCGATTCTCCTGATAGCGCGGGCGAACGGCTGAGCTCGGTTTAGAGTCAGCTTTAGGCGCTGGACACTAGGCTTTAGGGAAGTTCCGAATATCAGGGCCGTATGGCTAGAGTCGGGTATCAAGATATGACCAAGAACAGGGTTTCCGCCGAGGATCGCCAGCGCTTGATCGATGCGGCTCAGGCTGCCGCCAAGAACGCCTACGCGCCCTATTCGCAATTCAAGGTAGGAGCGGCATTGCTTACGGGAAAAGGCGAAATCTTTGCCGGCTGTAATGTGGAAAATGCGTCGTATGGAATGACAAACTGTGCTGAGCGCACTGCGGTTTTCTCGGCCATCGCGCACTCCGGTCCGAAATTGGAAATCCGCGCCATTGCCGTTATCAACGCGAATGATGCTCCCTGCGCTCCCTGCGGCGCTTGCCGGCAGGTAATTTACGAGTTTGGCCCCGAGGCGATCATCTTTTTTCCCACCGCCCAAGGCTGGAAGGAAGCCCCCCTACCAGAGCTCCTGCCGGAAGGATTTCGCCTGAAGTGAAAAGTCAGCCCGCAATGTCGCTGTCGACAAAGTTCCGTGCGATTGATGTTATCCGCAAAAAGCGCGACGGCCAGGAACTCTCGGGAGAGGAAATCGAATCCTTCATTCGAGGGTACACGAACTCTGAAATTCCCGACTACCAGGCGTCGGCTTGGCTGATGGCGGTTGTGATGCGAGGCATGACGCGGGCCGAAACCACAGCCCTGACGAACTCGATGTTGCACTCGGGGGAGATATTGGATCTCTCTGATATTCCAGGCAAGAAGGTGGACAAGCACTCGACCGGGGGAGTCGGCGATAAGACCTCGCTCGTGTTGGCGCCGCTGGCCGCCGCTGGAGGGCTGGTGGTTCCCATGATCAGCGGTCGCGGCCTGGGGCATACCGGCGGCACTCTGGACAAGTTGGAATCCATCCCCGGATTTAATGTTCACCTGCCGGTTCCAAAATTTCGCGAGGTTCTCCGGCAATGCGGTTGCGCCATGATCGGTCAGACCGCGGAAGTAGCTCCGGCAGACCGCAAGCTCTATGCCCTTCGCGACGTCACCGGTACGGTGGAGAGCCCCTACCTGATCTGCGCCTCCATCATGAGCAAAAAAATGGCGGAGGGCATAGATGCTCTGGTGCTCGACGTCAAGACCGGCTCCGGTGCCTTCATGAAAAAAGAAGACGAAGCCGTGTTTCTTGCCGAGCTGATGGTGGAAACTGGCGAGCGGATGGGCAAGAAAGTTGTCGCCCTCATCACCGACATGGACCAGCCACTAGGATCCTTCGTCGGTAACTCGCTGGAAGTTGTGGAGGTATTGGACGTCCTGCAGGGAGACTGCTCGAATGACCTGTGGCAATTGTGTATCGAGTTGTCTGGCTGGATGTTTTCCCTGGGAGGCATCTCGCCTAACCTTGAACATGGGAGAGAATTGGCGGCGAAACTCATTGCCTCGGGTCAGGCAATGGAATCATTCGAAAAGATGATCGGACTGCAAGGTGGCGATCCCAGAGTGGTCGATGATCCGAAACGCCTACCGCAGGCCACCCACCTGGGCAGGGTTGTGAGTCCGCAGGCAGGTTATATCACCAGCATCGACTGTGAGGCCTTGGGTACTGGCGCCGTGGTTCTCGGCGGCGGCCGCGAGAAGAAAGAAGACTCCATCGATCCAGCTGTGGGTCTGGTTCTGCATAAGAAGGTTGGCGAGCGTGTTGAAAAAGGGGATGTCCTTTGCACGCTTCACTACAATGCCGAATCCCGAGCCACGCGCGCGCGGCAAATGATCTTGGAAAGCTATCGTATTGGCGAAGCGCCTCCCGGGAAACGCCGAGCGCTGGTGCACCGGGTTATCACCAAGGCAGAAAAGGCCTGAATGGGACGATTTACGGGAATTCTCGGTCAGGAATGGCCTTCGCCTTTTCCACAAACCGGCGCGCAATTCGCATTAAGACAGTGCTCTGGGGTCTGGGTCTGCAGTTTGCTTTCGCCGTATTTGTTATCAAGATCGAAGTGGGCCGTCTTATCTTTCAAGTTTCCGGCGACCTCGTCAAAAAGCTATTGGACAACGCCTTTGCAGGCTCGTCGTTTGTCTTCGGCGAGTTGGGCAAGCCAAGCTCTTCGATGGGTTTTTATTTTGCTTTTCAAGTGCTGCCGACCATCATTTTCATAGCCGCTTTTTTTGCCGTTCTTTATCACTACGGGATTATGCAATTCATCATTCGCCAGGCAGCGAAGGTCATGACTCGCTTCCTGGGCGCCAGTGGCGCAGAGTCGCTGAACGTCGCCGCCAGTATTTTCAGGGGACAGACCGAGGCCCCTCTCACGATCCGGCCTTTTCTTCCAGACCTGACCCGATCTGAGCTGATGACGATCATGACAAGCGGCAGGGCCCACGTTTCGGGTGGAATCATGGCGGCTTACATCCTGGTCGGCATCGATCCCAAACACCTCCTCACGGCAGTCATCATGACGGCTCTTAGCCCGCATTATTCGTGAAGACATCGCGAGCGCACAGTCATCGGTGCGAAGTGGGTTGTAAATCGCGATAGTTGGGGCTGGTCGAGCAAAGGAGCAAAGGAATCGACGAGTTCCAAGATCGGGATGTTCAAGTTGCCGGTTGG
>DATEPX010000351.1:0-77705 GCA_035272945.1 Terriglobales bacterium
CGGCGGGATCGCGGGGGTCGGCCTCGCCTTCGCGTTCGCACGGGCCGCTGACGCTCTGGCCCGGCGGGTTCTGCCCTACGCGCCCAAAGGGGGGTTGGTGGAGATCGACCTGAAGTTGGCATTGCTGACGATTGGAGTCGTCGGGGTGGTTGGACTCCTGCGCGGCGCTTACCCAGCATGGAAGGCGGGCAGAGTGCGGCCATTGGAAACGATCCGGAGCGCGGTATGACGAGCCAGAAAGGGATAACGCTTGAAGCACGCGGGCTCAGGCGCACCTACCAGCGGGGAACTGAGGAAATCCACGCGCTCGATGGGGTGTCGTTGAAAATCCAAGAAGCGGATTTCATTTCCTTCACGGGCCCTTCCGGCTCGGGGAAAACCACCCTCGTGAACCTGCTCGGTTGTCTTGATAATCCGACGGCGGGTGAGCTCGACCTTGACAGCCGAAGGATATTCGGCGGCGGGAAGATCGTCAGCGAGCGGAAACTCACCCGGATCCGGCGGGAGGTCTTCGGCTACATTTTTCAGAATTTCTACCTCATCCCCACGCTGACTGTGAGGGAAAATGTAACACTCCCTCTGGCCTTTTACCGCAAGCCCGGAACGGACGGAGAGGCGGAGAAATTGCTGAGCATGCTCGGCTTGGAGCACCGTATGAACCATTTGCCGGGTGAGATTTCAGGGGGTGAGATGCAACGGGCGAGCATCGCCAGGGCGCTCATCAACCGCCCGAAGATCCTCCTTGCCGACGAGCCGACGGGGAGCCTCGACACGAAGAGGACGATGGAGATAGGCGAGGTCCTGCGGCACTTGAACAGAAGCGCAGGGCTTACCATCGTCATGGTGACCCACAACGCCAACCTCGCCAAGCTCGCGGGAAGGGTTATCGAGATGCGGGACGGACGGGCACATGAAGGATGACCTGGTGAAATTTCCCCTGCCTGGATCGACCCAGACGCTATCGACCCAGACGCTGCGGAACTGGCGCCGAACCGCCCTGGTGGGATTCTGCGTTCTATTCCTGAGCGGCTTCGCCCGGGCGGGCACTGGTGCCAAGGAGAGGAAGAAGGCCGTCGTCGGTGTGTCGATGGAACAGACGCTGATCGATGGAGAAAGGATGTACCGGATAGGCATCCTTCCCTCAGGCAAACCGATGATGGTTGCGATGCCAGGCGGCGTCTCCCTGCCCGGAACGACCTTTGCCTGTGCAAGCTGCCACACGAGAAGCGGTTTGGGGACCGAGGAGGGAGGGCTCCGAACCCTGCCAATCAATGGGCCGAACCTGTTCCAGCCGCTCTATCGCTCCTTTCCAAGCCTGTCGCCTGCTGAACGGGCGGAAATCCTGCCTCTGCGGTTTCAGCCCCCCCCGCTTCGTCCCGCATATGCGGACGGTACCTTGAGCAGGGCCATCCGAAAGGGGATCGACCCCAATGGCCGTCCTTTCAACCCCATCATGCCCAAATACCCTCTGAGCGACCGGGACATGGCGATTCTCATCCACTATCTGAAGCAGCTTTCCAGCCAGCCCTCCCCTGGAGTGACAGAGACCAGTCTGGCCCTGGCCACGGTCGTCACGGACGATGTCGACCAGCAAGACAGGGATGCGATGCTCGAGTCCCTGGATGGAAGCGTCCGGTGGCACAACAATTTAGGGTCCGCTCCTGGGCTCATGGGCCAGACGGTCCCCATGGGGGTCATGTTCCTAAGCTTTCGCCCTTGGACGCTCGCTCACTGGCTTCTCACGGGGCCACCCAACACATGGCGTGCCCAGCTGGAGGACTTCTACCGCGCCGAGCCCGTCTTCGCGTTGGTCGGAGGCCTTTCGAACGATACCTGGAAACCGATCCATCAATTCTGTGAGGACCGCCAGATCCCGTGCATACTCCCCATCACGGATTTGCCCGAGATCTCCCGGACCGACTACTACACAGTGTATTTCTCCAAGGGCTACTACCGGGAAGGCGAGGCGGTCGCCCGTTACTTGTCCAAGACAATCGACTCGACCCGTCCTTGGAACCTCGTACAAGTGTTGGGTCCTGGCCCGGAGGCAAGGGCCCTCGCCGCGGGGTTCCAGGATGTGTGGTGAGGCACCGGCGAAAAACCGTTGAAGACCCTTAGCCTGGGAAAGGAGCAGCCGCTTACTGGCGAATCGCTTTCGAGATTGGTTCCCGCGGGGAAGGACTCCGCCCTGATGCTCTGGACGGGACCGGATTCCTATGACGCCCTGCGCTCCCTCGCCACCGGTACCAAGCGTCCCGCCTTCGTTTTCCTTTCCTCCACCCTTATGGGGGGGCGCCTCTGGGACCTACCTTCGGACGCGCGCTCATTCACCTATGTTGCCTACCCTTTCCGGGAGCCTGGGGCGAGAACGCTCCCTCCGAGAATGGGCAGACCACGGCCTACGGTAGTGAACAAGGAGTACCAAAAGAATGACCGCCGAATCGCTTCCAAAACGGGCTTCGTAACGGCCGTGCTGGCGGATGCTCTGGTGCGCATGGAGCGGAATTTCTATCGCGACTATCTTCTCGATCTGATCGACATGATGGAGGTGCAGGAATATACGGATTACGAACTGCTGAATTTTGGTCCTAGCCAGCGGTATGTATCCCAAGGTTGCTACATCATGCGGCTATCAGAGGGACCGAATCCAATGCTCATCCGGATGAGTGATTGGGATGAGCATTGACTCGCCTTTCTGTGGAAAACTTGCCGTTGGCCGCCAGCTCCGATCCTCCGAAACTGACCTGCAGTTTGAAATTCCGAAACTGGACAGATTGGGCAATGTGCGTAAGGAAATTGACGAATGAGCCATCGGTGTTAGCTCGTGACGCGTGAATCTTGAGGATGCGAGGCGGAGTGCAGGACTGCGTGGCGATGTAGGTTTTTGTCGACTAGCCGAGCTGCAGTTTGAACTGTTGCAACCTTTGTCAGGTATTCGCCTCGGTCATACCCTCCTCGGCCAAGGCGGATTGCGCCTGATGCAAGTCCAGAAACCGCAAACAGCACGCGAATAGTACGCAGACGGGTGCAAGTGCGCGATTTAGCATCTTGCTGGGGCACCGTGACTCCCATTCGCCAGGGCTCAGCCGGGTAGCCATGAGGCGACGTCTCTTGAATCATTTCCAAACCCAAATTGGTTCGTCACATGCGTGAGGGAGAATGTGCAGTCTGATAAGACTCTGAGCAGAAGGCCCTGATCAGCTGACGTCACCTCCTTACCTATCGAGAGTCGTGATCGAAATTCGATTATGCGGAGTGTGGATGAGGTTCAGTGCCCGACGGCCAGTACGAATGTTCGCAGCAGGTCAATTTCGAGGTCGACGTAATCATGGTCAATTCTGTTTCATCCGTTGGGGCGGCCGATCAAACCGGCTCGCCGGCCAAATCTGGCTAGAGTTTGGACGATGTACTGCGACGGGGGTACGCGCCCCACGGCAAATGGGGACGGTAAAGGTTGAGATTAGAGAGTTCCGTGAGAAGCTCGCCAGCCATCTGCCGCAGGCCGAGCAACCGCTGGCAATCACGCGCCACGGTGATACCGTCGGCTGTTAGATTCCTGCACGACGCAAGCGCACGGAAGCAGAACAGGCAGCCCTCAAGGAGGCAGCACCTCATCTGCTGGAAACCCTGGCTGCAGGGGAAATCTCCGAGGAAGAGATCATTAGAGATTTCAGGCGCTGGCGACACGGTTGTGAGCGGTTGTAAGGCTCCCACTAGACAGTAAGGCAAAACTGCCTTACAATGTATTCTCGGTAGCCAAGCGGTAGATGTATGACCACTCTCACGATTACTACAAAGGGCCAGGTTACGCTCAAGCGGGATCTGCTAAAGCATCTTGGCGTCGGTCCCGGGGAAAAAATTGAAGCCGACAAATTACCAGATGGCCGGATCATTGTGAAAGCGGTTGCGCCGAATGGCACGATTGCTGATTTCATCGGCTGTCTATCGCAAAAAGGAGGGCGGAAGCTCACGATCGATGAAATCAGTGCGATCGCGATCCGGGGATGGGCAAAAGCTAAATGAAAATCACCGCCGACACCAACGTGCTCGTCAGAGCTGCTGTTCAAGACGACGTCCATCAAGCCCGGCGAGCTGCAAAGGTCCTGCAGGAGGCCGATCTTGTTGCCGTGCCTATTCCGGTTCTCTGTGAATTTGTGTGGGTGCTTCGTCGAGGTTATAAGAAATCTGTGTCTGATATCTCCGATGCGATTCATCGCCTGATGAACGGCGCTAACGTTGTGATGAATCGACCAGCGGTCGAGGCAGGTCTGTCCATACTCGATGCCGGCGGAGATTTCGCGGACGGTATCATTGCTTATGAAGGCGACTGGCTGGGTGCAGAAGAGTTTGTCTCCTTCGACTCGAAGGCTATCTCTATACTGCAGTCACAAGGTAGTCGTGCGCGCTTGTCATAAGAGCTAGCTTAGCTAGGACAGTAGTGTGAAGCATGCTAGCGAGGCCATGGTTTCAGTGCTCAATACACCGTTCAAAGGAACAGGACTCAGACGGTCAGACAGCGGCGTTCCAACTACCCTTGTGGCCCCCAGAAAGTGCGTTCGATCTCACGCGGCGACCTTCTCCAGCGGATATTCGTGGTGCAGTCCGCCGAGTACTTCCTTAATTCTTATCCGACAATCCGGCGGCAATTCGTGTCCGGGATGCTTCGGGCTTAGCTGTTGCGTAGTCTCCGCTTCTGGAATTCCCGGACCAAGACTGGCATGCGGGCGTCCGCGATTGTAATGCACAACCCACTCCCGCAGAATTCTCCGCAGGTGCTTTTCTCTCAGCGGGACCACCCAGTCCAGGCACTCGCGCCTCATGCTTCCGATCAATCGTTCACAGTAGGCATTGGCCCTCGCCTGCACGGGTGTTCGTAGAATTTTCAGCCCAAATGCCCCCAAGTCATCGTCAACTTCTGCCGGAAAGATCGAATCCTGAGAACAGCCACTATCATGGAATGACGGCGGCACTGAAGAAGCGTGCTGGGCATGGCTTAGACTTCGATGCTGCATACACATTTGGTAAGGCCATTGATCAGTCCAGCAAACACGACGCACCCGTGCGCGCCGAGGCATATAACGACAGCCGCGAACGCGGGCTTGCCGATTTCGACATCCGGCACAGGTTCGCGTTTACGACCTTGTGGCCGGTACCGAGTCCGCGCGGCAGCGGAGCTCTAAATAAAATACTAGGCAAGTGGGAGCTCACCAACGATTCTTCAGAGCGGACCGCCGTTTTCGGTGAACTGTGCGGCCTCTTATTCTAGGTGCGACTACAACGCGGATGGCGCGAACACGGATTATCCGGACGTGCCCAGTTTGAAAGCAGCAGGAGAGGTCTTTTCCGGTCGGACTACCTGACCAGCATTTTCCGCTGCAACACGGCAAACACCGGTCCTTGCTTGAACGGCGTCGACGTTCCGGTGGCCTGTGCCCGTCGAAATCCCAGAGACTTACGCGGTCGGCAGCGATGAGGAAGCCGTCATCTGCTTGACTTATCTGTCGGGCGCGTGGGGGGACCACCCGCTGGCGACGGGTTGGCTCTGGGAGCAACTTGGGTTTCGCCCGGCATCGGCCCCAGCTCAGCAAAACCTTGTGTTCTGAGCTAAACCGGATATCTCCCCATTTGGGCGGCACCGTCTGGATGCTTGAGACCTGTAAAAGAAATTGGGGAGCTCGAAGTTCCCTTCAACTTCTCATTCCGCAAGACTACAAATATCGTTCGTGCTGATCCCAATTGACGCGGAGACCGGAAATGACGACCAGCGCTGACGCATTTTCCAGCCGCCGACCACACAGCCCAAAACTTTAGTGGAGCAGTTTATTCCGCTTCCGAAGAGGCCGTGATAAGGTGCCTCGTACATTTTTTTCCGTCCGAGGTACAGACGCATGCAGAGACGCACATTCATGGACGTTACCCTCGGCGCCGCGACGGCGCTGGCCCTGAAACCTTGGGCACTTGCCGAAGAGCAAGAACGGAAGAGTCTCGTGGCCTATCCGGATCCGGCGGTGGAAGTGATTGATCCGCGGTTCACAAAATACAAGGTCGGCAACGCTGCCGTTGAGCGCCTTTACACAGGCACGCGTTGGGCGGAAGGGCCTGTTTGGTTTGGGGATGGGCGGTATCTGCTCTTCAGCGACATTCCCAACAATCGAATGCTCCGATGGCTCGAAGAAACCGGAGAGGTCAGCGTTTTCCGCAGCCCGTCGAACTATAGCAATGGCAACTGTCGGGACCGACAGGGTAGGCTGATCACCTGCGAACACGACATGCGCCGGGTCACCCGAACCGAATACGACGGCACGATCACCGTGCTGATGGATCATTTTCAGGACAAGAAGCTCAACTCTCCGAATGACCTGGCGGTGCATTCTGACGGCGCCATCTGGTTCAGCGATCCTGGTTACGGCATCATGTCGAATTACGAAGGCCACAAGGCTCCGTTCGAACTGCCCGCGAGTGTCTATCGACTCGACCCGAAAACGGGTGAAGCGACAGTCGTTGCCACCGACATGGATAAGCCCAACGGCCTGTGTTTTTCTCCTGACGAGAAAAGGCTTTACATCGTGGACACAGGTATTCCAAAACGCGCTGGCGATCCGCGCCCCATTCGCGTCTATGACGTCGTGGACGGCGTGCGACTCAACAATGGTCGTATGTTTGCCAATATGTCGCCGGGATCATCCGACGGCATTCGTTGCGATGTGGACGGCAACGTCTGGTCCGCTGCGGGATGGGCAGGGGGAAGCTACAGCGGAGTGCACGTATTCGCACCTGACGGCACGCTGATCGGGAAGATCCAACTTCCGGAAACATGCGCAAACCTCTGCTTCGGTGGCGCCAAGAAGAACAGGTTGTTCATGGCTGCGAGCCAGTCTCTCTACGCGGTGTATGTCGACACCCAGGGCGCCCAGACGCCTTGACTGACAGTTTTCGAGGGATTAGTTGACAATGCTTATGACGCGATTCTCGGTGTAGGTCGCCGCCTGGGGTACCCATAGCGTGCGCGCTGGCCGAGTTAAGACAATCGAGGTTTCAAGTCACCGACGACGAACCAGTAGGCGAGCAATCCCAGGAGAAGAACGACCGAGGCGAGCTCAAAGCCTGGAACATATGAACCATGCGACGTGATCAAGAATCCCACGGCGAGTGGTGCGATGATTCCCGCGAGATTACCTGCAAAATTCTCAGCTCCCGTCCATAACCCGACTTGTTCGACCGGCGCGCAAGATTGAAGAATTGTGAGCAGGTTGCCGGTGGCCAGACCGACCAAGGAAGCCAAGATCAATAACGCGACAGCGATATCGGTATGTATAGCACGCATGGATGCAATAAGAAAAACACCCATAGCGAAAGCGACCGTCACGATTCCTTTGCGAGTCGCAGTTTCATCCCAACCGCGACCGATCAGAGTGTCGGCGATCCATCCGCCGATGGGTTCGGCAATCCCGAACGTAAAGAACGCGAGCGAAGCATAAAAGCCGGCCTGTACGATGCTGAGGCGGCGAACCGTCACCAGGTAGTCGGGCAGCCACGTGACCAGCACATACCAGTAATAATCGAAGCAAAAAAATCCGAGGCAGATCCCCAGCAAATTGCGGTTTAGGATAGTGTTCCGACCAACACGCGAGACTTTGGAGGACGGTGAGCCTACGACAGTGTTCAGTGCCGGCAAACGCCGAGGAAAAACCGAAAACCAGGGGACGATCCAGACAAGAGCCGCGAAGCCTAAAAGGAGGAAAGTGTTGCGCCATCCATAATGTGTTAACAACCAGGGCACCAAAATGCCTTCGAGAACCAGTCCTGTCCGCGTGCCGAAATCAAAGAGTCCTGAGGGCAGACCACGTTCTTTCCGCGCGAACAGCAAGCTAACGATTTTGGTTCCTCCGGGGAGGTAGATGGACTCTCCGACCCCCAGAAGAACGCGGAACCCAATCAAAGCGGCAAGGCTGCCTGCGAGGCCCGTAAGTCCCTGCGCGAATGACCACAGGGCGAATGCTCCGGCATAGAGCCAGCGCAAATTGAATCGGTCGGCGCACCAGCCAATGGGAACTTGCATGAGCGCGTACGACCAGAAAAAAGAGGAAAGCAGGAGACCCTTGGTTCCCGATGTCAGGTGGAAGTCCCTGGAGATCAATGGCAATGCGAATGAAATCGCCGCGCGATCCAGATAGTTGATTAAGGATGCTGTAAAGAGCAGGCCGACGATAGACCAGCGGTGCTTTTTGGAAACGTTCGGCAGATCCATCTTCTTGAATCCGGAAATATAGATTTCGGGGTAGCATATCCTAATCTGTACCGTGGCAGCAGCCTGCGTGACCATCCGGGGGCTTTCTCGCTACGGCTTCTTGAATCCTGCCCTTGCTATGAACGTAATCGGCGAGAGCCTTCATATCGGGAAACTTCTGGTTGGCAGTAATATTGTCTTTGGCGTCCCGCTCACCTTCCCAGGTGTCATCAATGTTGATGTACGAATAACCGGCGTCTCTGATGCCGCTGCTTACCATGGCATCGGCGATCTCGCGGACTACAGCGTCGCTCACCTTACTCTTGAAGTGGTTCCAACTGTTCCAACCCATAGGCGGAGTTTTCACCAACCCGTTGTCACTCACTTTGTGAAGCGTGGGAAGAGGAAGTCGGGCGGGCATTGCACCTTCCCCGGAGGCGGCGCGGTGAGCAGTTAATTCAATCACGGCAGCGTCCGACCGCCGCCGCGTAGAGAGCCGTAGTTGATCGCCAACTAGCCTGCCCTCATAGGTGACCTGGCGCTCGCTCTTGCCGTCTTTCATGCTTCCGGTAATGCTGAAGTGATCGGGAGTGCCGCTGCTCTCGGATATGGTGTAAAAAATTGTGTGACGCGAATGGTTCCGGTTATGTCAGAGGCCGCTTGCTTGAGATTGAAGTAGGACTTGTCGACTGTGCCGTCTCCCCTCTGCTTTTCAACCACCCAGTTTACCGTTAGGTCAGCAGCGAAACAACTTGCCATCAGAAAAAACGAAAAGAGCCGGAGTACGCGTATCATGCAGGAGTTCTCTTAAACTCCCCGAAATCTCGGGCGTTGTAAGTGCGAGCACGGACATTGTGATCAGCCGACGGTGTGTTGTTCTTGGTGGCTGCTCTGCTGCCGATCAACCAGCCTGCTCCATCCGAGGCAGTAGTGGCAATGCCCAGCCGCTTGTGTCGAGAAATAACGGTATCGTTGTGAGCTTTCATTCGATTCTCGAGAATTGTTATTCCTCGTAAGTTCGTCAGGAAGAGGAGGGTAACTCCTGGGTTTGAACTTTATCGAGAACGGTATCCTTTACATCTCTGCTACCGAGTACCCTGAAGTTGGTGACCTCGTTCAAGTGAAACACTGGAGCGCCGGCGGCTCTAGGCGCCTTCACGCGGAAGTAGTCTGCACCATCGACGTTACTGAGCCAGAAAGCAGGTCTGAGATCGGGCTTTTCCGTGGCGATTTCGATATTGGAGAATTCAACGTTCCTGCAGTGACGAATGAAGTACCCCGTAGCTGGCAGAGGTCCGAACATGGTTGGTTCCGGATAGGCATCTTCTTTTTCCGGTGGTTGCAGGCTCGCCATCTCCCGCGTGCCGCCGCCGAGTTGGTGAAGGTATATATTGCTGATCTTCAGATCTTCGATGAAGTGGCCCGGTACTCCGCTGATGATCGAGCAGAATTCCGGAAGCGCTCCGTAGCTGGTGACATTGCTGATCAGGATGCGCTTCATGCTGCCGACGACAGCGTCCTTCGGACCCCGCATGCGGGTTCCAAGGCGAAGGAACATCGGCGAGTTGGTCAGATCGCGCATAGTAATCCCGACAAAACTGAGGTCTTCACACAAAGCTCCATCCACTGCTTCCAACGCCAGACCACGACAGCCGTCGAAGACGCAATTCGAGACAGTGATGTTCTTGAAGCCTCCGTTCGATTCCGTGCCGAACTTAATACGTCCGGTATTATGGTTATTGAATTCGGGACCAAACTTCTTGAAGGTTCCATCGAGCATAGTGCCGAGTTCATAGTTGCCTGTCACATAACAGTTCGTGATCGTGACATTTTCGGTAGCTCGCGCGTAGCCAAGAGCAAATGAACTCTTGGGACAGATTCCATCGTCCCAAGGGGAGTTGATGCTGCAATTTGAAACGCGAACATTCTTACAGCAGTCGATGTCCATTCCGTCACGATTGGTGTCGATCTTTAGGTTGTCGATCGTGAGGTTATCTACGCCGGTGGCAAGTATCGCAAACCAGCCGCCCTGGAGAATGGAGAAGTCACGAAGAATAATGTTCCGACAATTCTTTAGGGCGATTGCCTTGTTGCCAACTCCGGGGTTCTTGGTGGAAGGCAGATCCTTGTCGTGCCCCAGGCCTCGACTGAGGCCCCTTCCCCAAATCAATCCTGGGCCGAGTATGGCAACATCGTGCACGCCTTCACCCCAGATCAGGCTGTTGTGCCAGTGATTATGGCCGAAGTCTTGGTACGGTTCCCACGGACCTTGTGGTTCCGGTGAATCGTATCCGGCACTTGTGCCTTCGAGCGGAACGGCAGCGGCGAGAATCATAGCCCCGGAATCGAGGTAAAGAGTGACGTGACTCTTCAGGTGAATGGAATAACTGACGTAGGTACCGGCAGGGAAGAGCACCGTTCCTCCACCGGTAGCAGCCGCAGCATCGATTGCACTATTGATGGCGGGAGTATCGATGGTTTTACCATCTCCTCTTGCGCCGTACTTGCGAACATCGAATGCGCTGCTCTGGGCGGCACCGGAAGCCGATGGAGCCGACCGCGATCCAACCTCAAGACTCAAGGGGGCGGCTGCCACACTGGTTACGCCGATCCTCGCAAACTTCAGAAAATCTCTGCGACCTCTGATGCCTAGCTTATTCATTCGTGGCGCTCCCCAAGAGCCTACTGCGTGTGAGAATTCAGAAATTGTCCGCCACCTGGCGTTCTTTCCAATGTTTCCCATTTGAGGGAAGAGCGTATCGCTCTAGCATGATAGACAGATAAATAAGCATGAACGATAAGTGAACTCGTGATCTGGATTACACGCCGTCACGCGGCTTCTCTTTGCGCACGAAGAGGGTGTCCTGCGTTGGCTCCGATTCGCACTCGATGGCGATGGTGGTGACGGGATGGTCTGGAGCTTCGGCAGGCAATCCGGTGAACCGAACGCGGAACTTGTCCTGCTGGACCTGGACCTTTTTATCCAAAGCCAGCAACCGTGCCGACTTAACACCCGTCATCAGGCCGCTGATGGCGACAGTCTCCCCCGGCCAGAAATGCACGTGCATATAAAGCGTGTTGCCCTTACGAGTAAAGCTGGCGTAATTGCTGCGACGGACCTGGCACAGATCGGACCCGTATATGCTCTGTCCGTTTCGATTCATCCATTGGCCAACCTCGGAGAGAATCCGCACCGATTCTTCGGGAATGGTTCCGTCCGGCTTGGGGCCGATATTCAAGAGATAGTTGCCAGTGCCACGACTGCAGGCGATCAGGTTCTGAATCACCTGTTTGGGGGGCTTCCAGGCATCGTCGCCACGCTGGTAGCCCCAACTGTCGTTCAGCGTCATACAGGTTTCCCAGGCCCGACCGTTGGTCTCGGCAGTGATGTGTTGCTCAGGAGTCGAAAAGTCTCCAGGGAGTTTGTTTCGATTGTTGACAATGATGTCCGGCTGTAATTCGAAGACCATCTTGTTCATCCGCTCCGACTCCCACTGATCGGCGTCGAGCGGCCAGGATACGTCGTACCACAGGACATCGACCTTGCCGTAGTTGGTCATCAGTTCGCGAATGAGGCCATGCGTATACTCAACGAAGCGCTTGCGCGCATCTTCATCCTGAGCACAGCGGGCCCCATCCGGATGGTGCCAGTCCATTAGTGAATAGTAGAAGCCCACCCGCAGACTTTCGGAGCGAGCGGCCTCGACATACTCGGCAACCAAGTCGCGGCCGGGGCCCTGCTTGGGTGCGCAGTAGTCGGTGAGCTTCGTATTGAAGTTGCAGAAACCCTCGTGATGCTTGGTAGTCATCACCATGTACTTCTGCCCCGCCTGTTTGGCGAGCTTTGCCCAAGCTCGCGCCGCGTGAGGCATGGGTTGAAATTTCTTGACGAGAGGAGCGTATTCGCTCACTGGAATTCCTTCGTTCTCCATTACCCACTCGTGCCGCCCCAGAACGCTGTACAGGCCCCAATGGATGAACATGCCGAACCGTGCTTCGTGCCACCACTGCGTACGCCGGGCGCGATCAGCGTCTTGAGCGGCCGAAGCAGCAGACTGTGGCGTTTGTGGCACCTGTGTTTGCACTGTCAGCGGCGGTAATGCACTAGCAGCAAGCAACGATACTGAACTTTTAAGCCACGTGCGGCGAGTAAAGCGGTTATTCATTGCGAAGCTATGCTCCTTAGCACGAGTCCTTTAACTCGCAAGTTTGAAGATTCTGTCCATAAGCAACCACTTCTCTCCAGGCTCGGCCTGCGGAAGGGCCCGCTGGAATTTCCACATCAACTGCTCCCACTCCTGCACCTTGGGATTGTCTCGGTCTGCCTGCGCTTTCTGGTCAAAGCTGAAGTGGTCCTTGGCTTCGATAATCATGAACAGCCGAGTTCCGAGAAGGTAGATTTCCAGGTCTTCGATTCCGGAGTCTCGAATGCTCTGAAGTATCTCGGGCCAGACGTTCTCATGGTGACGCTTATATTCACGAATGAGTTGCGGATCGTCGGCGAGATCGAGTGCGAGACAGTAACGCTTCATCGGGCTTCGACCCCCACTGGGACCGTTCCCCTTGCCTGGTCAACAGCACCGGGGCGATATCCTCGCAACGCAAAGTATAAGACGTACACATAGCAAGCCAGCGGAACGATGAAAGCTCGCTGAATACTGCTGGCATCGGAGATGTAGCCCATGAGAGCGGGAATCATCGCGCCGCCGATAATCGACATTACCAGCAGAGAAGAGCCGCGTTTGGTGTAGCTTCCCAGTCCCTTTATGCTCAAAGCAAAAATCGTGGGGAACATGATGGAATGGAAGAAGCCGATGAAAACGACTGCCCAGATGGGAGCAAGCCCGGAGGTGCTGATAGCCAGCAGAATGGAAATGAGAGCTCCGGCAGCAAAGATCGAAAGCAGGCGTGGCGCGGAAATTATCTTCATTACGGCAGATCCGGCGAAGCGTCCGATCATGAATCCGAGTAGATGGAATTTCAGATAATTTGCCGCCAACTTCTCTGACGTGCCGGGTGAAGTGTGCTGCACAAAGCGAATAATGAAACTGGCCACGCCAACTTGTGCACCAACATAAAAGAACGGAGCGATAACACCTTTACCCAGGCGCGGATGTGCCAGTACTGCGGACCAGCGCGGCTGCGACGTGTCGGGCGTTTTCGAATCGGACGGTTCGTGAATCTCAGGGAGCCGTGCGAAATAAATCATCAACGCGACCAGAAGAAAAACGCAGGTAATTGCAAGGTACGGGCCTCTGACTGTACTCGCCTCTGCGATTTGATATGCCTCAATCTGTCTTGGCGTCATGGCGGCCAACTGTGCCGGTGAGTACTCTTCATTCGTAAGAATGAAGGCGGCCCCGATGCCCGGAGTGAGCGCGGCTCCAACCGAGTTGAAGGACTGGGCGAGGTTGAGCCTGCGCTCGGAGGATCCCGGTGGGCCAAGAATAATAACGTACGGATTTGCGCCAACCTCAAGAAAGCTTTGCCCGCAGGCCATCACGAACAAGGCGAACAAGAAGAAGCCGTAAACACGTACCGAAGCGGCGGGCACAAAGAGAATGGTGCCCATGGCGCCGATCAACAGTCCCAGGACGATGCCGCGCTTATAACCAATGCGTTCCATAATGCGGCCAGCGGGGAGCGCGGCGAGGAAATATCCCCCGAAGAATGCTGTCTGTATGAGCGAGGAACGGAAGTCGGTCAGGTGGAACGCTTTCTTCAGGTGAGGGATCAAGACATCGTTCAGATTGACTCCGAGCGCCCACAAGAAAAACAGGCTCGTCACCAGGACAAGCGGTGCAACATAATTCCTTTCTGTGAGCGGGGCCGCAGGTTGACCCATCTGTTCTCCTTTGTCTAACCCATCAGGTAAGTGCGCGATCGAGATGCACGTAACCGCCATCGACGAAAACATGCTGTCCGGTGATGTGGCTCGCCCTGTCGGAAATGAGAAAAGCTGCTATGGCCGCGATTTCTGCAGGAGTGGTCATCCGTTTCCCAAGCGGAATCTTGGAAACGATGTCCTGAAATTTCTGCTGAGGATTTTGGAACGTGCTGAGCCACTGCTGATAGAGGGGCGTGTTGACCTCAGCCGGAACAACCGCGTTCACTCGAATGCCGTAAGGAAGCAATTCAACGGCCCACTCGCGTGTGAGCGCGAGAATCGCGCCTTTCGCAGAGGCGTATCCGGAAGTTCCGCCCTGGCCTGTAAGAGCTGCTTTTGATGCGATATTAAGAATGCAGCCTCGCGAATTTTTTAAGGCGGGTAATGCGAAATGCGCCATTTCGTAATAATGAAGAAGATTGCGGCGCAGCGACGCCGAATAATCTTCAGGTGACCCGTGTTCGAGGCCGATCTTGTCATTTACCCCAGCATTGTTGACGAGCGCATCAATTTTCCCAAAAGCTTCCAGGGTTCGGGCCACAGCCTCGCGCGAGAGCTGCGCATCGGCGAGTTCCAGTGCGATATGTTTCGCTTGATTTCCCCGCCGGAGGAGTTCACATTCGAGTTCCTGTCCTGACTTTCCGTCCTTGTCCACTATAACCGCGGTGGCGCCTTCTTCGGCGACGGCTCTGCCAATCTGAGCCCCGATGCCTTTGGCCCCGCCAGTTATAAGTACAACCTTGTTTCTAAGGTTGAGGTCCATCAAAAACCTTTCCTGAGTCCGTAGAAACGTGCGGCGTTCAGACCAAAAATGTTGGCCCGATCGGCCTCGGAAAATGATTCCGTATACCTGTTGATCAAATCGACTACCCGTGAGTAACTGCCCGCCAGCAGGCAGACTGGCCAGTCCGAGCCGAACATCACGCGGCCGATACCGAATGCGTCAAAAACAATATCAAGATAAGGTGCGATATCGTGGTCCGACCAGTTCTGCCAGTCCGCTTCCGTGATCAGACCGGAGATTTTGCAATATACATTTTGATGCCTTGCAATCTCGCGGATGTATCGACACCAAGGAGTTGTCTTTTTATTTCTAATCTCAGGCTTGGCGATGTGATCAACGACAAAGAGTTGGTCGGGAAACCTTGCTATCAATTCGACGGCCGCAGGGAGTTGGTGTGCATACACCAAGATGTCATAAGTAAGACCGAAATCGGCCAGGCAAGAAATGCCGCGGATGAATGCTTCGCGGAGCAGGAAGCGGTCGTCGGGTTCGGCCTGCACAATGTGACGAATTCCGCGGAGCTTTCTGCAATTGCCAAATCGTTGCAGTGATTTGCGGATATTGGATGAGCAGAGATCCACCCACCCAACTACCCCGAGAATCTGCGGAAATTGTGAAGCTAAGTCCAAAAGAAATCTGGTCTCAGCCTCCGATTGGTCGGCTTGTACGGCGATAGAACCATCTATGTTGTGGGATTGCAGCTCCGGTATTAGGTCGTGAGGCAGGAAATCTCGATGCAGCACTGACATCCTGTCCGTGATCCAGCTGTCACGAACCGGGTCAAACTTCCAAAAATGCTGATGAGAGTCGATTCTCATGCGAAAAAGGTTCGCTGTCCCCCATCGACTACCAACCAGAATGGCTTCAATCAGCGGATATTAAAGAAGCCTCCATCTATCGGATAATCCACGCCAGTGATGAACCAGGCCTCCTCCGAACATAAGAAAAGAGCAAGAAATGCGACCTCGCGAGGTTCGGCCATTCGCCCGATTGGCTGCGATTGCGAGAACCTATCCATCATCTCGCGCTCGCGGCCGGGATAGTTTTGTTCGACAAATCCTGTCACAAAGGGCGTGAACACTCGTGCTGGCGAGATACAGTTACAACGTATGTTGTGACTGAGATAATCGCGTGCAACGGAATAGGTCATGGACAGAACGGCGCCCTTGCTCATCGAATATGCGAAGCGGTCGGGAAGCCCCGCCGAACTCGCAATCGACGCCATATTCAGAACTACTCCCTTCCGCCGCTCCTTCATTGTCGGCAGCGTAGCCGACAGACAGTTGTATATGCCTTTCACATTCACTCGATAAATACGATCCAAGTCCTCTTCGGATGTACCCTCGAGGTTACCCACGTGCGCAATTCCAGCATTATTCACGAGAATGTCGATGGGTGAGTCGCGCAGCATCTCCTGAAATGCTTGACGGACTTCCGAGTGAGACGAGACATCGCAGCGGCGGGCATTGGCCGAACCGCCGCGCTGCGCGATCGCGGCCGAAACCTGCTCCGCCAGGTCGAGATCCAGATTGATGAGTCGGACGCAGGCCCCATGGTCAGCAAACGTTTCTGCAATCGCTCGACCGATTCCGCTGGCCCCGCCGGTAATCACAGCGACCTTGCCGTGAAGACGAAATAAGCCATTATGCATGGATACAGTCAGAGGGATACTCCTCTCTTCCATGGAATGAAATCATCTTGGTCGAGCAGTTCGGCTTTCGTCTTCAGACCACTGGCTACGCGAAGCATGAGCTCGAGGAGAGCCTCGGACGACTCCTCCGGCGTGGACTGGCCGGAGATGATGGGGCCGCAATCGAAATCGATGATGTCAGGCATGCGTTGGCTGAGTGCAGTATTGGTCGAAATCTTGATTACCGGAGCGATTGGATTTCCGGTCGGAGTTCCCAATCCCGTGGTAAACATGACCATGTTGGCGCCTGAACCTACCTGTGCAGTTACCGCCTCCACGTCACTACCCGGAGTACAGAGTAAGTTAAGACCGGACTGTGTTGCATACTCGGGATAGTCGAGCACAGCAGTGATAGGTGATGTCCCGCCTTTCCTGGCCGCGCCCGCGGATTTCATCGCATCAGTAATTAGACCATCGCGGATGTTCCCCGGCGATGGATTCATGTCGAAACCGGAGCCCACGGCATGTGCGCGGGAGTTGTAGGCCGCCATCAGGGATAGAAAACGATCAGCGGCTTCGTCAGAAATACAGCGATTCACTAATTCCTGCTCGACACCGCACAATTCCGGGAACTCAGACAGGATCGTACGTCCGCCAATCGCTGCCAATTTGTCCGAAACGTGACCCAAGGTTGGATTGGCGGAGATTCCCGAGAAACCGTCAGACCCGCCGCACTTTAAGCCCACAGTGAGGGATTCCGGAGAAGCGGGCGTTCGCTGCGCCTGATTGGCCCCGACTAATCCCAGAAATGTCTCCTCTATCGCCTGCGACAGCAGCTTTGATCCGGTTCCGAGGTGCTGTTGTTCGAGGACTACCACCTGCTTGGCGAGGCGAGAATTACGCTTCTCCAATTCCTCACGAAGAATTGCGGTCTGAGCGTTCTGGCACCCAAGGCTAAGAACCGTGGCGCCTGCGACGTTCGGATGATGGATGTATCCGGCCAATAACCCGCATAAAGTACGGGCATCGTCGCGGGTTCCACCGCAACCGCCCTGGTGTGTCAGGAACTTGATACCGTCCATATTTGGGAATACGCTCGATTGGGAAGACAACAAGGTTTCCTGCACTTGAGAGCCGATGATCTGATCTGAGTGTCCCTCTCGGTATAGCTGCACTAGTCGCTTCACCATCGTCCGATATTTCTGTGGAGGCGCGAAACCAAGCTCCTCGACAAACGCCTGCCGCAGGGTGTCAATGTTGCGATTCTCACAGAACACGAGGGGAATCACGAGCCAGTAATTCCTTGTGCCGACCTGGGCGTCCTGACGTCGGTAACCTGACCACCGTTTGTTGCGCCAACGGCCAACCTCGGGAGCAAGCCACGGGGAAGAGGCGGATCGCCCCTTGACCGCCGTCGCGTCATGGTGCGTGTTGACCGTGGTAATCGGTTCACCTGCGACAATCGTTTTCACTGCCTTACCGACCCGGATCCCGTACATAACGATTGGATCGCCCGCAGCCAAGTCCCGGGTTGCGATTTTGTGCTTCGACTCGATATCAGAGGCCAGTGTGACTGGGGCGCCCCGGTCCTCGATCTGCTCGCCGGCCTTCAAAGGCACCAGCGCCACGATCACATTGTCATCCGAGTGGATCTTCAGGACTCTCGCCGCGATGGATTCCGTTTTCATACGGCACTGGAATCGTTTGTTTTTTTGTTTCGGATATTGAAATAAACGTTTTACAAACTTGCCCTGCAGGTTGTCACGAACCTTTGCTCGCTGTCAACAAGTCTGAAGGGGCTCGTTCGTTGAGAGCTCAAAAGACCCGGCTGCGAAGCACTTGGCACTGGCGGGCATGGACATTTGGCACGCCCGAGTTAGAACATCAGCCGCAAACCAAACTGTAGCTGACGCGGATTTCCTTGCAGTCCGGTTATCTGGCCTGCAGTCTTGCTGATCAGAGTTCCCGAGTTGATAGTGACATTCGACGGTCCACTCCAGTTCTGGACATTGAAAACATTGAATGCTTCGAAACGCATTTGCAGGCTGACGCTCTCTCTTACGCGAAGCGTTTTGAACAGTGAAAAATCCATATTCGTAAAATGTGGAAGCGGAACGCGTTCCGACCCAAATCGCCGAACGAGCCCGATGGCAGCGAGAACGCACAAGGATTGAACCAACTTGGTGGTATTGTGCACCGCGTTAGCCGCTTTTCCGCCGTTCGAGACAGTGGTTGCGCATCCCGGATCGGGGTTCGACGGTACCGGGCCCGCCTTGAAGGGATCAGCGATGATGTTAGGACGTGCGTAGTTTCCGATGTTTGGTGCACTTCCCTTGAGATTGGCTACATCGCCAGTGACCTGCAAGCTATAGGGCTGGCCGGAGCGAATCTGGAAAATGTAATTCGCCTGCCAGTTTCCGAGAAACCACGATGCTGGTCCGCTTGAAAGCCATCCCTTTCCCCTTCCAAACGGCAAGTCATAAACCGTGGCTCAGGAGAAGAAATGGGCGATATCATAGCTGGAGAGACCGCGCGCCGTGTTGGGATCATAAAAGTTTTGGACCGTTTAGCCACCGCCGGTTCCGTTTTCGACGTTGAAATATCCGCTGCTGACGTCCGTCGACTTGCTCCAAGTGTAGGAGACCAACGAACTGAGGTCGTTGGTAAAGCGGCGCTGCATGCGAGTCTGCAGAGCGTTGTAATGGGAGAGACCAATGCTCCGGGAATAGGTAATGTTTGCATTCACCCAAGGCATCGCACGAAGAGCATCTATTACGGAAGTTGCCGTCCCGCTCGGCGAGGCTTGCCGGGCAGCGTTCGCGAGTCCGGTGTGCGGGAGCCTTCCGTCCTTGCTTCCTACGTACGCCGCCGACACCATCGTGCTCGCTGACAATTCGCGCTGAGCTTCAAAATTCCACTGCTCCGAATACCCGTCTTTATACTTGGGATCGTCTCCGAAGGTGTTGTTGGGTCTCCACGGTTTGGTGGTTGGAAGGGGAGTAGGAAAGTGTCCCTGCAGATCGGTGATCAGTTTTTGCGTTCCACCGGTAAAGTCGGCGCTGACCATGAGCAGAACCAACATTCAATATTACAAATTATCATTTCATTTTATAAAACATCCGCAGCGTTTCTTGCCCCGAGGGCAAGGTGCCAGGAAGGCATAATCGTGATCCGAACCCGTGAATCAAAATCAGCTCCCGTGGGCGTGGTGACGAAAGTCCTCAGAATTCTGGAAACTCTTCACCGCTCACCCAGCGGACTTCAGTTGAAAGACATAGCGAAACAAACCGCCATCAACAAGAGCACGGCTTACCATTTTCTGGCGCACCTTGAGAGCGAAGGTTATCTTTTCCGCGATGATGGGGGCGCTTACCTAATCGGCCCCGAAAATGTCGCGGCTGGACGCAATGAATCACGAGGAAATATTGCGCAAGCTGAGCCGCCCCCTGCTGCAGAAGTTATGGGCGCTGACCGGCAAAACGGTGAACCTGGGAACGATGGATGGTCCGCAGGTGCTCTATTTGGTGCGCGGCGGCCCCTTTACTGTACTTCGCTGGGCAAGGCAATGGCCGCCTTTCTGCCCCAGGAGGAAGCGGATGAGATGCTCCGAGGACTCACCTATGAGCGATTTACACCTAAGACGCTCGTGCAGCCCGCAAAATTGAAGAGAGAATTCGCCAAAGTTCGGGAGCAAGGCTTTGCCATCGACGACGAAGAGGCAGTGCCTGGAGCCCGATGCGTTGCCGCGCCCATCTTCGACGCGAGCGGCAAAGTGATTGGCGCCCTCAGCGTCAGCGGCCCGATTACGCGCATGGCTGCCGATAAATTGCAGACGCTCTCTACTGCGGTGAAAAAAGCAGCCAGTATCATTTCGACCCGCTCAGGGCATGCGGGACTGTGAGGCATAACCGAATCTGTCACGTTGGAATAACCAAGATCACTCCGTAGTTTACCGGTCGGCGAAAGACCGCGCTTTCGAGAGTATTTCGTGTGCAAAAATGCCAGTCTCACAATTCTTGCCGGCTGCCAGACCAGTGGGTGATTGAGAAAATTAGTGAATCTCGGGTTCTGGGATCGGCGCGGTTCCCTCAAGAAAATCGAAATCGCATCCCTCATCGGCTTGCCTGACGTGCTGCATGAAAAGGCTGCCGTAGCCGCGCGGATAGATCCCCTCGCGGGGACGCCAGGCCTCGCGACGGCGCGCGAGCTCCTCATCACTGACATGCATATTCAATTGTCTTTTCGCAACGTCCAGATCGATTGTGTCGCCTTCCTTCAGCAAGGCGAGCGGCCCACCCACAAACGACTCGGGAGAAACGTGGAGAATACATGTGCCGTAGTTTGTGCCGCTCATTCTTGCATCAGAGATACGAACCATATCCCGCACGCCCGTCTTGAGCAGGTTTCGCGGAATCGGTAGGTTCCCCCATTCGGGCATGCCGGGAGCCCCTTTGGGGCCGGCATTGCGCAATACCAACACGCTATTCGCATCAACCTCGAGAGCAGGATCATCCACTCGCGCGTTCATTTCGTCATAGCTGTCGAAGACGATCGCACGGCCTGCATGCTTTAGGAGAGTTGGGCTCGCTGCCACCGCCTTAATCACTGCTCCGTTGGGCGCGAGATTGCCACGCAAGATGACCAGCCCACCAGATGAAAAAGCCGGATTATCGAGGGTGCGAATAACATCAGAATTGTAGGTCTCGGCGATCGCGATGTTTTCCCCCAGGGTCCCGCCGGTCACGGTCCGGCAATGCAAGTCCAGATGGGAAGATAGCGACTTCAAGAACGCTGACAATCCGCCAGCGTAATAGAAATCTTCCATCAGGTACTTGCCACTAGGCCGCAGGTTCGCTAGTACCGGTGTCGTTTTCGAGAGTTCATCGAACTTGTCCAGTGTGACCTTGATACCCGCTCGCCCGGCCAGGGCCAATATATGGATTACAGCGTTGGTGGAGCCGCTCAGCGCAAGTACCGCAGTGATGGCATTATCGAACGAGGCCTTGGTCAAGATGTCGCTTGGCTTGAGATCCTCCCAGACCATATCGACAATGCGTCGACCCGAGAGGCTGGCCATTTTGGGGTGATTGGCGTCGACGGCCGGGATCGAACTGGCACCGGGAAGAGAAAGACCCAACACCTCCGCCACGCTGGTCATCGTGGAAGCGGTTCCCATGGTCATGCAAGTACCGGCCGAGCGTGCGATGCCTTCTTCGATCTCAATCCACGCTTCGCGATCGATAATTCCAGCGCGACGGTCCGCCCAGTACTTCATCACGTCGGCACCGCTGCCAAGAATCTGGCCCCGCCAATTTCCCCGCAGCATCGGCCCCGCAGGAACGAAGACAGTCGGCAGATTCATGCTGATCGCGCCCATCAATAGAGCTGGCGTTGTCTTGTCGCACCCCCCGAGCAGGACGCAGCCGTCGGCCGGATAAGAACGCAACAACTCCTCGGTTTCCATTGCGAGGAGATTGCGATACATCATGGTGGTCGGCTTTTGAAACGTCTCCCCTAGAGTGATTGCCGGCATTTCCAAGGGGAACCCTCCGGCTTGCCAAACGCCGCGTTTAACATCCTCGGCGCGTTCTCGGAGATGGCTGTGGCAAGGGTTGACGTCGCTCCAGGTATTGATGATAGCAATCACGGGCTTACCTTGATAGTCGGCATGAATGCAACCCATCGATGCCGCCCGCGAGCGATGCCCGAATGATCGAAGATCATCGGGGCCGTACCAGCGATAGCTCCTCAGCGCTTTTGGAGTTTTGTTTGACATAGAGCCGTTGAGGGTGCACCTATCGCAAGGTTGGCTGAAGACCAGAGCTCAAGCAGGTCACCTGCGAGCGCCGTATTTTAGATGTCCCAGGATTATGAGGTCAAATCGCAGGAGCGCAAGCCATTTATCGGGCAGAAAGTCGGGGAAAAGCCGAGGCGGCGTTTCGCAGCTTACGCGCCCGCTGGCGGCGGGAGTACGGCGCGGTGGGTGCGGCCGCTGGAACGGGACTTGCCGGAGTTGCGGTCGTTCTTCGCCTTTTCCCGCCATCTGTGACGCAAACGGCGCACCACCAACGTGATCGACGCTGCTTCGTGGAGGTACGACGCCGGACCCGGCCAATGGTCTGCTGGGTGAATGTCGAGAGCGCAGACGGCATCATCTACTCCATCTTCCCTTCACTTCCTCGTAGTCGGACTTGCGTACTTTCTCCAGAATGTTGCGCATCTTATGCACCCAGCAACGCTGATGCCGTGCCCGCGGATACACCGTGGGGATCGCGGCCGCCAAACCCGGACAGCCGTCGGTGATGATCAGCGCCAGGTGCTTGCCTTCCGGCCCGCGCCGATACAGATCCTGGAGCAATCCCTCCCAATCCGCCTGACTTTCGCCCTGGCTGCGCAGAAAGGCTAGCAAATGGCGGGTGCCGTCGCGCTGTACACCATAGGCCACCAGCATCTGCACCCGCTTGCGCCCTGCCGGACGCCGCACCCGCAGGCTCACTCCGTCCAGAAACAAGTACGCATAGTCATCGCTGAGCTTGGCTTGGTGAAACTGGCGCACCGCTTCGTCCAGATCGCGAGTCAGCTTCGACACCGTCTGTGCGCTCACCACCTCGCCGGTCAGCGTAGCCACCACCCGCCCCCCTGCCGCGTCGAGATACCGCGCAGAAAGGCTTCTCGAATCAGCAGGGAGACTTCTTCTGCCCGTCGTTGAAATCACTTCAGCCCGCAGGGCAGAAGACTCTTCTCCCTCGTGCGCGCAATGCGTAACCGAATCGTCCCGAAGCGGGTCACAAAATCCCGCTCGTAGTAGCCGCTGCGATAGACTCGCCGCGCCGCCGTTCATAGCGCCCCGTCCCGGAAAAACGGTCGCTCTGCCGCTCCGACTGCAGCCTGCAGCGCGAATAACCGCTGCCACGCCAGGCGCGTCTGACCATACAGATCGCCCCAGAAGCTCTCTTTGAGCTCCGCTAGAAAATAGGGTCGGCGATGGTTTAGTTTTTCTTAATTGGAGATTTTGGTATTTGAGCTTGACAGCGAGTTAGCAGCGCACACATGATGCGCTCCGCTAAAGGTCAGAAGCGGCTGAGAAAACCTTGTCGGTCGCGATCGAGATGGGGCGTGGAACCTTGGGGCATCTGTAAGTTGCATAAGAAGCCACCAGCGGCCACGCCGGATGTCAATTGTGCGGCGGGACAGGAGAGTATTGGCATGAGGAAGCAACTCTGCTTGCTCCTTTTTTGTCTTCTGGCGCTCTGCGTCTCTTCCTTGGCGCAAGGACTTGGGAGCATCGTCGGGACCGTGACCGATCCCTCTGGGGCGGTTCTTCCCGGAGCAAAGATCATAGCAGTTCAAGTCGATACCGGCCTGTCACGGACAACTACCGCGGACTCCCAGGGATACTTCGTGCTTTCGTCGCTGAAACCGGCACGGTACACGATCAGCATCGAGTCTACGGGTTTTCGCACTTCCAAGCAGGACGTGACTCTTCTCGCCGATCAGACTCTCACCGTTAACGGCCATCTGCAACTAGGCGCGCCGGGCCAAGTCATCGAGGTGATTGATACCCAGCTGGAGGCTGATACCAGCACTTCGACACTGAAAAACGTCGTTGAGCAGATACGGCTCACCGAGCTGCCGCTGAACGGGCGCAACGCCGCTACTCTTACCCTGACTACTGCGGGCTCGGTTCAGGCGCCGAGCAGCGGGGCCGACCAGGGCACAACCAAGACTTTCCCAGGTGCAGTAACCCTGTCTGTCAACGGGGCGCGCCAGAACCAGATCAGCTACCAGTTGGACGGGGGTAACTACGTTGACGAGTACACCAACGTCAACCAGCCTTTCCCGAATCCGGACGCACTTCAGGAGTTCAGTATCCAGACCAGCAACTACAGCGCTGAATATGGGCAGAATGCCGGCGCGGTGGTGAACGTAGTTACCAAGTCAGGAACTAATACTTTTCATGGTGATGCATTCGAGTTCGTGCGCAATGCCGTGTTCAACGCGCGAAACTGGGGTGCACTCCTTTCGGCCCCCACCGGGCAGCCGACAAAGGACGAGGGCAGGGATCAGCTCAAGCGCAACCAGTTTGGCGGAACAATCGGCGGGCCCATCATCAAGAACAGGGCCTTCTTCTTCGCATCCTATCAAGGCACTCGACTTCGCAATCTGGGATTGCCGAGTCAAACGACTGTGCCGAGTGCGGTTCTCCGGGCAACAGCTACCGATCCTGCTGTCATTAACCTGCTGAAGGGAATCCCTATCGGCGACGCCAACAACAAAATCAGTTTTGCCAAGCCGGACCATCAGGACTTTCACGATCTGCTTGGCAAGGTAGATTACGTTCTGACTGCAAACGATCGACTCTCGGTCCGTTATGCGTACGATCGTTTCAGCAAACTTGCGATCTTCGATCCAGCAAATTTTCTAACTTACACGGATGGATCGACTATCACCTCGCAAAATGTTCTGTTTCACGAAAGCCATGTTTTCAACCCGCATCTTCTCAGCGATGCCCGCTTCAGCTATTCCCGCGAAAAGGCCAACCGCGGCCCTGCAGCTAACGCAATTAACGTAGCTGATTTAGGGGTTAACCTTCCCTTCCAACCCATAAAAGCGATCCAGCAGATCCGGGTCAACAACGGCTTCAATTTCGGCGACAATCCGTCTGCTTCCTTCGTCCGCAACAATTTCTCCTGGAGCGATGACGTTAGCTGGGTTATGGGGAGACAAGATCTCCACTTCGGGGGCACTCTTGAACGCAGTCGCGTGGATTTGAACAACAAATTCTTCCAGCCTGCCGAGTTTAGCTTCGATGGTTTCGCCAATCTCATGGCGGGCAAGTTGACCGATTACAGCGGCAATCCGGCCTTCCGACAGGGTGCCGGAGAGTTCAAAAACAATCGAAATATCTTTGCGGGACTCTACGTCCAGGACAACGTTCGTCTAAACCGCCGGTTGACTATCAATCTGGGACTTCGCTGGGAGCCTGGCTTGGCCTGGCGCGAACTTAAGAACCGCTGGTCGCAGTTCCGCATTCCCGACCTGATTGCGGGGGTGCATTCCACGGTGTTTCCCAATGCCCCTGCCGGACTCTTCTTCCCCGCTGACAACGGCTTTCCCCCTAATGGCCTACGGAGTAGTCTGAATAATTTCGCGCCTCGCCTGGGCTTTGCCTGGGACGTTTTCGGGGACAGCAAGACCAGCCTGCGCGGCGGCGCCGGAATCTTCTACGACACACGTCAGTCGGGCATGAACAACAACCGTTTTGTAGACTCCACGCCCTTCAGCCCGCAGCTTTTCCTGCAGACGAACATCTCTAACCCAGGAACGTTCAGCGATCCCCTGTGTACTCAATCGGCCACGCAGGCCCTGCAGAACTGCATGAACCAGACGAGCAATTATCCCTTCCCGGCCACGTTTCCTCCGCCCAAGAATGCTACGTTCCGGCCGAGCGACCTATATCTGAGCTGGGATCCAAATCACAAATGGCAGGTGCCGACTGTCTACAACTGGAACCTGGTAGTAGAGCGTCAACTGCCCGCCGGTTTTCTGGCACGCACCGGATATGTCGGATCTCGCACCGGCCATTTGGGCGAGACGATCAATCAGGATCCCTGCCAGCCATCTGCTACCGCAATTTGCACCGGCGCGCTTCGAAGACTCAACATGCTCAAGCCTCCAACGGACGTTTTGTTTGGCGATCTGCAGGTTGTTCCGTATGACATCAATTCGGGCTATCACTCACTGCAATTGTCGACCGAACGACGAGGGAAAATTCTGACCTTTACCAGCAGCTACACTTGGTCAAAGAGCGTTGACGATTTACCTCCTGGGCAGGGACTCTATGGTTTCGACGGGACCTATTCGGCGCGTCCATGGGACGATCCTCTTCGTCACGCGTTTGATAATGGCCCTTCAGAATTCGACCACCAGCACCGCTTTATTTCGTCCTTTGTCTACCAGCTTCCCAGCTTGGAGGCAGGCAATGGCTTCCTTCGCAACACGCTAGGCGGCTGGCAATTCAGTGGATTGGTTTCCGCCCAAACCGGACGGCCTCTCACTCCGCTCTCGGGTGCTAACAGCAACAGTGGCGGCTCTCACGCCGGATTGGGCCAAGACAGGCCGAACCTTGTCGGTAATCCTTATGGGGCTGGAGCGTGTTCCGCAACAAGCACTGTCGCATGCCGTGATTGGCTCAACCCGGCCGCTTTCGTTGTCAACCCGGCAGGCACGTTTGGAAACGTTGGTAAGGGCAGTCTCCGCTACCCCGGCTACTACGATTGGGATATGGGACTCGGAAAGAACTTCCAATTCACCGAGCGAGTTGGCCTGCAATTCCGCGCGGAATTCTTCAACATCTTCAACCGTGTGAACTTCGATGAATGCGCTATCACAGGTGGAACCTCGATCACTGGGGCTTCGTGTAACAACAACTTCCTGAAGCTAAGCTCCAAAGGCAACTTCGGTGCACTCCGGACCGCGTTGGATCCGCGCATCGGACAGCTTGGATTGAAGCTGACTTTCTAAGATACTTTTGTTCCCGGCAAAGGCCATCGACCGAACTTTCCGACTCCGTAGATTTTCTGTTCCCGATCTCATCCCGCACATGAACCGAAGAACTTTTCTAAAAGTGACCTCCACTGCCGCTGGAGCTGCCTTATCGCATGGCGTCATGCCCGACCTAACGCACTATCTCGCGGATCGCCGTGTTTCTCTGGCTGCGTGGGCAAGCACGATCTGCCACATGGACGCCCCGATGGCTCGCTGCCAAACTGGAAGGATTAACTTATGATACGCTGCCCAGGATTGCACCGCTGCAAGGTCTTCGCTACTCATTTGCTCGTAAATCCCGCAAGGACAGGTCAGGCACGCCCTTGAAGACTTTTAAAATTGCAGTGATCGCCGGAGACGGAATCGGGAAAGAGGTCGTTCCGGAAGCCATTCGAGTCCTGGATGCCGCGGGCTTGCGCTTCGGTTTCCGGTTCGAGTGGCACGCGTTCGACTGGAGCTGCCAAACCTACTTGAACACGGGCAAGATGATGCCTACCGACGGCCTCGACCAACTCCGCCCCTTCGATTCGATTTTCCTGGGAGCGGTCGGACACCCGGACGTTCCGGACCACATCTCGCTTTGGGGACTCCTGATTCCCATTCGCCGGACATTCCGGCAGTACATTAACTTACGACCGGTCCGTCTCTTTGAAGGCATTGAAAGTCCCTTGAAGAATTGGAAACCAGGTCAGATTGATTTCATCATCGTGCGGGAAAACAACGAGGGCGAATATTCCCAGATTGGTGGTCGGCTCTACGAAGGGACCGAGGAAGAAATAGTCATCCAGCAGAGTGTGTTCACCCGGCGCGGCGTGACTCGCGTTCTGGGTTTCGCTTTCAATCTGGCCCGGAAGAGAAACAAACATCTGACCTCTGCGACAAAATCAAACGGAATTATCCACACGATGCCGTTTTGGGACGAATGCTTCCAAGCCATGCGCGGTGAATATCCCGACGTTCGCACGGACCAGTATCACATTGACATCTTAACGGCCCATTTCGTGCGCCACCCCGACTGGTTTGATGTCGTGGTCGGGTCGAATCTGTTTGGAGACATTCTCTCCGACCTTGGTCCTGCCGTGGTTGGATCAATCGGCATCGCTCCGTCAGCGAATCTCAATCCGGAAAGGGAGTATCCCTCGATGTTCGAGCCGGTCCACGGCTCTGCGCCGGACATCGCTGGAAAAGGAATTGCCAACCCGATTGGCCAGACTTGGTCTGGCGCCCTGATGCTCAGACATCTTGGTGCGTTGGAAGCTGCCGATGCTGTTGAAAAAGCAATCTCCGTCACTCTGGCAGAGGCAAATGTTCGAACGCCTGACATCGGCGGCAATGCGTCTACGCAGGATATGGGCCAGGCTATCGCTGTTGAGATCGGTCGAGTGAAGCAGATCAAATGACCTGATGCAATGGTGCCTAAAGATACCAAGCTAACGGTGAGCGGTACTCCAGCCACTCGAGCCCGCTTTATGCCTGACGCGGTTGATGTTGCGCTAAGGGCCAGACGGCGTATCGCCTTGCGCCTATTACCGTTTCTCTTCGGACTCTACGTCGTAGCCTTCCTTGACCGCATGAACGTGGCCGCGGCTGCCCTCCAGATGCCCGGCGATTTGGGATTGAGCGAACGTGCGCTAGGAATGGGCGCCGGAATTTTCTTTCTAGGGTACTTTGTGCTCGAGATACCTGGCGCATTGATTGCCGAGCGTTGGAGCGCACGCCGATGGATTGCACGCATCATGGTCTCATGGGGAATCTTGACGGTATGGATGGCCTTCATCCACACGGTGCGAGACTTCTATCTGCTACGTTTCCTGGTCGGCGCCGCAGAAGCAGGCTTTTTCCCCGCTGTCATTGTCTACCTGACACATTGGTTTCGAACCACTGATCGCGCCAAGGCCGTTGCCGGATTCTATGCGGCAATGCCCCTGTCTTACGTTATCGGCTCGCCGCTTGCAGGCTTGCTGCTGGGAGTATCGTGGCTCGGTCTCAGGGGCTGGCGATGGCTTTTCATACTGGAAGGAATCCCAGCAATCCTCCTCGGTTTCATCACGCTGGCGTACCTAACAGACTGGCCGCGTGAAGCGAAGTGGCTCCGCTCAGAGGATCGGGAATGGATCACCACCCAGCTCGGTCAGGAACAACTAAACCGGCTGGCGTTTCGCTCCTATAGTATCTGGCAAGCATTGTGCCACCGCGATGTTGTTCTGCTTACCTTCTGCTATTTCTTTGCGGTGGCTGGAAACTACGGAATCGCTTTTTGGCTTCCCACCATGCTGAAACGCTTGTCCGGGCAGAGCGATATCAAAGTAACGGTGTTCGCCTCCCTCCCTTACTTTGCAGGATTTGTAACCCAGCAATTGAACGGTTGGCATTCGGATCGAACCCGGGAACGTCGTTGGCACGCAGCGGTTCCGCTTCTGTTAAGCGGACTATCGCTCTTCTTTGCCATCCGCTCCGGATCGAGCGTGCCACTCTCAATTCTTTTCTTCATCATGGTGGGAGGTGCCTACTTCGCATTTCACCCGGCTTTTTGGGCGATCCCGACTGAATTCTTGAGCAAGTCGGCCGCAGCCGCGTCGATTGGCCTCATCAATTCCGTGGGAAACCTGGGTGGCTTTGTCGGTCCTTTCGTTATTGGGTACTTGGTCACACGCACGCGGTCTTTCAGCGCAGGTCTTTCATGCCTGGTCGGCAGCTTTTTTGTGTCAGCACTTCTGATGCTTGCCGTTGGCACTGGGCGCCTGCAACTTTCGAAAACGAAGGACAACCGAGGCGACGCAACTCTGTGAAACCCCGGGCCTGGAACTGACCGCATCTCCCTCCAGGGCTGGAGTTCCTGTGGTCTTAGATACGTATGGGGAAAGAACTGATTCTGGTCTTGACTGTGCCTGGCGAACCGCCCCTGCCTTCATTAGACGGCTTGCGTCAGACAGCAAGTGTCGTCGTCGGAGATTCAGCGGAAGCTTTCCGCGACGTCGCCGATGGCGTCGAAGTCATTTTCAACTGGTCGGGTTCACTGTCGCTGCTTCGCGAAGTCTTCCTGATGTGCCGCCGTTTGCGTTGGGTCCATTCCCGTTCGGCCGGACTGGAGCGGACGCTTTTCTCTGAGCTGGTCGCAAGCCAGGTCACGCTCACAAACGGCAGGGGAGTCTTCAGCGCATCGCTTGGCGAGTTTGCCCTGGCGGCGATTCTCTACTTCGCCAAGGACTTTCGGCGCATGGTTCACAGCCAGAGGGCCGGTTTGTGGCAGCCCTTTGATGTAACAATGGTTTCAGGGCAAACAGTAGGCATCGTCGGATATGGCGATATAGGACGTGCGGTTGCAGCCAGGGCCCGCGCCGTCGGAATGAATGTCCTCGGACTCAAGCGGCACGCTCCCGTGCAACATCAGCACGATCCACTGGTGGACCAGATTTACCAGCCCTCTCAGCGCATAGAGATGCTTTCGCGTTGCGATTACGTCGTGGTGGCGGCGCCATTGAATGCGGAAACGCGCGCGCTGGTCGGCGCAGCGGAGTTCGCTGCCATGAAGGAAAGTGCCGTCGTGATAAACGTGGGTCGGGGTCCCGTGATCAGCGAAGCTGCAATGATCAAGGCGCTCTCGGAACATAAGATCAGAGGGGCTGCACTGGACGTCTTTGATGAAGAACCACTCCCGAAGGGTCACCCATTTTACAGTCTGGAAAACGTCCTAATGTCTCCACATTGCGCGGACCACACCCCAGACTGGCTGGACAACGCCATGCGATTCTTCATTGGTCAACTTGAAAGATTCCGTTGCGGAGAACCGCTCTTGAACATCGTGGATAAAACCTTGGGATACTGATCAACCGTACGAAAGCGAGCCACAGCCCGGCTCCGAAATATGATCATTTTGAATTGCTGAACGTGTTTCTCAGAATTTCTCGCTTGAAGGCAGCACTCGTGCAAGTGTACAAGGGTCGAATTCTACGCGCCGTGTTTACTTACCTATTCTTCATCAGCGAGATTGTAAGCTAGCAGCATGGGAGAGCAGTTACAGGTTATTCACAATGCAGGCCGAAGGACTTCGCGCGAAACTTCAGGGGGTAATTGCTTTTCCAGTCACACCATTCAAAGCAGATTTCTCGCTTGACGTTCCGGGCCTGCGGCGAAATCTTCAGTCACTGCTGCAACATCCCATAGCAGCCGTCGTGGCCGCCGGAGGTACCGGCGAGATGTATTCACTCACGCCGGCGGAGCAGCTCGCGGTGACACAGGCGGCTGTGGAAGAGGCTGACGGGCGGGTCCCCGTCATCAGCGGCACCGGTTTCAATTTGCCGATCGCTGTCCAACTTGCACAACAGGCAGCGCAGGCAGGAGCGGACGCCATCCTGGCGCTACCTCCGTATTACCCCAACGCGGACGACTGTGCCCTGGCGGACTACTATGCCGCCATTGGTGCAGCAACTCCGCTTCCACTCCTGGTTTACAGCCGCGATTGGGTCAACCCGACGCCCGCCTGGGTAGAGAAACTGGCGGCGAAGGTTCCGACGCTAAGCGCATGGAAGGATGGGCAAGGAGACGTTCGACGGTACCAGCAAGTCATCCATCGCGTGGGAGATCGCCTGCACTGGGTTGGCGGCGCAGGAGACGACTGCGTGCCTGGCTATTACAGCATAGGCCTGAGAGTGTATACGTCGAGCATCGCTACCATTGCTCCTAAACTCTCGATCCAACTCCATCAAGTGGCTGCGGCGGGTCAGAGTGCCCAACTCTGCCAGCTAATGAGCCGCTACGTGATTCCCCTCTATGCACTGCGGTCTCGGCGCAAAGGATACGAAGTAACGGTGATGAAAGAAATCATGAATCGGATCGGCATGGCCGCCGGCCCGGTCCGACCGCCGCTCCCTGGTTTGCGCGCGGAGGAGATGGCTGAAATCGACCTCCTGATTCAAGATTGGAAACAGGTCCTCTAGACCCATCGGTGATCAGGCTGACAGCAGCGTGTCTTGCTGGGGCGAAAACCTCGCGCAGGTTGGTTTTTGGAGTGCGCTGGCCATTGTGGGCGACTAGTAGGGATATGGGTCTCCCGGACGCGCGATGCGTATGCGGTGATCGGTGAATTTGAAATGCGCTCCGGGTAGTTCAACTTTTGGCATATGGCAGGTCACGCAAGCCTGGTTCGCAACTGGACATGATTTGGGTACGGAAGTGGGGAGAGCGTGTTTGCCTGGAGATCCACTTCTTTGATTCGTGGCGCGTGTGGCATGGCAGGTCGTGCACTTTAAGTCATAAGCAACAGCGTCCTGGTTCAGGTCCAGATGGGGATCATGACAGGCTGTACAGGCGAAATGCGGGTCGCTGGTGTCATGCCCGCGACTATTTGAAATACGGTAGGGCTGAAAACGCACGTTGCCAATACCACCGAGGTTCGGCATCATTCCTACGGTGTTGGCGCTGCGGTGGCAGGCTCCACAGAATTCCTGAGACAGGGTATCGGGATCGAGAGTCTTGGGATTAAAGATGTAACGTTCCTCGCCGGTTCCTGATGCCATGGCGGCAGCATGCTTTGCGCCTGGTCCGTGGCAGGCTTCACAACCTACTCCGGGAATCAGGCGATCGAGTTGAAGCTTGTTATCGGCCACCGCGGCCGTGCCGTGGCAACTGAAACAGTTGCGGGCTTCGTCACTAGTGATATCCCGCCCGAAGGCTTCCTCCAGACTAGGTGGAGGATTTAGAGCGTCTCCCAGAGTCCAGTCCAGTGCGTCGATTCCGGTGTAGTAGCTAACGCGGCCTTCGTACAGCTTGCCCTTGCGGCGCAGAACGTAGGTCTGTGCCACGTGGCCGCTCCCGAATGCGTAGGCGATAGGTTCGCCGATGATCTGCTTTCCGTCGGTCACGGTGAATACGCTTTGCTGACCATCGCTCAAGATCTCATAGATGTACGGCCCGGCTCGGTAACTCAGGCTGGGATGGGAACGGAGCACAGCGCTTCCTGCGGGATTGGCCAGCGCATGTGCCATAGCCGTGTGAGATTGGGAACGATTTTTTTGACTGTGACACTTACCACAAACCTCCCGACCTACGAAGTGCTCTCCAGGTATTTCGCGGCGCGGGCGAAACTGAGAAAACGCTTTCGCGTTTTCGGGTAGGGACTCGGCGAAGACCAGCCACAAGGAGAGAAGTAGAAGACATACTGCACGCCGGGCCAAAGACAACAGGTGGCGCGGTTGACGGGAAAACAAGAGGGGCAAATGCATAGATCAGAAGGACGTGCCGGCGACGCGCAGTTGTACGTTATTTTCCCGCAATACCTTCACCTTCCACTATGGTGAAAATCCGGTCCACTTTTGGCACGGCGAGTTCCTCTTTCTTCCCGCTGGGCCAATGAACCTCGACTTTGTCTATTTTGTCAGAAGAACCTAATCCAAAATGAGCGCGCTGGTCGGAACTCGAACCGTAACTTGCGCCGCTAATAATGTCACCGCGCTGCCGGATTCCGTTTGCGGTGAGGAAGACCTTGGCGCCGATGGCATCACGCGGACTCTTGGGGCCGCCCACTAATTTCAGCGTGACCCAGTGGTTATTGTTTTTCGTGACGTTACGCAGGAGCGCTGGCGTGGAATCCACATTATTGAGGACGACGTCGATGTGACCGTCATTGAAGAGGTCGCCAAACGCGGCACCTCGCGCGGGGAGTACGTCGGCAAGTCCACTGCCAGTCGAAGGAGAAACTTCCTGAAACTTGGAGCCGTCGAGATTGCGGAACAGCAGCGGCCGCTGCGCCCAGGTTGTGCCCCAATCTCGCTTGTCGACCCAGGGATAAACGTGGCCATTTGCTACGAAAATGTCCAGCAGCCCATCGTTATCGAAGTCGATGAAACCCGTTCCCCAGCCAAGAAAGGGGATGGTCGGACTACCCAGCTCCGCTTGAAAGGTGACTTCGGAGAAACTGTCATTGCCATCATTTCTATAGAGGGTGTTGTAGTCGTCGGAAAAAACCGTGACGTACAGGTCCACTTTGCCGTCGCGATTGTAGTCGCCGACCGCAATTCCCATGGATGCTTGCGGCAGCCCATTATCGGTCAAAGCGAAACCAGAGAGATAGCTGACATCTTCGAACGTTCCATCGTGACGATTGCGGTACAGATAACGGGGCACGGAATCGTTGGCCACGGCCAAATCGAGCCAGCCGTCATCATCCACGTCCACGAACACCGAAGCGAGGCCGTAGTATCCCTTCGCATCGGTAACACCAGCCCGGTCGCTAACATCCGTGAAGGTGCCGTCGCCATTGTTGTGGAACAGGTGGTCGCTTTCTCCCGGCAGACCGAGTGGACCACACATTGCGCTCACTCCGCGAAATTGGCAGGAGCTGGCTGCAATCCCGGCCCGCCCTGCAACCGGCGGATGTTCGGGATCAAATTTCACATAGCCGGGAACAAACAAATCGAGCAACCCGTCATGATCGAAGTCTCCCCAGGTCGGGCCAGCGGACCAGCCACCGAGAGCGACGCCAGCTTTTTCGGCCACATCGGTGAACGTGCCGTCATGATTGTTGTCATAAAGACGGTTTCGGCCGAAATTGGCGACGTAGACGTCCGGCCACCCGTCGTTATCGTAATCACCTACGGCTACGCCGAAGCCCCAGCGTTCATTGGCTACGCCTGCATGATCGGTGGCGTCGGTGAATGTGCCATCGTGATTATTGTGAAGCAGCATCGCTCGGGGAGAGGGTTCCTGTCCTTTTTGCGCGGCAAGCGTGGAGCCGTTGAGCAAGTAGATGTCGAGCCATCCGTCATTGTCGTAATCCAACAAAGCGACGCCCGAACCGGGAGTTTCAAGAAGGGTGGCCTTCTCTGGACTTCCGGAGCGGTGATGAAACTTCTCGAGACCGGCCTGCTTGGTAGTGTCGGCGAACACCGCGGGCGCGCCGTCCACGAAGCCGCCAGCAGTGATGGGACGAGACAGGGTGTCTTTCACCGGAGGATGAGGAGCGCCGGTTGATACGGCCATGGGCTCCTGCTGCGTCCGCCCGCCAGGCCCCTGAGCTGCAACGCCATACGTCAGCAGCGCCACCACCAGGAGAAACCTGGAGAAGCAGAGTGAGAGACGAAATCTCATTGCGCACCGGACTGTGAAGGTCTGCATGACATCTATTGATGTATTTCCGGTTTTCGAGTTCGATCGAAAGATGACTTCTTCGCCTCACCCGACGAGCGACTTAGCTCATCGAGCTTGCTGAAAGCAGCTTGTGCTTCAGCCTGACGGCCAAGTTTTGCGTAAGCGCGCCCCAGCAGGAAATATGCCTGCTTCATGCGGGGCTGGAGTTGCAGCGAAGTCTTCAGTTCTGGAATGGCTGCCTCGTACTGGCCGCTTTGAAAAAGCACGTTGCCGAGAGCAAACTGGCCGGCAGCCGAATCTGGGGCTAAATTGACAGCTTTGCGCAGCCACTCGGTCGCTTTTGAATACTCCTGCTTATACGTGTAGCAGGCTCCCAGTCCGTAGGCGATGTCGTAGTTCAGTACACCGACATGCTCCGCCTTCAGATAATACTCGACGGCCTCATCAAATTTTGATTGCGAGCGCTTCAGCTCAGCGAGTTGGGTCAACACTTCAGATGAGTTCGGGTTTGCGTTCAAAGCATTTTTGAATTCTCTTTCGGCCTCGCTGGAGTTTTCGGCCGCCAGAGCTGCTTCGGCGAGCAGTTGGTGTGTTCGATCGGATTCGGGAGCCAACGCGAACAGTCTCTGATATTCCTCCTGAGACATTTGCCTGGCCGTCATAGATAAGTAATAAAGGGCATCGATGTTGTGGGGATCAGCGGCCAGTGCTCTTCTGAGCTGATCAAATGCCTCGCGAATGTTTCCTTGGGCAAGTTGAACGCGTCCCAGCATCACGCGGACGGGGGCGTCTTTCGGTTGCTGTCGCAAGTGCTTTTCCGCTATGCGGGCGGCCTGCGCGTAATCGTGGCGATACAGCGCCCTGGTACATTCCTTGAGCACAAAAGACTGGTCTGATGAATAAGCGGCGACCGCCATCATCAGCAGAGGCAGCCAGACTGAGCAGATGAAGAAACGGGAGTGGAAGCGTTGAGACATGATGGAAAATCCGATCAGGGGGTGGCGAAGGGGCGTATCTCAACCATGCGGAGGAACTCCTGAGTTTTTTCGTCGCGGAGGTTCTCCAGTTCGTGGAAACGTTTGGCTTGAACCTCACGACGTGGGTCCGAGGTGCGCGTGTACAGGGTCAACAGGTAGAAATTTGCGGAAATGTGATCAGGGTCGAGTTCCAGCGCGCGTCGAATTTGCTTCTCGGCCTCCGAGTAGTCTTTCCGCATGAGATAGTACTGCCCAAGTTCGGCCAGCGCGTCAGCGTAACCCGGCTTTGCCTTCAGAGCCTCGCCCAGTTCGGAAAAAGCTTCATCCAGACGGCGCTCCCGTAAAGCGATCGAGCCAAGATAATAATGAGCTGGAGTCGCGGTTTCGGGAATGTTGGTCACCTGCTTAAGCCAGGGGACGGCGTTCACGTAGTCTTTTGCCCGGTACAGTGCAACCGCGAGCGCCAGCTTTCCGCGCGGATCCTGAGGATTTAGCTTGAGGTACTTCTCGAAATAAGGAACTGCTTCGGCTGGATCGTGGAGGTGTGCGGAGGTCGCTCCCATCGCGTAATTGAAGGATGCGTTTTCAGGTTCGAGTTTTACCGCTTTTTCAAACGAGTTGCGCGCCTCGGCGATTAGGTTCAGGTCGAGACAGACCAGGCCGAAGGAGTAGTGAACTTGGGCATTGTTGGGCTCAAGATCTCGCGCGTGCGCCAGATAACCCAGCGAGCCCTGGTAATCCTGCTGTTTATGTGCGATCCGCGCCAGTTCCAATAACGAAGCGACCGAAAGATTTCCCGCCGTGACAAATTGTTCCAGTGTGGCACGCGCTTCCGTCAGCTCGCCGGTCCGTTCGTAAAGCAAGCCCAGGGTGTGCAGGAGCCGCAAAGACAATGCGTGACGCTTCTTTAGGTCTTCCACGAGAGAGACCGCCAGGTCCTCACGCTTGCCTGCTTCCAGCCCTGCCAACATTTGCGTCACATCGGCTTCGGAGAAATCGGGATCCGCAATCAGACCGTGTACTGCATCATCTGTACCTGCGCGGTTGCCAAGCGCGGCGTAGTCCGCACAAACAATCGCCAGTGCCTGGGCACGGCTCCGGATATCGGCGGGGAGGCGGAGAACTCGAGTGAGCGAGTCCTGGTATTCACCACGTTTCAACAGCAAGACTGCGCTCTGATAGTTGGCCTCAGGATCGTCTGGTGCATACTGGAGCACGCGCCGGTAAATATCCAACGCCTTGTCCGTGGCCTTTGGATCGCCGGCAGTGGTTTCTTGATAGAGTCGCCCCAAATTCAAATAAGCGGCGGTGAACGTCGGCGTCCGAAGGATGGCCTGGTTGAAACTGTTTTCCGCGTTCTGGTAATGACCTTGCTGCGCCTCTACGACGCCGAGAAGGTTGTCGAACCCGGAATCCTCCGGAAATTCCTTTGCAGCCTCCATGAGCAAGCGTTGTGCCCCTGCCAGATCGTGATTTTCGATTAATCGTTGAATTCGCAGAATTCGTTGGTCTCTTCGGGTGGCGTGATCCAGCTCCGATTGCCCCGGCAAAAGACCGGAAAAAAGCAAGAAGAGGATGAAGACGAGCGTCCGAATTCGGCTCTCCAATCGCATACGAAAAGCAGCGTCCAGCGGGTGGTTTCAAGGATTTTGCAGACAAGATTATATGTAAACCACTGGGCAATTACTACGGAATCGATCATAGGCCTATACTATGGCTCTTTATCTATGCCGCGCCTGTGGAGCACGCTGCCTGCTTGGCCGTCAAGGAGAGGGCTTTGTCTCAGGGCCGCAGCCGTGCTTTTTGTTTGCACCGGCAGCGCGGTGCTCGCGCAGAATGTGCCCCCTTCACGCGAAGCACAGGTTGCCCCCGGCATCGAGGCCCTGAAGGTGGGGGATCTCGACAAGGCCGAAGAGGTCTTCTCCGACTCGCTTCGACATGGGATCCGGCATCCGCTGGTCTTTCATAATTTAGGTGTTATTGCTCAGCAGCGGGGTAACCACCAGCAGGCGGTCATGCGCTTCCGCCAGGCAATTGCCCTGCAGCCGGACCACGGTCCTACGCGGCTGCTGCTTGGATCCAGCTTGCTGGCTTTGAGAAAGAATGCGGAGGCTGCGCGGGAACTCAACCGTGCAGTTAGTCTCATGCCAAGAGAACCCGAGGCCCGTTTGCAGCTGGCGAAAGCCTATGAGGCCTCGGAAAACTGGATCGCGGCCGTCCAGCAACTACAGAAGTTAGTGGAATTGGTTCCGCAGAATGCGGAATATTTTTATCAATTGGGCAGAGCCTACAGCATGCTCTCCGCATGGTCTTATCAGCAAATCTCCCGCATGAATCCCGATTCCGCTCGGCTCCATCAGGCTCTCGGCCAGGAGTACGTGATCCAGGAGAAATACGATCAGGCGTTAGAGGCTTATCAGCAGGCCGCGCGATCCGATCCGAAGTTGCCCGAAATCCATCTGGCGATGGCGGTTATATACCTGGAATTGAAGAAATTCGATCAGGCGCTTGCGGAAGTGAAGCTTGAACAGGAACTGGCCCCCGAGAGCAAGGTGGCAGAGGAGACAAAAGCCAAGATTGAAGCTGCAAAGGCCGCTGCTGGACCTTGATGTTGGTTCGGATGTTCGGAGATATGTTCAGAAATGTAACGTTGATTCTCGTGTGGTTGCTGGGGGCATGGGGGCCTCTTTCAGTTGCAGCACACACGCCTGCTCCACAAGAAGAGGAGCTTTCGTCCGCAAATATACCCGATGACGTTTCTGGGCTGCCGCTTGATGCCGCGCAGCGGCTCGAACTCGAAGCTGTCCTTAAACAGCGCGAGTACAAGCGCGCGGAGAAAATATTGGTGCAAGAGGCGGAACGTAATCCAAAATCAGTGCGGAGCGCAAGATTGTTGGCGGTCGCAGGGGGAATTTTCTTTCTGGATCGGAAGTACCTTAACTCCGCCATCGCCTATAAGAAAGCGGAAGGGATTACTGCTCTGGACGATCGCAGCCGATTCACGCTGGCCATGGCCTACATCAAGCTCAACCACCGGGATTGGGCCCGGCCAGAGTTGGAGAAGCTGATGGCGGCGCAGCCCCGCGATGCTCTCTATCTTTATTGGTTAGCACGCCTCGACTATGACAGTCAGAATTACAGCGGCGCTATCAGTCGATTGCGAAAAGTCGTGGAACTGGACCCAAAGATGGCACGCGCTTACGACATCCTTGGGCTCTGTTATGACTACCTTGGTGATGTGAAACAGGCAATAAGGAGCTACAACCGAGCGGTGGAGTTGAATCGACATGCATCGAAGCCTGCGCCGTGGCCTCACCTTAATTTCGCTATCTCGCTCATAGAAGCCAACCGATTGGCAGAAGCCGAAAAGAACTTACGCGAGGCCATCAGTTATGATGCAGGACTTCCACAAGCGCACTACCAGCTCGGGCGGGTTTTGGAAATGCAAGGTGAGCATGAGGCAGCCGCCCAGTCCCTCAAACAGGCTGCGGAGTTGGATCCGGCATATCCCGAACCACACTATTTGCTGGGAAGGATTTACCAGCGAATAGGCGAGCACGCGCTGGCGCAAGCCGAAATTACAAAGTTCCAGGAGCTCAAGAGTTCGGCGCAGGGCACGCCAAAGGAGAAGCCGGGTTCCTCCTCTGATTAGCGAGCAAGCTGCGTTTCGGGCGCTGGCTTCAATCCTTTCAGGGAGCTAAAGCACTCTATTCTTACGGTTCTCAGCGGCACCTCTGAAGTATCTGCAAACCTAAGAAGATGGCGCCACCTTCCTATTGAACACAACAAAAGGTGGCGCAATTGCAGGGTTCGTAAGGCCCGTATTGGCTAAAACTCGAGCCTAGCCCCAAGTTGAATGGTACGCGGGGAGCTGACGCCCCCATTCCAGGCGCCGAAATTAGGAGCGCTTATGTCATTGTTGAAGGCAAAACTCGAGCCCTGGTTGTTGACGTTGGCTGCGGGGAAGAAGTAATGCTGGTTGAACGCGTTGAAGAACTGGAAGCGAACCTGGAAGTTCAACCTCTCACTCAACCTGGTGTTTTTGGTAAGCGCAAAGTCGAAGTTCTTCACGTTTGGCCCTCTCAGGTTTGAGATGCGCGGTCCAGAACCAGTGTATCCGAACTGGGCGGGCCCTCCGACTCCGCCCTTGTCGATGAACTGGAAATCATTAAGAGGCTCGAAGGCTGCGCTGTTGAGGAGCGGGCCCTTGCCGGGATCGTAGCCATTGGGGTCCTGTAGGAAGGCATTGACCCCCGGTACCAGGCCCACCAGGCAATTCTGGCGGAATTGCGGGACCACCTGGCAGGTACCCGAGCGGAACCACATCGGCGTACCACGGGAGTAGTGAATGAGGGGGCTGAATTGCCAGCCTCCAGCTACCGCATTACCCAATCCGTGATTAAGGTAGCGTTTGCCTCGGCCGAAAGGCAGGTCGTACACAAATGCGGCAGAAAGAATCTGTGGTACGTCGTCCGACGAGATCGAACGCGCCCGCTTCTTCTCGTAGGGCGAGATTACGCCTTGGGTAGCGTTCCAGGAGCCTCCGAGTTGCTGTGTATTGTCCGACGCATCGGAAATGAGCTTCGCGTTGGTGTACGACACAAGCATATAGAGACCCTTGTTGAAACGCTTCTCAGCCTTCAGCTGGAAGGAATGATAGATAGAATTTCCATGGTTCTCATTGAGTCCCTGAAGCCGGCTGCAGAACTGCGGAAATGGCAGCAGTGCCTGGGCGACTGTGGGAGGGCAGACACCGTTGTTCATGTCCTGCACCCACCCAGCGTAGGGGAGCGGAATACCATCGACCGCGGTGTCACTAGCGTTAAATTTATCCAGGAGTTTGGGAATGGTAGGATCCACCGCGCTCGGAGCTTCCAGAGCTCGGATATTCGCAGCAAAGGGATTCAGGACGTTGACCGGCTCGAGGCTTGAGGTCAAGCGGGTACCCTTATTGCCCACGTAAGCGACGCTCAAGAAAATATCTGCCGGCAGTTCCCGCTCGATGGTGAGGTTCCATTGGCTGGAATATGGCCGGCGGTTAGCATCCACCGGACGATAGGCCGAGCCGTTGCCGTTGGCTTGCGAAGGATTCTGCCCATTGTCGAAACTCGAGGAAATGAACGGCGGCGGCGTGAAGGCTGGGACCCCATTATCCAGATAAAAGGCGGGGATCACCGAGGCACCGCTCACGCTGGTTCCGAAAGTTTGGTGCAGGTTAAACCCGTCTAGCGACATTCCACCGCCCCAGCCGGGGTAAAAGGCTTGTGCAAAGAAGACCCCGTATCCGGCACGCACCACTGTCTTCGGGTCGACGGCATAGGCCACGCCAAGCCGCGGCGCGAACCCCTTGTACCAAGGCTTCTCCGGATAGTCCGCGCCGTAACTGGCGTCGCCATAGCTGTTGCCAGCAAAGGCCAGTCGCCCGGGCCGGCCTGCGGCACCGGGATTGGCTCCCACCAGGTCAATAAATGAGAAGTGGTTATATTTTTCCCGAGAAGGCGTGTAGTAATCCCAGCGTAGCCCGTAATTAAACGTCAGCTTTGTCGTGATTTTCCAAGAGTCGTTTACGTGAAGTGCCCAAACCGTTTGACGTGGATACCACGAGCTTACGGTTCGACGATCCACCGAGCCGCCGCTGACTGCTCCAAGCAGGAAGGCCGCGACCGGACTTCCACCAGCGCCCGAGAGGCTGGTCACGCTTCGGTCAAAGCTATACGTGCCGGATTGGTTGTTTGACTGGTGAATATTGCCCTGTACCGACCTCCATTCCCCCCCGAAGGTGATCGTGTGGTGGCCATAGAGCTTGTTCGCGATGTCATTGAATACCCAGGTTGGACGAACAGTGATGTTCGTGTTCGGAGGTCCGTTGCTGTTGGAGATCTGATTGAAACCGTCGGAGAACGTGAACGCCGGGAGCGCTTTCGTTCCAGCCGCGTTGGGCACCTGCGGGAGTTTACCTACAAAGGCCAGGTTCTCCGAGCCGTAACCCTCGTTTCGGTTTAGGTATCCAAAGGTGGCATGGTTTGTCAGTGTTGAGGAAAACGTATGCTCCCAATTGAAGCGGGCAATGGGAGAATTCTGCGGCCTGGTGGGCGATTCGGTCGCGATTGCTGTGGGAAGTTCAGTAGCAGTGTTGAAACCTGTGAACTGGCGCCACCAGAAAAAGTAGAGATGATCCTTGTCGCCGTAGTTGTGGTCCAGGCGCAACATGTACACATTGGAGTTACTGGTTAGCGTGTCCGGCACTGGTTTGGACAGGGTGTAATTGTTAGTTGGCTGATTGTTGGTTGGCGTAGGCAACACGGCCATATAAGCCGCGGCTATGGGGCTGATACAACCCTGGGGAATGATGTTGCCGGGAAACGATTGTCCCGGTACTACTCCGGTAGCCTGACAAGCGGCCGTAATCTGAGCTGGAACGTAAATGGTTTGCCCCCAGTCCGTGAAGTTGCCTTGTCGCTCGAGGAGCGACGGAATTGTAAGCGTGGGCGTGGTAGAGCCGCCGGCTTGGTGATAAGACTCCCAGTTGAAATAGAAGAAAGATTTGTGCTTCGAGGTTCCGTGGTAGGACCATGGAATCTTGACGGGACCCCCAAAGTTGGCACCGAAGTTGTGTTCGTTGTCGGGGGAACGCTTTGCCGAGCCCCATTGTTTGGCGTTCAACCACGCGTTACGCCCGTACTCGAAGACTGCGCCGTGATACGCATTAGTGCCAGACTTGCTCACCATCGTAATCTGCCCAGAAGTGGAGGATCCATACTGCGCGTCGTAGCTCGAGGTGAGGACCTTGACTTCCTGGATCATATCCGGTGACATCTGGAAATCCTGATGGATCGATACCATACCGCTCTGGCTCATGAAACCTTCCTGCATGGTGGCACCATCCAGGAGAGCCTCGTCGCCTGATTCCTGTCCACCGTTGATGCGGGCCTGGAACGCCTGATTGGAACCGCCAGTAGAGATGCCCGGGAGCAGCACGGCCAATGCAGCCGAAGAACGCGGTTTGCCCTCGACGATAAGCGGCAGATCTTTGACGGTTTCGGGGTCGGCGCCTGCCTGCAGAGTCCCGGTGTCGAAGTTAATGAGAGTATTCTCGCCCTGCACCGAAACCGTTTCGGCAGTCATGCCCACCTTAAGCACGGCGTCGGCGCGAGCAGATTGATTGATGGTTAGGACAATACCGGTTTGTTCATAGCTCTGAAAACCAGTCTTCGCCACTTTCAAGTTGTAGGTGCCGGGGGTCAAGCTGCGAAAGCTATACTCGCCCCTGTCGTTGCTGCCAGCCTTGGCTTCGAACCCGGTTGCCGCATTGGTCAGAGTAAGCTGGGCACCGACTACGGCGGCTCCGGACTGATCTGTCACCGTACCGCCCAGCGAGGCAATCAAGCCCTGTGCGTGCGCCGAAATGGTGAGGGCGGAGAGCACCAAACAGACAGCCGGAACGCAGCTGAAAATCCAAGTGAGCGAGCGTACCAATTTAGCAACCATGGTTTTCCTCCGCAGGTAAGCTCTGGACCAGGTGCAAACACTGACTTCCATTTCGTAAAGATCGGGGGATGCTAACGGCGCGAGGGGACGCATGTTAGGAAAAGGGCTGAGGAATGTCAACGTGGAGGTTCTAAACCGTCTGTTCAGCAAAACTATACGATGAAAAGCGGAGTTTCGACGGCCACGGTCTCACGCAGTCTCTAACGAGTCGACGCCGGTGCACGGAGAGTCTGGCATTACAAAGTGGTTTGTTGCCTATTCTCTATATTCGTATCCGGAACCGCCTTGGTCTGGACAATACTGAAATCCTTCACCTTGCCGAGTGCGAGTGCGAGGACGTTTGCGGCGCGGGGCAGCTTGAGGTGAGTGGATTCGGCCCGACCACGTCTTCCAGTACGGGATGCCGGGCGAAAATCCTCGTTCTCGCCTCTAAGTTCAACATCTCGCAACTCGATGTTCTTCACGTGGCGCACAGAGAAGCCGCGGGCCGGCATGGTGCCATCGTCAACCAGCATGAAGCGTCCCTCCTTGGTTATCACCGCTCCGGCTTAGCGAACAAAATCATTATTAGAAGATGAAGAGTGGTGCGCGGTCTGCACAATACCGACCACGCAGCTGCGTAAACACAACAACTGCACCATCGGGTCAACGGAGACAGCACTGCCGCCTGGCTGCACTTTAAAACCTCGCCCAGGCGAAGTATCAGCAGTCTGGCACGCGTTTTAAATAGCGAATACGCCTAGATCCAGCGAATTCCCAACCGAGGCGTTCGGCGAGCAGGCAACCAGTGTTCGTTTTATCAACTCCAGTCGGTCCCAGATCACCATCATAGGGCTCCAGAAGGACTGGCATTGCTGGCGCTCGACCCCACCAGAGGTGTCGCCTGATGCCAGGATTATTGCGATACCCTTAACATCATCACACCATGTTTCGGTACTTCAGCCGTGTACGAGTCCTGCACCGGGCCAAGATCTTTATGTTCCCAGAGATCACGCAGCTTTGCCGGGCCGCTCATGCCGAGCGCTCTCAAGTTGAGAGTGATGCTGAGCGCTGATTCGCCTCGATTGAACAGGCCGACAGCCTGGCTCTGATCGGCCAGCGGCTTCACCCAGATTTCCAGCGGACCTTCGTCCCACATCCGGTGCCCCTGAACGCCTTTCGGGTCCTGATCCACGGCGATGACCTCTCGATTCATGAGGAGTTCCTTGGTCTCGGCAGTCATGCTCCTCAGGTCATTGCCCGCCAGAAGCGGAGCGGCCAGCAGGACCCAAAGCGCCATGTGAGTGCGGTACTCGTCAGGCTCCATGCCGCCATTGCCCACCTCGAGCATATCGGGATCATTCCAGTGTCCGGGGCCAGCAAATTTCTCCAGGCCGTTCTGGGAAAATCCGATTACCGACATGCGGTCGTAGTGGTCGCTGATATCGCCAGTCGTGCGCCAAAGATTGCCCGTCGCCGGTCCCCACTTCCAAGGCGCCTTGACTCCCCAATCACAAATGCTGAACACGATGGGCCGTCCCGCCTGCGCGAGCGCATCGCGAAATTTCGCATACTGTACTTCGGGATCAAGCCCCTCGGAATAGCACCAATCTACCTTGACGTAGTCCACTCCCCACGCGGCATAGGTCTTCGCGTCCTGGAGTTCGTGATCGAAACTACCCGGGCGCTTCTGGCAGGTGAGCCGGCCGGCGTCGGTGTAGACACCTAGCTTCAGGCCTTTGCTGTGTACGTAGTCGGCGAGGGCTTTGATGCCAGAAGGAAACCTGGCGGGATCGGCGACGATAGTGCCGTCGGAGGCGCGGCTCACCTGCCAACAGTCATCGATGTTCACGTACTGATAGCCCGCCGCCTGCATGCCGCTGCTGACCATGGCATCTGCCGTCTCCCGGATGAGTTGCTCGCTTACATCGCAGCCGAACTTATTCCAACTGTTCCAACCCATCGGCGGCGTCGGGGCCAGCTGTCTGGCTGACTGAGCAGCCTTGGTCTGCGCTGGCGCGGTGCTGCATGATCCCTGAAGAAATGTTAGCAAAGCCGCAATTAGAACACCTCGATAAACATTCATTGCATTCCGTGCCTCCTGAAATGGATTGCGATGCGCAAGCGATTTACCGGAAAAAGTGAGCCCACCAGAGTCGAAGCTGCCCGCCCCCTGGACATACGAGAGTAAGTAGGTTTTTTGTAAGGTGTCAACCTATAAAAGTTGAACCTATAAAAGTTGAACTCCGAATTCAGGCAGCTTAAATAACGGCGCATCAGTCTCGCAGAGAGGCTCTGTCGCTACTCGATAGTGTCCGCAGCGTTTTCGGTCAAAGAGTGTCGGTTCTCGCGGACGCGACTACCTTATGCAAACGCTACTTGAACGATTGGGGCGCGATCTGTTACCGCGACGGGCAGCTCTGCCAGGCGAAGAATCGTAAGAACCTTAACATTTTGGTTGGGGTGGGCGAACGCCAGCCTGCAGAGTCTCGTCAAAAGGTCTGCCGACTCTTACTGGTTGACGCCGCTCGCCAGCAAGCCTCCATCCACGGCCAATAAGTGTCCGGTTACAAAACTGGCGGCATCGGACGCGAGAAAAACCGCGGCCCCGGCAAGCTCGTCGAGCTGTCCGAATCGGTGCATCGGGGTGCGCAGCAGGAACTCGCGCCCGCGTTCCTTTCCATCCAGCAATTCAGCGTTCAGATCGGTGCGCAAGACGCCGGGAAGAATCGCATTGACACAAACGCCACACTTGGCCCACTCGACCGCAAGAGCTCTGGTAAACCCGGCTACGCCAGCCTTACTTGCACAGTAGGCAGCAACTTCATAAAGGCCGAGCAAGGACCCAAGCGATGCGATGTTAATGATGCGTCCATAGTGCCGTTCGATCATGTGCCGGCCGAAGACGCGACAGGCACGCATGGTTCCGTTCAAATTGGTGTCCAGAATTCCCGCCCATTCTGATTCCGGGAATTCGAGCGTGGGCATCCGTTTGGTCCGGCCGGCACAGTTCACGAGAATCTGGACACTCCCGAACTTACTGCAGACTGACTGCAAGAGCTGATCGAGACTGGCGCTGTCAGTGACATCACAAACCTGAGCGAGAGATCGGCGGTCAAGGGCTTCCACCTCTGACGCCGCGCTGCGGACGAGTTCGGCGCGACGACCCGAAGGAATTACATTGGCGCCAGCCTGGGCCAGGGCTTTAGTCAACGCCAGGCCGATGCCGCTGGTTCCTCCGATCACAACGGCAGTTTTGTTTGTGAGATCAAGGACAGGATGACCCATTCAACAGTTCTCCAGAGACAGCCTTGAGCGCCGAGATTATAAAGTGTGAGCGTAACCAGCATGTTGAGTCTTTTTAAAGCAATCGTTTATCACTCTTGATTTGACAAGCCTGCAGCTGACTCCTATATTGCGCGACACTGCCGCAGGTTTCTTCTGGTTAACAGGAGCGAGCTTGGCACTCGAGGTCATGGCTGGCGCTTTCCGGCCTTGAATCGCGGCTCTGCCGAGCTTCCGATGCGGGCATAGGAATGGAAACCAGATCGATCGTAAATACAGGTTCTGGTGACGGCATCTGTAATCCGGATGTGCTCCCCGTCGATCAGATCCAACCTGCCGTCGAAGACGTTCTGAGCTCAACGGAATTCATCGACATCCATACTCACCTGTTCGCCCCTGCGTTCGGCAATCTGGGGTTGTGGGGAATTGACGAGCTTCTGACCTACCACTACCTGGAGGCGGAATTCTTCCGCTCGTCCGATATGTCGCCCGAGCGTTATTGGGAACTTTCCAAGCGAGAGAGGGCGGACGCAATCTGGCGAGCGCTGTTCGTTGAAAACAGCCCAATTTCGGAAGCCACGCGGGGCGTCATGGCTGTTCTCCAAGCGTTCGACTTGCCCACTGAGTCGGGTGATCTGGAGGAGGCGCGCTCGTTTTTCCGTACTCAGAACATCGATGCACACATTAGAAGAGTGTTGCAGATGGCAGGAGTGAGCACGGCTGTGATGACCAATGATCCCTTGGATCTCGATGAACAGCGGATCTGGATGAACGGTTACCAGGCTCACCCGAAATTTGAAGCCGTGCTGCGCCTGGACAGGATTGTCCGTGACTGGCCCGCACATTGGCAGATATTGGCTGAGCAGGGCTACCCCGTTGAGGCGGAAGCGTCGGGAAGGACAGTGGGTGGGATCCGGCGCTTCCTGTCCGACTGGCACCAACGCATGCGCCCCGTGTACATGGCGGTTTCGCTGCCCGACAGCTTCCAATTTCCCGAGGAGACGGTCCGCAGCAGAATTCTAAGCCAGGCAGTCCTCCCTTCTTGCCGCGAATTCAACCTGCCGCTCTCCCTCATGATCGGGGTGCGCTACCAGGTCAATCCCAGAATTCGCCTGGGCGGCGATGCAGTGGGTAAGGCGAATCTCCGTTCTGTGGAAAGCCTATGCCGCAATTTTCCTCAGAATCGGTTCTTGGCGAGCGTGCTTAGCCGTGAAAACCAGCACGAACTCTGCGTCTACGCGCGCAAGTTCAATAACCTTATGCCGTTCGGGTGCTGGTGGTTCCTGAATAATCCTTCCATTGTGGAGGAAATCACTCGAGAGCGAATAGAAATGCTGGGCACCAGCTTCATCCCGCAACATTCCGATGCGCGAGTGCTTGAGCAAGTCATTTATAAATGGCGAAACACGCGCGCCACTCTGGCGCCTGTCCTGGCGGCGGCCTACCAACGGGTTGCCCGCGATGGGCGCGGCATCACTCGCCAGTCTATCCAGCGCGACGTCAACCGCCTGTTTCGTTCAAATTTCGAAAAGTGGACAAGTACACGCCTGGCAACCTCTGCTGCCCACTGATGCCGCTAAGAATGCTCCTGCCCCGCCAGAAGCTTCTGGAGAGACTCGGCAATCGATAGAGTCAGCCTGCGAGGATACTCCGTGCGCGCCATAGCCAGTGCCAAGGTCCTGCTCAGGCGACGACCCTCCACTCGAAAAGTCTGGAAAAACCGGTTCCGCTTCCGCAAGGCGTGTTCCGGAAGTATGGAGTAGCCGAACCCCGACTCCACCAAACTCTTGATCGCTTCCGTATCGGCTGCTTCCATGACCACCCGTGGTGTCACATTGATGTCTTCAAAAAACTTGTCAATCACCTGACGCATGTTGCTGCGTTTGGGATAGAGGAGGAAAGGAGCGCGAGCGAGTTCGGGAGCCCTCATCACTCCGACGTGGCTGCCTCCCACACTCTTTGCTGATGGACGCAGCACGAGCAGTTCCTCTTCAAACAGAGGCAAAATAGTGAGATTCTCTTCGCGAACTGGCAACGAGATCAGGCCCAAATCGAAGCGCCGGTCGTGCAAACCGGAGACAATTTCCTCCGTCACGCCGACGGTCACCCGGATCTGCGCGTTGGAATACTGCTTTCGCAGCTGCCTGAGCGGGCGGCCAAGCTGGTAAATCAGAGTGGTAACACCGGTAGCAAAATGAAATGGCCGCACATCTTTGGAAAGGTCGCTTTCAAACTCCTGCTGGATTTGTTCCATGCGCTTGACCAAGTCCTTGACGTGACCGGCGAGGCGTGATGCAGCCGGAGTCGGAATCAGTCGCTTTCCCGAGCGCACAAACAGTTCCGTGTGGAGTTCGTCGGCAAGGTTGTGGAGTTGGAGGCTGACGGCGCCGGGCGACAGATGAACTTTCTCGGCTGCCCTCGTCATGCTGGACGACTCCATAACGGCGAGGAACAGCCTAAGCTGATGGATATCCATTTGCCCTTTCACAAATGAGATTGGCAGAGGCAAGTGATACACGAACGCCGCCTGCCGGCCGCAGTTGAACGTCCCACAGTTCCTTTAGTGTTCTTAAACCTTTTCTTGAATATTTCCGGTTTGACACTTTGCGCGTTGCTGCCTATTGTTCGCGGCCATGGCTCACTTTACCAAAAACCAGCGCCGGTGTTGTCTTCTGCCGTTACGATACCCAGATGCCCCAGTCGGAGGAGTATTTCCGGGCCGGCGAAACACTGATGTGTTTACTGAATACCAAATTGCGATACCTTTCTGTTGCGTGTGAGTGGCTCATGGGAAAAACTTTCAGGTATTTGGTGCGGTCAGTGCTAGTGCTCGCAATCACCATGACAGGCTCTGACATATGCAGGGCGGTGGAGACTCTGGAGTCCTCCGCATTGCGTCTGGAAGTGAGCACGAATCCATACTCTTATCGAGTATTGGAACGATCCACCGGCGAGATATTGATTTCGCAGAGCGGCACAGCGTTGACTCTTGGGGCAGAACTTTATCGGGTGACAGACGCAAGTGACGTTATCAAGACCGTCGGCACTCTGCGGGCCACGCTTCTGCTGGAACTCGCAGGCAGATATTCCCCGCCTGCCGGAACCCTCGACCGAGCCCAGGTGAGCTTCAGATTTGTAAAGCCCCAAGTGTTGCAAGCGATCATCACTTATCAAAACGGAGCGCCGGACGAGATTTCCGAGGAGTTCAGCGACCAAGGTGAGCACTATTACGGCATCTGGGAGTATCCGTTCGGGGGAAACATTGATAACCGGGGGGCAGATCGAGAATTTCTTGGTCTGGGAAATCAGCGCGACGTTCACCATGCGAGTGCACGCGCGCCTTTCTATATGACATCGAAGAAGTATGGCCTGTATGTTGAGACGGTCGCGCAAGGACACTACGCAATCGCTCAGGCGGGCAAGACTGGTTTTTCCTTCCGAGATTCCAAACTTAAATATGACATCCTCTACGGACCTTCGTACAGCGAGATTCTGAGGCTGTATAACGAAATCGCAGGCCCGGCCTTCATGCCGCCGACATGGGCGTTTGGCAGCATCTGGTGGAGAGACGATGAGCACGATGACTTGCGCGGGGCCGCGAACTCACAAGCAAAAGTCATTCAAGATGCCGACCGGTTGCGTGCGTTGCGCATACCGGCGGGCGCAATTTGGCTGGACAGGCCTTTTGGATCGGGAGACCTGGGTTGGGGAAACATGGATTTTGACTCATCTTTTCCCGATCCCTCAAAAATGGTTCGTGATCTGAACGCGAGGGGCATGAATCTTCTTCTGTGGATTGCGAACCGGTGTTCCAGCCGGCTGTTTCAGGAAGGTTCCGCCAAAGGCTACCTGTTCCCTTTAAAATGGCCGGCTGCCGATATTCGTCGACCCGAGATCTACAAGTGGTTCACAGATAACCTGAACGCCTACGTTCGCCTCGGCATCAAGGGGTACAAGATTGATCGTGGCGAGGAGAATGAAATGCCGGATTCGTTCCAGAACGAAAACGCAGTTCTCTTTCCCAAGTTGGCGGCTGAAGGTCTGAGCGCAACCTATGGCGGCGATTACTTCACCTTCTCGCGCAACGTCAACGACACTGGCCGCAAATATACTGCCGTTTGGAATGGCGACACCTGGTCAAGCTTTTCCGGGCTGCAGGTCTCCATTAAGAATGGTCTTCGCGCCGGGGCTATGAACTTTCCCACGTGGGGTTCCGATACCGGCGGCTATTTTGCACCCGCGGAGAGAGACAAAGAGTTGCTCGCTCGCTGGCTGGAATTTAGTGCCTTCACTCCGATGATGGAAGTAATCCTCGGCCCCAAACGGACGCTGTGGGACGACTACGACCATGAACTGGTCGGGATTGCGAGAGTGTATGCCTCAGAGCACTACGATTTGATCCCGTACACGCGATCCTTTGTGTACCAAGCCACGCAGACCGGCATGCCGGTCATGCGGGCTCTGGTGTTTGCTTTTCCGCATGACGACAAACTCGCTGACATGTGGGATGAGTACGTTTACGGCAATGATCTTCTTGTAGCTCCAGTGACTGAGCCGAAGACTGTAGATAGAACCGTCTATCTGCCTGCCGGGAGGTGGATGAACTACAACGACAAGCGTACGGTCTACTCAGGCGAAGATACGATTACGGCTGGCGCCCCGCTAGACATCATTCCTCTGTTTGTTCGTGAAGGAGCCATCATCCCACGGGGCGACATCGTTAAGCTCAACAACAACTGGCAAACCAACTGGGCTCCGAAACTGCACATCGAAATATTCCCCGCAAGTAAGCTGCCCAGTCAATTCGACTATTTCACAGGCAGCAGCGTACAGAAGATCAGCGTTGCCTCAGAAGGGGGCGAATTACGAATTCACTTTGGCGATTTGGGCGTGAACGGTGTAGTGGAAGTCTATTGCACCAATGCAGGGGGCGTGACCAGAAATGGAGTCGCATTGCGACAAGGAGCGGACTATCATTACGATCCTCAATTACGGAAGCTCACGGTCCCGTTTCAATCGGCTATGGATCTGCACATAAGAACCTGGGAAAGTGTGTTCGACAGCGGCAGCAACGCCGGCGGAAAATAATTCCCGCCAGGAGGCGGGCAGGACTCACGTGGTTATTCGGTTGTTTCTCGAAGATGAATCCTGAGGGCAGCATGAAGAAGCTCCGGCTGGTGTCTTGGCTTGTGGTTCCTCTCCTGTCCATGACGGCGCAGGAAAGAATGCCGGCCGGCTTCGAGCAGTGGACAGCAACATCTTTGCGACAACTTGGCCAGTCGCTCGGCGGAGAGGCCGCGACCGATCCGCACCACTTCGCTGTTCGTCAGCTCTCCGATTATCCAAATGAAAATTTCTTGCTGGTTCATCGGGAATCGGATGGCCAAGTCGAGCGGCACGAGACTCAGGTGGATGTTTTCTTCGTGCAATCGGGATCGGCTACGCTCGTCCTGGGTGGCATCCTGGTGGGTGGAGAAACCGTCGCGCCGCACGAGAAACGCAACGGAACCATCCAAGGCGGCGCGCGGCGAAAACTCTCTGCCGGAGATGTCGTCCGTATACCGACGCGCGTGCCGCATCAACTTTTGCTTGAGGGCTCGCACGAATTCAACTACTTCGTAGTTAAAGTCAAGGGCTACTAATCTTGAATCTTTCCCAGAGCACAGGTGGAGGAGAACTTTGAAAGCCGGCGCAGTCCCCTTTGAAGTGGCACTCAAACCATTGGCGGTTACTACTTTTCTCCTGATTTCTTCACTGCTCGGTCAGGGTGCGGATTTCCACGGCGCCCCGCCCTCCGCCAAGAAAATGAAAAATCCCTACGCGGACCAACCCTTCGACGTGAAATCCGCCAGAGCCCTATACCATCGTCGTTGTGCGCGCTGCCATGGGGAGAATGGCGAGGGATCGGGCAATATTCCCCCTCTGGTCAAAAGCCAAGAGCAGTCTGCCACGGATGGCGAACTCTTCTGGTTTATCACCAAGGGCGATGTAAAAGACGGTATGCCCTCTTGGGCTTCTTTACCCAAGAAGCAACGGTGGCAGATCGTCAGTTATGTAAAGGCACTTACCCGAGCGAGGGGGCTCGCTCCGAGTGGATCAGCCGCCGGAGATCGGGGTAGTGCCGCGAACCTGAACATACCGCCTCCCAAAGAGCCGTTCACCGACTTTCGTTTTGAAAAGCCCGGCAAGTCCCGCAAGATCACTCTAAAAGACTTGCCATCTCCCCTGGCGACGCCTTCCGCGGGTAACGGACCCAAGGTGGTCGCGCGCCCCGAAAACGCATGGCCGCGGGTGCCACCCGGCTTCAAAGTGGAGCAGTATGCCGCCGGACTCAGCGAACCACGCTTGATTCGCACGGCTCCCAACGGCGATTTCTTCGTTGCCGAGAAGACTGGTGACATCAAGGTATTCCGAGGCCTCACCACCCAGGGCAAACCAGAGCAGATGGCGACTTTTGTCAGCGACTTGAAGTTGCCCTTTGGCATTAACTTTTATCCTCCAGGCCCGAATCCTCAGTGGGTTTACATCGGGAGCATGCACTCCGTCGTGCGTTACCCGTATCAAAACGGCGACTTAAAGCCACGGGGTCCGGCGGAACACATCGCCGACCTGCCAGGTAGCGAATATCACTGGACGCGTGATATTCAATTCTCGCTGGATGGAAAAAGGATGTTTGTTTCGGTGGGCGCAGCCTCGAACGTGGACGATCCAGACACAACCCCCGCCGAGAAAAATACTGCCGATATCCTCCAATTCAATCCGGATGGCTCAGGGATGTGGATTTACGCGTCCGGAATCAGAAATCCGGTAGGACTGGCTGTGGATCCGAAGACCGGTGAATTGTGGTGTTCCACGAACGAGCGTGATGGTTTGGGAGATAATCTGGTTCCCGACTACATCACACATGTGGAGGATGGCGGCTTTTACGGATGGCCGTGGTGGTATATGGGAGGGCATCAGGACCCACGGCATCAGGGCAAACACCCGGAACTCAAGGACAAGGTGATCACGCCCGACGTGATCCTTAACCCGCACAATGCATCGCTTGAAATCACGTTTTATGATGGCAAGCAGTTCCCGGCCGAATACCAGGGGGATATTTTCGCCTCCGAGCATGGCTCCTGGAATCGATCCGTTCGCGTTGGCTACGAATTGATTCGCGTGCCGCTGCATCAGACCGGCCATGCCACCGGCGAATATGAAGACTTCATGACCGGTTTCGTCATCGACAACACTCGGGTTTGGGGACGCCCGGTGGGTGTTGCTGTCGCGCCCGATGGTTCGCTGCTGGTCACGGACGACGGCTCCAACTCCATCTGGCGAATCAGCTACGTCGGCAAGTAACCGAGACTAATGCTGTACTGACTCGGCTGGTTCGCCGGGAACGTGTCGCCGTAAGATGCCGAGAAAGATCGCTAGGGCCGGCGTTGTCATCGAGGACCGCACGGATCTGCCGGATGCATAGTACCGGGTTGAACCCACCGGTCGCAAAGAAGTTGCTTTGGTGGAGACCTGACGGTTGCGGTTCGACGGGCCCTGTTTTTGCAATCCCGCCAAGTGGTCCTATACTACCGGGGCACTTGTTCACACGAGAGGAACTCAAGCAGGGAATCTGGGGACGCGATACATTTGTTGATTTCGAAAAGGGACTGAACCCGCTGGCTGGTTGTTCGGGTTGTTCGAGTCCGGAACGAAAGCCGCAATCCCACAATTCTTAATACATTTTGTTGATACAATTCGCGTACTGTCCGCCTCTTCGTCCTATGAGCTTTGACCTGTGCTCCGATGTGCTTGTCGTCCTTTCTCCGCCTGGTTTCTATGCGCATGCGGATTGTTGTGGCCTTTTCACTTCCAGCTTTGCTGTTTCTCGCCTATGGGGCGTCCATCTGGCTGCATCGAGCGAGAGTGGACCACGATCCGCCCGGCATCAATAACGGTTCGAACACTGATAGAAGCCTAGAGGATGACCCAGAAGCTTTGATCGCCAAGGCTGACCATTTCTATTGGCTCAACAATGGACCTCGGGCTGCCCCGCTGTATGGGAGAGCAGAGCAACTGTTTTCCGAAAGGGGGGATGCTCGAAATGAGATTCACGCAAGGGTTGGACATTTGAGATCGCAAGCCGAGACCATGTCATTTGTCGAGCTTTCCCGATTTCTCGAACAAGAACTGCACAAGCCGATGATGGAACGAGATAGGTCGCTCCGGCTCTGGTGCCTCATCGCGAAGGGTTACACCGATATAGAGATCGATTATCGGGCGGCCAAACGTGACTGGTTAGAAGCTCAGAACATCGCAAAGGATCTCGGCCAGACCGCGTGGGTCACTCGAGCATCCGGTGAACTGGGTCTTATAGCATTCCTCGAAGGGAATCCAGGTCGAGCCGCGCGCCTTCTGGGAAGCGCGCTGCTGTCCACGATGACCAACGGGGACACAGGCGGTCAGATCAGGTTTCTCGAACTGATTGGTAATGGCTTCGAGGAAGTGAACCGTCACGCCGAAGCTCTGAAGTTCTTTGACAGGGCTATCAAGCTCGCCGAGAGCGAAAAAGACTCTGGACTTCCGTTCATCGCGTATGAAGGGAAAGGCCAAGCCTTGGTCGCTCTTGGCAAGCAGGACGAGGCCCGAAAAGTGCTCGAGGACGCTCTGACGAAAGCCCGGTCGCAGCAAAAGAAAGCTCACGAGGCGCAACTCTTGATCCTCCTGGGGAGATTGGCTGCCCGAACTGGAGACATCCACCGAGCGATTGAGTATTTGGAGCACGCCGGACAATTCGCAACGGACGCGCAGTTTTTCCGCATGGAGGCCGATGCCATGTTTGAATTGGCGAGGCTATATCGCGATACCGACGATCTCGTAACTGCAGACGCCCGCGCAACTCAGGGTTTGGCCGCGAGTAAGCGTGTCGGGGATCGCTACTATGTTCCGCGAAATATGACCATTCTCGCAGATCTAAAAGCGCGGCGCGGTCACGTGAGTGAAGCCAGTGCCCTATACACCCTAGCAGAAGATGTGATCGAAGGCATGCTGATAAGCGTCGCTGAGCCTTATTGGAATAGTTCGGTCGTCGGCTCAATGAGCGAAACATATCTGCACCATTTCGAGCTTCTCAACAAATCCGGAGACGTTCCCGATGCCTTCAATGTCCTTGAACGTGTACGTGGGCGGACGCTGACTTGGGCGCTCGAAGATCGAAGGGCCATTCAGGCATCGCAGCCAGAGCAAACGGCCGCCCTCGAGAGCGAAGTTGCGAGTTTACAGCTTCAACTGATGCAAACGAGTGACAGCGGCGAACGTCAACAACTACTTGACAAGCTGGTCGAAATAGAGCGTCGGCTTGGATTTGCGTGGACTAATGCTCCTGACAAGCGATTGCCGGCTCGGCCCGCACCACTTAAAAAGGTACGCGAGGACCTAGCCGCGAACGAAATTCTTCTTGAGTACGTGCTTGATGACCCGAACTCCTTCTGCATAGCAATAACGCGTAACAGCGCACGTGTACAGATATTACCGGCAGGCGTTAAGCAGATTGAATCACTGATTCAGGAGTACCTCGGCGAGATCCGTGCAAAGGGAAAGGCCATCGAACAATCGAAGCGGCTCTGGGAGTATCTTGTTAAGCCCGTTCCAGAGGCTGCTACCAAGACGCGGCTAGTCGTTGCACCTGATGGCATGTTGAACCTAGTGCCATTTGAGTCGCTCCGTGACGAGCGTGGCCGTTTTCTGTTGGCGTCACGGGTCATTAGCTACATACCTTCAGCCACAATCCTCGACTCCCTTCGTCGCGCACAGGAGTTGGCACCAGCGCCTCGGCCGCTGTTAGCAGTTGGCGATGTCGCATATGACAACCAGGGAGGTGTCGGCAGGAAAGTGCCACCAGCAGCCACGTTCCGCGGAAGAATCGAGCGTGGCATCGCAGATCTGTCAGGAATAGCGCTTCACGATCTACCGCAAACCCGAGAGGAAGTCCAGGAAATCGGTAAAGTCGCCGGACCAGATGCCGTTCTCCTACTAGATACGAATGCCACCGAGACCGCATTCAAGAAAGAACCGCTGGATCAGTTTCGTATTTTGCACCTCGCTGTGCATGGTTTCGCGGATACGCAGTATCCTGAGCGATCAGCCCTCGTACTGGGCGCGGACCCGAAATCTGGCGATGACGGACTGCTGCAGGTTCGTGAGATCATACGGTTGCGACTGAATGCGGAACTGACGACGCTTTCCGCTTGCGATAGTGGTGTGGGGAAATTGCAGGGGCAGGAAGGAGTTAGCAATCTGGTCGAAGCGTTTCTGGTTGCGGGCTCGAAATCGGTCGTTGCAAGCCTTTGGAACATTGACGATGCGTCGACAAGCGCGCTCATGGAGGACTTCTACGAGCGACTCGCGCGGGGAGAACCGACGAGTCTGGCCCTTCGCAATGCAAAACTGAATTTGCTCGCCAAATTCGGCGACCAGTTGAGCCCATATTATTGGGCCGCTTTCATCTGCGTGGGAGAGACCCTCAATCCGATTCCATTTAGGCGCCCATAATGCTAAACCTTGAGGATCGCAGCAAGATTTTCGACAAGGTCTGCCGTTTGGTACAGACCAAGCACTTCAATCCTGGCCTCAATGGGGTGGACTGGAACGCGCTGGCTCAGAGCCGAAGGGAGCAGATCCTCGCTTGTGCGCAGCCTGAAGTTTTCGAAAAGGAAGTCCACCGCCTATTGTCAGAGCTAAAGACCAGCCACACCGGGTTTCGACATGCTGGCATGCGAAACATCCCAGCGCGCCATGCGATAAATGCAACTTTGCAGCGAATCGGGGTAGACGGAACTGAGCACTGGATGTTCCAGGATGTGCATCGAGGCGGTCCCGCGTATGTGGCAGGCATACGACCCGGAGACTTGCTGCTCGATTGTGGTGGACGAGCAATTCGACCGCCTGACGATCTGACGTTTTCAGTTGGCGAATCGGCGAACTTGCTCATTGAAAAGCTGCATGGAGGACAGCAGAAGGTGACGGTTCAGCTGCCGATGCCGAAATCTCAAAGGCATCCGGTTACCGCCCCGCAGGCAGTGACCACCGAAAGGCTGAGCGATGAAATTGGATTGCTGAGAGTCGCGATGTTCCCAGGCGCTATCGGCATCGATGTAGCGAAGGACATCGACCGTAGTATCGCAGCACTCGACGGATGCAGCCGACTCATCGTGGATCTGCGCGGCAACACCGGTGGTGGAATCGGCGGGCTGCGCCTGATGAGCTATCTTACACCTGGAAAACTCGAAGTTGGCTACAGCCTTACGCGCAAACGCCGTGAGCGCGGCTATCGGCGGGAGGAACTGACCCGCTTTGGACGGATTCCATCGCACAAAGCGACTCTCCTATGGTTAGCGGCCAGATATGCATTCGTTGAAAAATCCATCCTCGTCGTTACCGAAGGACTTGGCCAGCGCCAGTTCCATGGTCGAGTTGTGCTGTTGGTGAACGAACACACGGCGAGCGCTGGGGAAATGGTTTCAGCGTTCGCAGAGGAAAATAATCTGGCGACCATTGTTGGGACGAAAACACCTGGCCGGTTGCTGAGCGGTAGTGCATACAAGGTTGGCCACGGATACATTCTCGGCTTGTCGGTTGCTGCTTATCTCACTTGGCAAGGTCGGATGCTCGAGAACAACGGCATCGTTCCAAAGTTTTGCATTGAGCTCTCACGAGACGCCCTGAGAGAAGGAAGAGATACGCAACTTGAAACAGCAGTCGCAGCGGCGAAGACTCTGTAATCTCGTGTCGCGCCAACTGCGACGCTCAGAGGAGAATTGCAAGCCCCGGATGTCTCTCGCCGGGGCTTGCCCCTCCGCCTGGGGAAGCGCACCCCCGGTTCAGAAACCACAATCACCCGAGAGGGTACGGCGCGGTTGGCTCATCGGACCTACGAGGACGCTTTCGTCGTGCGGTCTTAGGCAACTGTTGAGTCAGATTCGATTGTGTCCAACCCCTATTCCTTATTGGCGAACGGCGTCTCCATAGTTTCGTCAAAACAAGCGAACTGGAAAGCGCGTCCACTCCAGGCCCGGTTGCCGCAAAGCAAGGAAGTAGGAGCCGGGCGGCACGCCTGCAACATTCACTTCAACTCTAAGGACCACAACATGATTCTGAAGCTGTGCCAGCCCGCTGGTATACAAAAGTTCACTGCCGGTCTCGTTCAGAAAGGCAAGGTCGTAGCTGCCTTCCTTGCTCCCGACCGGCAGATCGATAACAAGGTACTTCGTGCCGCGTCCGAGCGGCAACGGAGTTTGACCTGATGCGTTCTGCTCGCCGCGCTGAACTGAATAAGCCCGCAGATCGAGCACCGCCGTTTCATTGACCGCGCGGTGCGAACGGAAACTGAGCCACAGACCGAGCACCACAGCCAGGATTGCAAGTCCGCCCCCCCATCTGAGACGCCTGTGTTTCCGGAGCTTGGTGCGAATCGCTGTGAATTCCAGAAAACAGGGACTGCACGAGCCGAGGTGGTCTAACCATTTTTCTGCTTCGGAGAGCGAGACCTTGTGCGAAGCGATCCCCTCGAGAGTCTCATAGCCCGGGCACCCTACACGACTTGGATTCGGGAACTCAGTTGACAATCCCTTGGAGAGAACCTCAAGTATTTGCTTCTCGTTTTTGCTGAACTGTTCTCGGTTTGTCAGATATAGCTCTCTCCGTTTCCACAAACGAAGCTCAACCACCACGGCCTCAGACGTGGATGGGGAACGCTTCACTTTCAGAGTCGATCACGAAGTATCGACAGCTTGTACCTGAACTTCATTTTAGTTCTTTGCTCGCCACTAGCTAAGAATGAAGCAATTTCCCTCCATGAATAACCGTACTCCCGAGCGGTCCACACCCTCCTCAGCCAGCCGTCCATGAGAGCGAGGATTTCCTTTGCGAGAATGCGACGCTCAAAATCTACGTATGCACGAAAACCCTGCTTTGCAGCAATAACATCCAACTCGTTTGCCGAGGCAACCAATTGCAGCGTCTGCTCCCGCCTCAGCTGGCGACGCCGCGCGCGACTAAAGCGGTGCCGAAATGCGCCGATCAAGTATGAATCCATGTTCGCGATTTCCGCACACGATGTGCTCAGACGATGCAGGCTCCTGGCAATCGACTGCAGCACTCCTTCCCAAATCTCAGCGGCTAAGGTGACATTCTCGGGATCGTCTCGCTGCCTGCCCAGTTCTCGATTGGCATGAGCATGAACGTGAGGCCAAACGCGGCGGGCAGAGTCTATGAGTTCCTCTTGGTTCGCTTTATCGGCCGGGGTCGCCGGCAGACAGTTCGAGATGATCCATTCCGGCCCGGGGTCACTACTAGGCATCGGGATATGCCTCACAAATACTGCCCATGGCGGGCAGAGCTGGGTTCCGACAGAGTGCCATCGGCACGTAGAGGGTGTCAACCCATGAACCCGGGATTTATTGTTCCACACAACCGTGGAAGCGTGAATTGGAAGATTTCTTTCTTACTTTTTTCTCGGCGCGGTTCCTTTACTAGATAAGGGCAAGTTTCGAATGTGGGGTGCTCCAGGAATTGGTATCCAGTACCGTCTAGCCACGGCTGGGGCTCAGTGGGTGAGAGGTGTGCGATGTCCTATGCGCTGTTACGAAAGGATGGATGCGCAAAGATCGCGTCTGAGCGCTTGGCGTTGATCGACCGACTTCTGATCGAGGGAATCAGAATCGGGTCGGTGTCGAAACGTCGCGCGATCAACAAGGTCTTGCGGGAGTTTCCCGAGTTCACACGTGGAGACTGTTGGCAGCGTATTCGCTATTTACGAAAAAATCCTGGGGCTGGGAGTCTCCGCGTGTGTCAATGCGATCGTGTCACATCGGTGTCAAAGACCGGTCCTAACCGGCGGCCTGTGGCTCGGCAGTGGACCGAGGCCGACGATGACAAGTTGCTGAACTTGGCGGGATATGAACGAGTAGACAAGATCGCCCAGCGCCTGAGTCGCTCTGTTCGCGCCGTGCGGTTCCGCTTGTGCGCGCTCGGCATGAGCGGGAAAGTCACCGACGGTTGGTCATTGGGAGCCCTCAGGAAACTGCTGCGAGTGAGCCCGGACCGGCTCAGGGACTTCATCGGCAAGGGCATGCTGGGGGTGCGTGATCCGCGTATTACTACCTCTTCCTTGGCGCAGTTCTGCCACGAAAATGCTACCTCTCTCACTCCAGTGGCCCTTGAAAGGGTCGCAGCAGCGACCGCAACGAAGCGCGAAGCGTACCCCTGGGAGCGAGCGGCAGATCTTCTCGGAGTGAACCTAGAGCAGCTGCAGAGCTGGATTTCGGCCGGTCAGTTGAAGGTAATGGATACGTTTGTCACCGACCGTTCTTTCGAGGGGTTCTGCAAGAAGCACGGATCCGCATTCAACATTGCGCTAATTGACCCAGCCACCGCAAAGTGGCTTACAGAAGAATACGGGGTGTCAGTCTCCGCATCGAGCGACCCCGTCATCCCGCGCGCTCAAAAACACGCGTTCAAGGTGAGAACCTGCAAGTGCGGAAGGAAGATAGCCGGCAATGTGTATTTCAGGCACGCAAAGGCATGCAAGGTTGCCGCAGATCAAGCCGTGCGCCAAGGCGTTTACCAATCCAAGGCCTGCGGCAAAGCGCCCCCCGGTTCGATGTAGGAATCTGCATTGCTCCGCCACTGCTCAAACGACGGGTATGGATCGGGCAGCCATGAACCCCAGACTTCGTCGCAGCGGTCGGCGTATTCCATCGTGCGAATCGCCCGCGGGTGGCTATGGGCGTGGATGAGGATAGCGTCGAGCCATCTTTCGTTTCTTGCGTCCTTGAAGTTTTGGTCAACGATCCAGCACATGAGCTGCTGCCAGTCTCGCACTCTGACCTGCGCCTCCAGGAACCCAGGGCAGCGCTGCCCGAGCTCACGGGCGACTTCCCGTGGCAGTCGAGATCCGAGTTCTAGGCCGGGTCGAACCCAATAGGCGAAGGCTTCCCAATCGATGTAACGGGAAACGGCCGCGAACAAGCGTTCGGGGGCAACCAGCTTCACACAGCCACTTGCCTTTTGCAGGTCGGGCACGCGATGCGCGGTGTCATCGCACCGTGCAGCCATGTCCCTCCATTCTTCAAATGATGGATATCGAACCGGCTTGGCTTTCTTCCACCTCTCCACACATTCCGACCAGCAGACCTCGGCCCTTTGATAGCGCGGCTCCCGGATGGCGTAAAAAGTAATGGCGCTAAACCAGCCTTCCTGCTTGGCAGAGCCGAAAATGTGATCGTCAATCCAGTCTTCCAGGCGGAGAGGCAGCGGCCTGTTCTTGGCCGCTTTCGGCGCCAGTTTCTTTTCGTTTTCGACAAATCCCGGAACGCGCTCGTCCAGGATCTCTATCAGCCAGTCCGGAATGCGGTTTTCGCTCTCCAGAACTGAGCGGACCCATAGGTAGAACTCCTGCCAGTCGATGTACTCGTTGCGACTATGGAGCAGGCGTTGCCAGGGGATACGGCGGGCTTGAGCGTCTGCGCGTTCGCGGGCGAGGCGCTGCACTCGTGCGACGTGATTCCGTTTTGGAACCTGGCCAGCACTCAATTCGAATCTCCGTTCCAATATGAGTTCCAAACAGCCCGCTTATTGAATGCGCCGTCGGCTAGTTTAGCCAATCGCGCCGCTGTTGCAACCTGTATTCAATTCAAGGCGACCACCATTAAGACGGTGGCGCCGACCACCGCCGAGGGGATCCAGCGGTACCTCGGCAGCGGCTTGGTCAAGGGCATCGGACCGATCCTTCTCTTAAACAACTCCACAGTTAAAAGTCTGATCTTGGCGGTTCCAGACCATTTTGGAGATAGGGGCCACCAGAGACTTTTCTCGTTTCAGCCAGATCAACGAAACCCAAGTCCCAATCTGATTTTTGACACCGAGAGTAGCCAGCGGACTCGCTCTTTCCTTTTCCTTACAGTTGCCGCACTCTGTGCTCGCCGAGTAGGTCACCAAAACATTGTAGTCATTGCCGAAAATGGGCAAATGGCGGTCCATTTGCCTGTTACGGAAGGCAGAATAGGACCCTTTTCTACTCGGACGGCGCAACTGAAATACTCCAATTGAGGCAATTGATGGAGCAGTTCCTATCGTCTGTTCTAGGCATTTCTATTAAAATCGAAAATCCATACCTAAGCCGGCATCGTCCAGGCCGCTGTCGGATGAGCCGTGACGTTACAGTGCAGAATGCGGCGACTGCCGATTTCCATGACCACCAAAACATACAGCACCCGGAACCCTGCCGTGATCGCCACCAAGAAATCAGTGGCCATCATGGCCTGGGCGTGATTCCGCACGAAGCTTCTCCAGTGCTGGGAGGAGGTTCTCCTCCTGTCCTTGGGATCAGCATTTCGCGGCCAGTACGCCCGCACCGTCCGGGGCGATACCAGGATCCCGAGCTTCACCGACAGCTCCGCCGCTATCCGCTCCTCGCCCCAAGTCGGACTCTCCCCCACCATGCGCACAATCAACCGGCGAAGATCGTCCGAAATCCGAGGTCGTCCCAACCGCGACATGCACCGCCACCACAGCTTGAATCCCTGGCGATGCCAGCCGACGAGGGTGTCTGGTTTGACAATCATCAATGCCTCTCTCCAGTTGAAGAATCGGGACCACCACACCAAAGAAAAGCGCGCCGCGGCGGTGAGCTTGCGAGGTGGAATTCCGTGTTCCTGGTAGAACACCAGTTGCTTGCGCAGGAACAGTACCTCGGCACTCAAGGCAGTCCGGGAAGAACGTGCCAATCGCAGGAACTGGATGCCCTGGGCGACTACAGTAATAAGGATAAGAAGCAACGATCGGAGCAGCTGCGCGATCCTGAGCATGTTCACCCGTGAAATGACACGTTCAAGTCTGCGGCCGGGAGACAGTTACATCAAGGCAGTCTGGGAAAGTTGCACCTTTTCATGTGCATACGGACTTTTTGCGGGGCACAGCTCTTTTCAATGCGGGCAAGGCGAGGATCAGGTTGAAGTTTGAGTTAGCATCAAAAAGCCGGCCGCAGAGGCCAGCTTTCTTCTCTTGTACTGATTTTTATCCTTGGCGCTGGATGCGAAGCGAGAAGGCAGGAAGTAGTTCTCTAGCGCTTCTGCGCAATGTCGTATTCGTCCGTGCCAAGAAACGCCGTACACAACAACACAACACCTCCCGGAGGCGTGCAAGTTCGAGTACTCGGGCAGGAAGGGATCAGGGCAGGAAGGCACATGCGGTGCGACGCGGATGCAGTGGGTGCACGAGACCGAACCGTATGGCCAAACGATCGGATTCGGTCCGGATCGAAACTACGAGCAGATGGCTTCCTAGCGTGCTCGCCGGGACTTGGCGGTGGCTTGCCGTGCGAGGCGGGTCTGGACATCCACGATATGCTCCAGCATGGTGGTGTACGCGGCCTCGGGATCGTGCCGGGAGATAGCATTGAACACCTCGCGGTGGCAGCGCACTACGTGACGCACAGTATCCCGCGAGGGCTTGAGGTCGGAAATGGTCTTGGAGGCTACGCCGAGCATGGATTCGGCCAGCACCTCGAGGATTGGGTTGCGAGCAGCTTGTGCCACCAATAAGTGGAACTTCAGGTCGAAGATGCGGGGCAGTCTCTTGTTCCGCAGGGCTGCCCTCATCTGCTTGATAACCTCCTCCATCGCTCGCAGGTCCTCGGCGTCGGCGCGCTGGGCAGCCAGGCGGGCAGCCTGGGGTTCGAACATGAGCCGCACTTCGGCGATCTGCTGGATGGACACCTTGCGCAGATGAAGCAGAGTCTCGAAGGACCTCGCCACAGGGCCATTATCGCCGTCGGCAATGAAAATGCCGCCGACCACGCCCTTCTTGACGCGGATCAGCCCCTCCGGTTCCAGCGCGCGCAGCGCTTCACGGACAGATGCACGACTGGTCTCGAAGCGCTGAGCCAGCTCCCGTTCGGTAGGCAGGCGATCGCCAGCACGCAGCTTGCCCGCGAACAAAGCATCTTTGATCTGCCGGACAATCTCGTCTGACAGACGGCGCGTCTTGATGGAATCAAACATGTTTTTCTATCAAGTGTAACGTGGTTTGTGGCGCTTCACACGTGCCTTGCGATCTGGAACTGGGAGAGTTCCGACATACTCAACCCGAGTTCGTCAACCAGAATCTCGCGGTTGTGTTGGCCGATGAGGGGTGCAGGACGGCGAACGGGGGGCCGCGCACCATTGATGAGGGGCACGGCGCCAGGATAACGCAGGCTTTTGCCGGAGCTGGGATCGGCAACATCTTGCCAGAAACCGCGCGCCTGGAGGTGTGGATCGGCGTAGATTTCTTGCGGCGTGAAGACGGGATACCCGAGTATCTCGCGCTGCACGACCCCTCCGAAGAACCGTTGCTTGGTAAGCGTCGCGAAGAATTGGCCGATGGGCATCTCGATCGCGTCCACCTCTTGTTGGGTGGCATTTGTGATATCAAATGTGCCCCAGTCTATGCGCTGCAACCCGACGGGTGCTGCTCCATGCTCCGTCATCCAGGCAACTAGTTGTTCGTTAGAGTGCCGGCCGGCAGCTCCGCCATACAGGATGAAGTTGATCCACCCGTCCCGGCATCGCCAGAACACGCGCATCCTGGCGCCAGTGAGGCTGCGGCCGGTAACGTAGACTCCCGCACGCTCGGGATTAATGCCGTGCAGGTCCCAGAACGTCGGTGCATGCGCAAGAGCCGCCATCACAGCGACTTGTGCAGAAACATCCACGTGTTGGCCTCTGCCACTGGCGCTACGATAAACGAGAGCCGTCAGCGCGCCCATGGCCGCTTCGGCTCCGACCCACATAGGAGCTTGCGGTTCGGTCACGCGCATAGGTTCGCTGTCAGCTTCCCCGGCCAGCGACATGGCTCCGCCGAGAGCCATGATCTCCAAGTCGGAACTCTTGAAGCTGCGGTACGGGCCGTGCTGGCCGAAGGGAGTGATGGATACCAAAATCAAGCCAGGGTTGCGCCCACGCAGCCGGTCGTAACTGAGCTGCAGATCCCCGAGCGTGCCCGGGGAAAAGCTCTCGATGACAAAGTCTGCCTTCTCCACGAGGCGGAGAAACGCATCACGTCCGTGGCGAGAGAATAGGTTCAACGTGATCCCGCGTTTGTTGGCGTTGAACGCCAGCCAGCATAGACTCAGGGGCGGTTCGCAGCCGCCACCAAGCAGAGGCGGCAAGCGGCGGGCAGGATCCCCGCCTGGGGGCTCGATCTTGATTACGTCGGCCCCCAGATCGGCGAGTATCTTTCCACAGGAGAATCCCAGCGGGCCCGTCAGATCCAAAATGCGGTATGGCTGCAGCAGCATAGAGTCCGTCAGAACGGGGAGCACCATCAATGCGGCCTACCGCCCCGTGCGGGCCAGGACCTCGACCCAACCCCGCATGCGCTGCTTGGCCCGTTCGACATCCGAGGCCGGGAAGAATTTCAACGGATCGACGCGATCTACTGGGTAGACCGGGCGGTGGAAGTCTTGCTCGTAACCGTAGGGCACGGTGGCGTCGATTCCCATGCCGCCTTCAAACCGGGTGTTGGAGGCCGTCCAGTCCTTCTCGCCGGCGGTCATCCGCTCGGCTGGCTGGAAGGTTTGGCCGATGCCGCCGGGTAAAGGATTGAGAATGTCAGTATGCGGGTTTACACGAGTCGTAAGGCACCAAATGATGTCGTCCATGCTATAGATATCCACGTCTTCGCTGACGGCAATGGCAAGCCGCATGCCTTGGCTGCAGGAAAGGATAGCGGCGAGGAAGTTACGCTGCCAGCCTTCCTCGATCTTGTTACGCTTCTTCACTTGGATGATGCAGCCGCCCCAATCGGTCATACAGTACGGGATATTGACGTCCTGAATGATGCCAGGCTGAAGGCGGTCGCAAAGTTCGAAGATGGCCGCTTCGCGCACGCTAGTGTCAATGTTATTGTCATCAGCCATGTGCACACCGAGCAGGTAAATCAGAGGCCTGCTTTCGCGCCTCCGCATTGTGACGGCGGTGACGTGGAGAGTGGGCGCCTTGTACGCCTTGCCCATGTAGCCCGCCCACTCGGGATGGAAGAAGTGCTTGCCCTGCTTGCCGGATTCTTCCGCCTCTGCGGTCTCGAAGCGCTTATCGCGTGGGTAGAGATACCCTTCGAGCACGTATTCGGATTCAGCAATCGCCCAAGCATCAACCGTGCGTGCCTTCACCAGGTGGATGGGAGATCCTTGGATGGCACCGGCAACTCCGATTTCATCACATCCCTTGGGCAGGATGACGTAATCAAAGCCGCCACCGGCGATCATGGTGCAGGCCGGAGGAACTCCGAAACACATGGTGAGCGGGATGGGTTTTTCGTCTTTATAGTGCTCGGTGATGATCTGCCACATGTGGGATCCGGGTGAGGCCTGGAACGTCCCGACGTTGCCCCAGCGGAAGTTCATCCGGTTGTAACCAATGTGGCTGCCGCCCGTGAAATACGGGCCGACCACACAACTGATGCCGCTGCCGATGGTCAACTCGGGTTCGAGTGCGGTGTGGCGAATGGCGGTTATGTATTTGTTCACGTCGAGGTCGTCGGTAATGACCTCCTGCTGGCACGACGCCTCGCTTTGCGGAATTTCGATCGGGGAGATGGGATGAGTGAGTGCGTAGGCTAGTTTGCGGGTCCGGTCCTTGGGTCCTTGCCATCCGAACATCTTGTCAATAACGCTAAGGTCTGCTAGCAAATTCGTGACGGCGCGCGCGTGGGGCTTGCTTTTTACACGATTGAATAGAACCGCGGGGCCGCCATCGAGATGTTTCTGGATTCCCGTAATCTCCAAGTCGGGGTCAACTTCCACATCCGTCTTCAACAAGTCGCCCTCGGAATCGAGCCATTCCAAGGTACCACGGAGCGACGTGACGTCCTTCTTTAACCCCGGTTTGTTGGTTTCCACCACCACTGTAGCCATGCCCTGCTCTCCTTTATGCCAATTGAACTTGGGTTGCAGAAGCCCGATTCGCGAAAACGCGATCGAGCACGAGGTATAACCCAATGAGAACCAGATCGATGACACTCACAAAACCGAATGCTGCCAGGTAACGCCCGCCAAAGTGGCTGATCAGGTAGCCGATGATGGTCGGCGCCAAGCCGCCGACGAGATTACCGAAGCCAACGAATAAGCCGGTTGCACGGCCGATCTGTTCCAGTGACACCAGTCCGTGCACGATCGAAACATTCATGGCGGCGTAGATCATAGGCGCGGCCAGGGTTGTGACCAACAGCAGCACCGCGCTGACCGTGCTGTGCACGACTACCGACATCAGCACCAGCACGGCGACGACACCGCTGCTGACAGCGCCCACCACGGCTGGGCGCATGGTGTGATCCGCGACAAATCCCAGGGCCAGCGCAACTGCGATCGGCAATAGGTAGCTCGCAGCCACCCAGCCTTTCAGCGCGTCGAGCGCCAGACCGCGAGCCTGGATCAGGTAAGTCGGAATCCAGGCGGTCAAGCCGAACAGCGTGGCCACGGTCCCTGTCTGGCAACCAGCCAGGATCCAAAGGTTACGGTTGGCAGCGAGCGAAATCCAGCGGATCGGCGCATCGGTTCGCGGTGCAATACTGACAGCGAGATTGGCCCTGATATATTCCGTCTCCCGCCGGTTCGCATGCGGCGACAGCTCCGGATCGTCGGGAGCCAGGAACAACAGCAAGGGTTCCAACAGCAAGAGCGAGGCGGCGGTCAGTACCGTGAACACAGACCGCCATCCGGCGACCGAGATCAGCCCGCTCACAATCGGCAGACCCAAAGCGAGCCCCACCTGATTGCCATTGACCCACAGCGACTGGATCCGGCCATGCTCGCGAACTGGGAACCAGCGTCTGGCATAGGCACTGCAGACGGGCCAGATGCAACCCTCGGCGACGCCTAGTGCCAGGCGCGCGGCGTAGAGTTCATTGGTGCCGTGTACGAAGGCACACCACCCCGTGCACAGAGCCCAGCCGCAGACTCCAATCGCCGCCGAACGGCGGGGGCCCAGCCCGTCCACCACGAAACCCCAGGCCAGCAGCCCGAAACCATATCCGAAAAAGAAGATCGTCGACAACAGTCCGATGCGGGCATGTTGGCCAACCAGGCCGAGCTCCAGCAAAAATCTCTGGTCGGCGATGAGGACCGCGATATTGGTCTTATCCAGCTGGTTGACGACTACTAACAGGAACAAAGTCGGCGCCACTAGCCACCAGCGTGCCGCGGTGCGCCTGGCGAGCGGGCGCGACAAACCGGTTTGCTTCGCCGCCTGGAGATACTTCGGCGTTGCTGGCATCTGCGTTGCCATCTTGGTCAGGAGAATGCCCCCTGGTCGAGGAGTCCCTGGTACTCCCCCCGCGACATGCCCAGCCACGACAGGAAGACCTGTTCATTGTGTTCGCCGAGACAAGGGGCTGGGCCGTGGACCCTGCCTGGCGTGTCGCACAGTTGATACGACGACATGCGGTAATGATGCAGCCCGATCTCGGGATGCTCCAATTCCTGCCACACACGGCGGGACGCAATTTGAGGATCGGAAAACAGGTCCTGCATTGTGCTGACCGCAGCGGCATGGACACCAGCACCCTGCAAAGTTTCCATAATCGACTGCGCATCGCGGGAGTGCGTCCAATCTGCGATGAGTTGGTTCAGAGCTGCCTCGTGCTGCTTTCGATTTGTAAAACTGCTGAAGCGGGAATCGTCAAGCCATGGCAGCTGGAGCGAGGCGTGGCAGAAGCGGACCCATTCGTCTTCATCCCAGCAACTGATCACACACCAGCGTCCCTCCCGGCAGGGATAGCAGCCGTGGGGAGAGGCAGCGGGCTCACGATTCCCGTCTCGCGTCCCGTTGACTCCATTTCCCCAATAATGCAGCAACGATCGGCTCATGAACTGCAAACCAGACTCATACTGCGAGAGATCGAGGTAGAGCGGCTCCTTCATGCGGCGACTGTAGTCCAGCGCCGCAAGGATGGCTACACCGCCGAACGCCACCGCCACGAAATCGACATAAGGACCATAGACGAAATTGGGAGGACCGTCCGCCTCGCCGATAAAGTTTGTAAAACCCGACAAGGAAGACAGCTGTGAGCCGAATCCGGGCTGACGAGCATACGGTCCCGTCTGACCCATATTGCTGCTGCTGAGCATGACCAACGTAGGATTGCGGCGACGCAGAGCTTCGAAATCCAAGCCGAGCCTCGCCATAACACCGGGACGCATGTTCTCGATGACCACATCGCACCACTCGACCAATCGGTAAGCGACTTCAAGGCCGCCGGGATTCTTAAGATTCAATGTCACGCCGCCCTTGGAATCGTTAAACAGCGCAAAGCAGGCAGATCGGTTGATGCCCTTCTTGTCATCTTTGAAAGGCGGGTATTGCAGGCGGAAACCATCGGGTTGTTGCTGCGATTCAACGTGCACCACACGTGCCCCAAAGTTGGCGAGGTACTTGCCGATACAAGGCCCGGCAGCGTAGCCGCCGAACTCCACGACTTTTACGTTCGCAAGCGCGTCAGACATTACTCAATGACGTCATTAAGAAAAAGTCACGGCCCTAAGGGCAACCGTGGATTACACCAGCCGCGGCACCAAAACGGCTCGTCACGTCAGCAGAACCTCCTGGGTCGTCGTGAAGGACCCCAGCTCAGTCCTTGGTCCCGCCGTTAGTCCCGTCCTCGCCGGAAAGCACCGGCCCCCACTTCGCTTCGACTTTGCGGCGAACCTCGGGGCTCGACTCGGCAACGGGCGGGAAGTCCCTGATCCACTCGTAGGGACGGCAAGCGTCAATGATGGCTCGCGAGCTGTGGCCTTTTTGGTCCTTAGGAATAATCGGATCCAGCGGCCCGCTCCAACTGCGGCGAATGATTTCAATGTCGATCTCCGGATTGGAGCGAGTGGAGAGCGCCCAAAGCACGTCATTCGTGTTGGTCACATCAATGTCATCGTCCACCACAATGGCGTAACGACCGAGGTATCCGCCCGCGTGGCAGTAGGCAGCCACCATGCCAGCCTGGCGAGCATGCCCGGGATAGCGCTGCTTGATGGAAACGAACGTCAGCAGGCGAGCCCCACCCGCCTCATGGCACCATACTCCGCGGACATCAGGGACGCCGGCGGCTTCCAGTTCCTGCCAGATCAACGCCGAACGGAGGAAGCAGCGCATGTAATTGAACTCGCACGGAGGACGGGTGGGCGGCGCGCCCAGAATGATGGGATGGTTGCGGTGATAAAGCCGCTTCACCTTCATAGTCGGTTCCGGACGCACCGAGCTGGCGTAATAGCCGGTCCACTCGCCAAAGGGACCTTCGTCGCGGTCCTGGCCAGGGACGGCATCGCACTCGACCACGATTTCGGAGTGAGCTGGGATGGGCAGACCCGTGTACTCGCCTTCGATTACCTGCACCGGGTATCCTTGCAGGCCTCCCACCCAGTCGTACTCGGAAATGCCGTGCGGAACTTCAATGCCGCCGGCCAGGTAGAGCAACGGATCCTGTCCAAAGGAAACCGCGACCTTGCAGGGCAGGCCCTTGGCAAAATACTTCTCACGCATGATGCGGCCCTGCTTGCCGGGAGAGATATAGAAGCCGAGGGTATCGCGGTCATGAATCATGACCCGATAAGTGCCGAGATTGACCCAGCCCTCGTCAGGATCACGCGTAATGTCTACCGAGCCGGTGCCAATATATCGTCCGCCATCCAGTTCGTGCCACTTGGGTGTGGGGAACTTCCACATGTCGATGTCTTTGCCCTCGAACACGTTCTCCATCACTGGGCCATCTCTGACCACCTCGGGTTTGATGTAATTGATGTTGCTGATGTGGCGCTTGATGTCCTTTACGAACTCCATACGCGAATAGTTGGTGTCCATGTGAAGCGTCATGGCAATGCGCTTTACCGTGTTCAGCGTGTTGCTCAGGACGCGATACCCTGGGGGGTGTCCCTTGATGTTGTCGAACAGTAAGGCGTGGCTCCGCTCCCCACGATGGTGGCCGAGCTCAGTTACAGCGCCAATCTCGATATCCCAATCGGCGCCGTGAAGGGTCTTCAACTCGCCCAGCCGATCCGCTTCTTCGATCCAGCCGCGAAGATCGCGGCCTAGCCTTGCTTCTTTTCCCGGTTTTTTCTCACGCGTCACCATGACGGCCATGTGGACTCTCCAGTACTTCTCTTAGCAAAACCAACATCCCGGTGTGGGCGAAAGCTGCTCGCGCCGGGATACGAATTGAGGTTACATCAGAAGATGAACTTCAGCCCAAACTGGATCTGCCGCGACGTGGTCGTGGTTCGGGACAGCTGGCCAAACGTGTTCGAGACCAGGTTGCCGGCAGCGTCGAAGATGCGGCGGAAGTTCGCGTTCGGAGCTTCGAAATTGGAGTGGTTCAGCAGGTTGAAGGCCTCAGTACGGAACTCCAGCTGCTTGCTCTCGGTCAGGGCGAAATTCTTGCCGAGCGAGAAGTCCCAATCGATCAGGCCGGGACCGATGAGCGTGTTTCGGCCCACATTGCCGAACGTGCCCAGTGGCTGTGGCCGGAAAGCGCATGGATCGAACCAGTGGAGCGCGTTGCCGATGTGCGTGCCGGCGGGAACGACGAGCTTGCCGATCGTACATCCCGCAGAAATCCCGCGCGTGGGATTGTTGCTGAAGCCGGATACGAGGTTCGGGCGATCGGAGAAATTGGCCCCGGTGGCCAGATTCTGTGAACGATTGGCGGAATTCTCTACGGTGAAGGGAACCCCACTGGCGATCGTTGTGATAGTGCCGATCTGCCACCCATTTAGCAATTGGCCGGCAACGCCAGTAAGGCTCCTGCCGAACGGTACTTGGTAGAGAATGTTGAACACGACGTTGTGCCGGATATCGAAGTTGGAGAGACCTTTGTCCGCGAAAACATTGTCGGGAATTTGCAGACCGGTGGCGGAGTTGTCTGCCTCCTCGCTAAACAATCCGCCGCTGGTATCGATGGACTTAGCCCAGGTGTACACGGCCGACATCTTCAATGCCTTGCCCAAAGGTCGCGTTACGGAGATCTGGAGGGAGTCGTAGTAGGAAACGCCGGTCATGCTCCGCGTTTGCAGATCGGACCAAAGTGGGTTGCGCCTTTTGGCGCCGCTTGGAGTGCAGAGGGTGCCGGCGGGCAGAATCGGGTTCGTGGCGCTCACCGGGCCGGGATTGCAGGGCACGCCCCCGGGCAGGGTGATGGGGATTGGGGTGTTGCCGTCATAACGCTCGACGATATGTTTGCCTCGCGAGCCGACGTATCCGACCGAGGCCACCAAATTGTTGCCAAGCTGGCGCTCAACGGTAAGGCTGTACTGGTGGCTGTACGGTGTGTAGAACTGACTAAAAAGCGCGTTCTGCAGGCTGAACCCGGGATTGGTGCTTTGCGCCACGCTCAGCGGATTGGGGAAAGGCACAACGGATTGCGCGCACGGCGGTTTGGGACACTGTAGGGTCACAGTTAACCAGCCGTGCTTGAGGTCTGGAGCCGGGTTGCGATCAAACAAGTTCAGGAACTGGTTGAGCAGAATCTGGTCGTAGTACACGCCGAAGCCGCCGCGGACCGAGGTCTTGCCGTTACCCAACAGATCCCACGCAAAGCCGAAACGGGGCGCAAAGTTCTTGTGGTTGCCGGCAAAGGGCTGAGTGGTCTGGATGGCGGTCGCGGATGGATCCGGGAGAAACCACAACTTGCCGTTGACTTCCGTTGGAACGGTCGTGAGTTCGTAGCGGAGGCCCAGGTTTAACGTCAGGCGAGAGGCGGCGCGGAAATCATCCTGGAAATATGTCCCGAATAAGATGGATCGGATGCCGCGGCTGGGGTCGCTGCCCGGGAAAGGCACAGTGACGGACTTGGGCGCACCCAGTAGGAAGTTAGTCAAATTGTCGAAGGAGTAGTCGCCGCCAATGCGGTTGAAGTTGGCTGTGTTCCACTGAAAGCGCTCGATGACGAAGCCTGTCTTGAAGGTGTGTTTTCCGCGGGTGATACTCAAGTCGTCCGAGGGCTGGAGAGAATTCATACGGAATAACCGGGGGTCGTTGATGGTGGCGCCCATGGTGGACAGGCCCCCAACATTGATGCGCCCGAACGGCTGGCCGGGAATAAACGAAAGCGAAGCCGGGACGCCGGCTTGGTTGAAGAGATTGACCAGGGCGACCGAGCGGTTGAAGCCGAAGCGCGCTGTGTTCAGCGTGCTCCCCGAAAACACGTGCGTGTGCTGCAGGGTCACGTACTGATTCTTGTGTGTTTCGTCTTCGGCGAATAGGCCGAGCACGTGGTCGGGAGCGTCCTGCCGGAGCTTGCTACTGCTATCAATCGTGTAGCGACCGAAGACGGAATCTCTGCTGCTCGCGTTCCAGTCGATCTTGCCGGTGACGTAATTAATCGAGGCAGGCTGCGTCTGGCTGAACTGAAGCGTCGCCACACCCGCTCCGACGTTAGGACCATTAGGCATGGGATAGAGCTCCAGGTAGGGAATGACCGCCGGGTTCACCGTGACTTGCTTGCCGTTGATCACCCCGTTGCGTGCGTCCTGATCGGGAACGGACGCGAACTTGGAGACGCCGAGCCGCTCCCGCAGGCCCTCATAGTTGCCGAAGAAGAAGAGTCGGTCGCGCTTGATGGGACCGCCGGCGGAGGCGCCGAACTGGTTGCGGATAAACAGGGGAATCGGCTGGTTCGGGTCATCGAAGAAGTTCTTGGCATCGAGTGCCGAATTGCGCAGAAATTCGTATACGTCCCCGTGCAGCGAGTTGGTACCCGATTTGCTGACCGCGTTGATGATGCCGCCCATGGAGCGGCCGAATTCGGCGCTGGCGTTGTGGGTAATGACTTGGAACTCGCGGATACTCTCCACCCCGGGAAGCTGTCCACCGGCTCCGCCAGGCGTGAAGTTCTGCGAGTCATTGATGTCGGTGCCGTCCAACATGAAAACGTTGGAGGTCAGGCGCGCGCCCGCGACCGAGAACTTCGTGCCGCGCCCCTGGTTGGGACTACTGCCCGCCGCAGTCGCCACGTTGACGCCGGGCTGTAAATAAATAAGCTGGTCGAAGCTCCGGCCGTTGAGGGGTAATTCTTCCACTTGTCGCTCCTCCACCACGCCCGAGGTCGAAGCACTGCTGGTATTGACCAATGGAGGTTCGCCGGAAATCGTCACCGTCTCCTGAACCGTGCCCAACCGGATCTGCATGTCGACGATGGCATGTTGTCCCACAACTAGTTCGATTCCGGTTCGGACCATCGCCTTGAAGCCCGTTTTCTCGGCGCGCACCTCGTAGTGGCCAACGGGGAGGGCCAGCGCCCGGTAGTACCCGGCGGTGTCGGTGCTCACCACTCGCGTTGATCCGGTCTCCAAATTTGTCATCTTCACAATGGCGGCGGTGACGGCGGCGCCAGAAGGATCACTGATGGTGCCCGTGATCGCTGCAGATTGCTGCTGGGCCCATCCAGCCACCGCACTCATGACAAGCATGAAAACGCTCACCCAGGCAATCCAACGCGGTTCTACCGACCGGTTTACATTTGACTCCTTCATAGTTCCTCCTCAGCGAACAGATAAAGCGAACCGAAACACGCACCATCAAAGCGGCGCATGAGCTGACGGATTGAGTCCGAAAGGAAAGGAACGACCTAGAGATCAAAATCGAGCCGAAACCCGGTGAGCCCGGTTGCTGACAGAGGGAGAATCCGGTCTTGTCTACACTTCGCCCCTCTCGCTTCCTCGTAATGCTATGACTTTCAAAGCCTTACACAAACGGGCAATAACTGGTTCAGGCCGCCAGAGAAGCAACCGACTGCAAGTCATCCGGGCTCAGGTCCACTTGCAGACAGCGCCGAATCAGACGGACTTTGACAACAAAAACTTCCTGGCTTTTGCGGCCGACAATCTCACCACAAACACCTCGCAGCGGACCACTGGTCACGATCACGCGCTGCCCAACCGACAACTCGTCACCGGGAAAGCAAGCAATGTGGTTTGCCAGCACCCTTTTGATCGCTTCGATTTCAGCGTCGAGAATGAAAGCCGGCCCCGAATTGCTCCCCACGATACCGGCCACTCCGGCGCTGGCGCGAATGACACGAAGGTTCTCCCGGGATGGGGCGAATTGAGCAAAGGTGTAGCCAGGGAAAAGAGGTAGCTCCGCTTCGCGCATGCGCCGCAGGCTTAAACGAGAGCGCTTGACTATCAACGGCAGAAATGTTCTAAAACCACTGTGGCGGAGCAGACGGTCTACCACCTTTTCGTCGCGCGACCGCGTATGCAGCGCATACCAATGAGGGGCCAGAATCGTGCTGGTAGCCGGAAATACCATAGGTCTGTTGTTTAAATGGTCAGACCTAATTAAGCTGGCGCGCCTTGTTTCTTGGTAATGCATTTCTCCCCACGATCGGAACTGGGTTAGTAGCGCGGCCTTCGACCGCCGCAAGCGCGGGTACCGGCCCCCACGGCCAAGTGCGTCGGGTATTATCCCCGGCTGTTATTTCGGGGTCAAGCGCTTTTTTCCGTCCGGTAACGCGGCACTCCTACTGGCGGGCTATTTCGCCCCGAACGTTTCTGACCTCGAGCGAGATGCGGACGTGACCTTCGCGGTTGGCCACGTACGTTCGGAAATTCTGGAGATGGGCACCCAGGCGACTAGAGCTCACGGTGCCGACTTCGCCTTTTCCTTTGGGACGCAATCGCGGCGGCCAGTGGACATCTTGCCGTCCCAGCGCTTGCCCGCCGGCAGATGAATCGAAAATTGATCGAGAATCCGCATCACGCTCTGATCCACAATCTCTGCAATGGATTGGGGTTGATTATAGAACGCGGGTACGGGCGGGAAAATCACCACCCCCATACGCGAGAGTTTCAGCATGTTTTCAAGATGGATTTCGTTGAACGGAGCCTCGCGCACGACCAACACCAGCCGACGGCGTTCTTTAAGGGTAACGTCAGCGGCGCGGTGAATGAGCGTATCACCGTGGCCATGTGCGATGGCGGCTAGCGATCGGACGCTGCAGGGACAAACTACCATTCCCGCGGTAACAAAAGATCCGCTGGAAATGGGAGCGCCCACGTCCTGCGAGGCGTACCAGTGAGTCGCCATCTGCTGAACCTGTTCGACCGAGTAAGCCGTCTCATGGATAAGAGTGCGCGCGCCCCACTTGCTGAGCACGAGGTGCGTTTCCACCCCGGTATTGTGCAACAACTCCAGCAGGCGCACCCCGTAAACAGAGCCGGTTGCGCCGCTGATCCCTACGACCAACCGGGTGGCAGTTTTGGTCATGACTTTCTCCGAATCCTAACCCGCGTTCCGTTCCTGAATCCAAGAATCAGCGAATTCCGATCAATGGCCAATAAAACGGCACCAGGACCAACAGCGCCAGCGACTCGAAAATGCTGAGACAGATTCCGATACTGAGCATGTCCTTCATCTCGAAATAACCGTAGGAGTATCCTGTGACCATCACGCCGGATTGATAGACAAAAATTTTTCCGCCGGCAGCAAAGGCCCACACTAGCCCCAGCGGCACGGCATGGATGCCGTTCACTTTGGCAAAGCTCATGAGTGGAGGCACGGACGTGGCCAACATCGAAATCTCGTTGCCGAGAAAGATGTGATACACGAACGCCGTCCAGTATGGAACGGTGGCCAGCGCGAAGACGTTCGTGAGGAGCGGACGCATCCAGTCAAACATGATCACGGTTAAGGGGTGCAGCGCGCTGGTGGATAGCAGCACATCGCCCATGCTGATCGCCGCGGCAACGAAAATGATGGGCAGGTAGTTATAACGCTTCAGGTCCTGTTCGTCGAGCACCCCCAGACGTGGAACCG
>DATEPX010000352.1:0-4363 GCA_035272945.1 Terriglobales bacterium
GCTGCCCGGTCTTTGAATCGGTCCCGCAATCAAATGCGGGAAAAGACTGATGAAGAGACTGTAATCCAGGAAGGACTTTGAAGGCTCAACTTTGCCCTTGTACACATCCACGATATAGGCAACTTCCTCGAAGGTATAAAACGAGATTCCCGGAGGAAGGAGGATCCGAATCAAGGACAAGGGGACATGGTGAAAACCGAACAGATTGAGCGCGTCGACCAGCGAGTCCGCGAAGAAGTTGAAGTACTTAAACGCGCCCAAGATGGTGAAATTCAGGATTAGCGAGAGAACAAGCCACTTCTTCCGGCTGGACTCAGGCCGCCCAGGGACAACTTTGTGAGCGATGAAGAAATCGGCAGCGGTCCCGCCGATCATCAGTGCCAGAAAGCGCCAGTCCCACCAGCCGTAAAAGAAGTAGCTAGCCAGCAGGAGGAAAACGTTCTGCCGGCGGTGACTGAGGCGCCAGTACACCAGCGCTGCCAGGGCCAGAAAGACGAAGTAGATGGGCGAGTCGAAAAGCATAAGGCGAGATCAGATTCCTTCTGTTTAAGTTTGTGGCGGGGCGTTATTCCGATAAGAGGTCGTGCTCTGCTGAAAAGCTCTGCTTTCTCCGACCGCAGCGTCGCCATCTGGCCGGTAACTCCGAGCGGGTTGAACCGGAACCCGTCTGTAGGTGACAACACGAGTAGGTATCGCGGACTGCAGAATTCGCTGCCGGAGCGCTTGGGACGCGAATTCCGTGCCCGCGACGAACTTCATCAGGGGTCCGAAACTCCAGGCTGCGGCGGCTCCCAGAAAGTGCAGTCCGGGTGAGGAACTCTCGAACCCATCCCGCAGGCTCGGATATCCGTTTACGATCTCTAGTCGCCTAAGAACTTCTGGCGGCAGGAACGGATAGAGGGCAACGTTGACCCGATAGCCGGTCCCGAGCACTACATGATCGACAACTCGCTCGTCTGCATCGCTGAACCGGACGCGCAGACGCTCTCCCTCAATCCGCACCTGGTCGACTGTTGCTTCGGTACGAAAGCTTACGTTCCGGGTGCGAGGCTTGAGCCAGGCGGCGCCTGCAGGACGAACTGCACGCGCTCCCCACCAATCTTGAACTTCACGCGGCAGCCGACGAAACACGTCGGGACGCTGGATAATCAGGCTGACTCCAGCCGGACCTATTCCGCCCCGCCCATAAAACATCCATGCAACGCGCTTCGAGCTCAACCACTCGTGGCGCCCGAGCCAATGAACGTTGGATTTGCGAACCAGGACCTCGACATAGGCTCCCGCTTCCGACAAAAGGGCGGCTGTCTCCAGGGCGCTTTGCCCACCACCGATGACGAGAACTTCCTTACCGCGGAATTTGTCGAAATCCCTGTGCTCCGAAGCGTGTGCTGCCAGAGATGACGGAATGCGGTCGAATATTCTTGGGCGATGGGCAAAGACCTGTATTCCTGCTGCTACAACCACCCGACGCGCAAGCAGTTGTTCGCGGTCTTCGAACTCGAGCTGATATCCGTCAGGAGCGGGCTGGATTCGCAGGACTTTCCGTCGCTCGGCTGACAGCTTCGCATGCTCGCGGAACCAGTGCCCGTAGCGAATAAAGTCCCCCAGCGGGAGCGGCTCCGCCAGGTGACCGTTTCCGTTTACGTTCCGGAACGCATCCAGCGTCCATCGATTTTCCGGATCGGCAATGTGCGACCCGTCCCAGGGAGAGCGGAGAAGCATGTCGGTCGGCATATGTTGCTCCCAGAACGACATCGGTTCCCCAAGGAGTCTTACGTCCAAGCCTTTCACTGACACGAGGTGGGCGGCCGCGGCTAAGCCGTATGGGCCGGCACCCACGATTGCTACGTCACATTTTTCCATTGGATCTGTATCCTCCGGGAAACTTGAACTCCAACTGCTTCCCCTTAACGCACGAGGTCAAGAACGGATCTGAGAAATCCTTCTGCATGTATCGAAGGGATACTTTTTACGTCCTGTGGGGGCCATTAAGAAATCAAACCAGTCTCCGCGCTGTTCACCTGGCCAACACGAAAAGCGTGTAACCGCCCAGCAGGCGCACGGCGAAGTCCTTGTGCAAGGAGAAAAAGAAGGCTCGAGGCAACTGGCGTATCTTCTGTTTTATTTTGGTCGACCGGTAGATGGAGCGCGGCGCGTAGAACCAATCCACAATTTCATAATGCTCGTCGCGCAGGGTTTCGAGCACGGTGTCCTTGGTGAAGAAGTGGAGATCCTCAAGCAGCCGTCGGCGGCTCGTCAGGCCGTCTCTTGTCAGGAGCGTGTATACCGACAGATCGAGGACCTGGTGGAAAAGTTTGTAGGTTGCAAGCGGCTTTATGTCACGCAGGAAGCTGAAATAGTTCTCCTGGTGTTCCAGGACGTCCAGAGCTAGAAGGACGTCGAAAAATGCATTGGGCTCCTTGGTGACATCCGCTAATTGGAAGTGGAGCCGTTCGTTCTCACGGCTTCGGCAGAGCTCGATGGCTGCCGGCGCGATGTCATATCCGAAGAAGAGGCATTCCGGGTCCATCTGAAGCTGTAATTGCCTGAGCACCTCTCCCGCCCCGCAGCCGACCTCACTGATGGTGTGCGGCGAGAGACAGTTGCGTTGGATCATCTCGAGGACACCGTTCGCTTTCCAGGAAGAATCTTCCGTGTGCCACCGAGGGATCTTTTCAAGATATTGGCCGCTTACAAAGACATTGGTTGGCATCTTCCAGTCCTTTTTGTCACGCCTCTGCCGCTCTGGCTTGCGGAGAACTCCGCTCTGGCAAGAACGGCAGAAGCGTCGAGGTAGACACGGTTCAGACCTTCCCATTCATCGACAATGCAAGTTCCCTACCGGCATGTGACCGCCCCAGGCTGACGCATGATGGCAAGACCCTCGGGTAGCAGCGTTACACCCCGTACCGTGTCGACGACAGCATTCGTAGCGGTGTTGATGACCGAAACGGTGCTGTCGGCTTCGTTGGTCACATAGGCAAAGGCCCCGTCTGGAGTGATGGCTACGCCGCGAGGAGTCAGCCCAACTGGGACAATACTGACCACTTTGTTGGTGCTCGTATCGATCACGGATACGTTCTCGGTGCTGTCATTGGCGACGTACGCGAAGGTACCGCTGGGCGTTATTGCTATGTCCACAGGATCGTTCCCCACGGCGACCGTGGCTACCACGGTGTTAGTGGCGGTATCGATCACCGAAACATTGTTTCCCAGATAGTTCGTTACATAGGCGAAGGCGCCGTTGGGTGTGATCGACACGGCGGCTGGGTTGCTTCCCACCGGCACGGTAGCCGCGACGGTATTTGTGGCCGTGTTAATCACTGAAACGTTGTTCGAGCCGGAGTTCGTCACGTAGGCAAAGGCACCGTTCGGCGTGATCGCCACGCGCCACGGGCTGGTTCCCACCGCGACCATAGTCGTGACCGTGTTGCTCCCCGTGTTGATCACCGAAACATCGTTGGAGCCCAGGTTTGTTACATAGGCGAAAGCTCCATTTGGAGTAATAGCCACGCCGGATGGGTATCCTCCTACGGGGATAGTCGCCACCACACTGTTAGTGGCCGTGTTGATCACGGAAACAGTGTTCGACGTTATTAAACCTAGATGAGTCGTATTGACCACATAAGCGAAAGCGCCGTTCGGGGTGATAGCTACACGAAGAGGCTGATTCCCCACCGGAACCATGGCCATCAAGCTATTGTTGAGCGTGTTAAACACGGAGACGCTGTTCGTCTCGCGGTCTGCCACGTAGACGTTGCACTGGGCCGCCGCAACAGAACAACCCAGCGCCATCAGCAGGAGCAGCTCCAGACACCTGCGTGAATGGAACCGGCTCGGCTTCTGGTCGCGATTCTTGGTCGTGGATTCCGAACATGAAGCTTGATTGTGAAACATTGTTTTCTCCTATGCGGTTAACCGCTCAATCTGATGAATGAACTCTTCACGTTTCCTGTTGCCATCAAAAAGGTCCTCGCAGCGAACCACCTTGGTCCCGAACGGTGATTTCCTAGCGCACCGAGAAGGACATGTTGATGCGGAGTTCAACTGCCGAGGTGTTCTACGCGCCCAACATCCATTAATGAGTGAGGAAACTGCTTGGCCATATGCTTGATCATCCGCTTGAATGGCGGTTACAACTCGGAGGACAGCACCAGGCAGCCAGGGCTGCCTCTGCATTTTGCACCCCGCTTGGGAGTTGGGGATTTGAGTCCCGGTGAAATAGGGTCCAGACCTTCGAGTACCCATAGCCTACGAGGCTGCGGACGAAGATCCAGATTCCTCTGGGCGACAAAAACCAGAACTGGTTGCGATCATAAGAGACTTCCGATCCGGAGATGATGCCCACCCGATAGTAGTCGCC
>DATEPX010000353.1:0-5629 GCA_035272945.1 Terriglobales bacterium
GGCGATGTTTCACCACTTGAGACGATTTCCTAAACCGGGTGGCGGCTTCGATAGCTCCAAAGGTCGAGCTAAGGCTTCTGGCCGACGACGGTAAAAACCACCGCGCCGTTTTGAAAGACTCCTTCCGCGTCGGCTTGTTCCAGACTCTTCAGCCACGCCGCTACTTCCGCCTCCGAGAGTCGCGCCCGTTGGATCGCTGAGCGAAAGAAGCCATCGAATAGTCGTCGGAAGGTCTTGTAAGGAGGCGCAGCACCATCGGCGTCGATTTCACACTCTGGAATCATGGGCGGCGATTCGTGGACGTCGACCGTCTCCTTGATTTCCTTTAGATGGTTGAGAGTAATTTCGATTTCGGAGGAGCCAGAGGGTTCGACTGAGGAGTTCGCGGCATAGTAGCCCTCTTTCTCGACGTGAATCTGGCAAGGCCCGGAGGGAATGTGCGAGAGCTCGCAGCGGCCGGAAATTTCGGTCTCGCATCTGAGGGCCTGGGCCGGCGACGGAAGCTGGAGCGTGACGCGGGCGCCGCGGACGGCGACTCCGTTTTCATCGAGCACGGCGACAGAAAGGCGACGTGAAGTTTGCGTGCCTTGCGCGAGCGCCACGAGAAGGGCGAGCGCCGGGACTAAGGATGGGCGAGCGCGCATGTCGGGGATGCGACTATTGTCTCGCAAGTCGGCGAGGATTGCCCAGTACCGGGAAGACAGTAGTCAAGGAGTGTTTCCGAGTAGCCCGTCCGGAGACAATCGCAAAAGGTGACAGGCATTTCCCTGCTTCGGGCGCTTATATGTCGTAAACAGGCTCGCGGTACGCGTTTCCGATGAAAGCCCTCAGAGCGTAGCCACGCCGCTGCCAGCCTACCGATAAATCGGCTATTCCCGGTCTGCGATGGAAAGGAGCCAATTGAGGACCAGCGCCAGCACGGTCCCCAGGGCAATTCCCGCGATGTTCATCCCCGCGACCGTCAGACCCTTCACGCCTAATCCCGTGGCGACGATCAGTGGTACGCCGGCCACTGCCAGATTCTTGTGGCGCGTGAAGTCGACCTTGGCATCCATCCAAATGCGAATACCCATCAAGGCAATGATCCCGTAAAGCAGGAGGGTAATGCCGCCCAGAACCGGGTTGGGGATCGCTTGAATCAGGGCGCCGAACTTTGGGCAGAGCCCAAGCAGGAGCGCAATCACCGCCGCTGCGATGAAATTGTGTGTGCTGAATACCCCCGTCATCGCCATGACCCCCATGTTTTCCGCATAGGTCGTTTGTGGCGTGCCGCCGCCCAAAGAGGAAACCAGTGTTGCCAGCGCGTCGCCGAGATATGCGCGCCCAAGATATGGATTCAGATCTCGCCCCATGTAGTCCGAAATGGCAGCAATGTGACCCTTGTTCTCGGCGACCAGCACGACAAAGACAGGCGCGATGGCCGCCAGCGCGCGCCAGCTGAATGCCGGGGCTTGAAACGGGGGCAATCCGATCCACGGCGCACTCTCGACTCGCGCGATGCTCTGCGGGTCCAACACGCCGCATATCGCAGCGACCGCGCAGCCGACGATCACACCCACGAGAATCGGCACCATCTGAAGAAATCCTCGGAGGCGAATGGAAACCAGGGCGGCTGTCAGAAAAGTGACGGTGGCAATCATCACGCGGGCCCAATCCGAGGCAGCGTTGATCGCCAGGTCGTTGTTGACGGCGTCCGAGACGGCCGTACCGGCCAGATTCAAGCCAATGATCGCCACCACTGAGCCGGTCACGATAGGAGGCATCAAGCGGTCAATCCAACTCGGCCCCCAGCGCATTGTGGCCACAGCAGCCACAGCGTAAAGGACTGCAGCGCCCGCAACTCCGCACAAGGCGTACGGGATCCTTGAAGCATTGCCGCCGGTGATGGCCAGGATCGGGCCGATGAAGGCGAAACTCGAACCAAGATAGCTGGGGACCCTGAGACCGGTGATGAAGAGGAAAAGAAGGGTCCCGATACCAGAGAAAAAAAGAGTTACCCGCGGATCGAATCCCATCAGAATGGGCGCCAGCACGGTACCTCCAAACATCGCGATCACGTGCTGTATCCCCATCGGGATGAGCTTCACGAGCGGGAGTCTGTCTTCGGGATAATAGATACGGTGCGGGGACTTCCTCGGATATTCCTGTGTAACTTGCATGGTTATATCCCCTATTTCTCAGCTCCGCGGAAGGCGATTTTATTAGGAGCAAGACCGAGGTGCAAGATGACCGGCGCACAAGGCCTTCAACGTAACTCTGCTGAATGTGAAGGAAATGAGCGAGGAGTGCGGTTTGCGGGCGCAGGTTGGGAGCCTTGTGGGTCATACGAAAGTATTCTCCGACGCGGCGATGGTCAGGCGAAGCACCGCCGACTGAGGACCTCTCCGATTCTCAGACCCGCCGCACCGCACAATATGAAAATCATACAATGACAACACCCCTCAGCACGACGCCGGGAGCCGATCTACCTAGTCCATTCGGCTGGGGACGAGGGTCTCTCAACGACTCCTTCTGGTAAACCGGCTGGCTGCTCACTTTCCTCGCCGCCGGTGATCAGACGCAGGGACGATTCGCGCTAATCGATGCACTCGCCCGCAAGGACAATTGCCCGCCTCGCCACATCCACCGCAACGAGGACGAGAGCTTCTACATCCTTGAAGGCGAGATCACCGCGTGGATCGGCGATCAGACCATCCGCGGCACAGCCGGCACGCTGATCTTCAGTCCGCGCGGCGTCCCGCACTCCTTTGAGATCCATTCTGATGAGATCCATTCTGATCGGGTGCGCATGCCGATCCTGCTGACCCCGGCTGGGCTGGAAGGATACTTCAAACAGTTCTGCACGCCCGCGCCCGCGCTGATTCTGCCGCCCCCCTGCCGAAGTTCAATACGCGGACGTTACAAACCCAAATTCTGTGGTCGCTTTTATCTCCAACGCTCACGATAGCACTCAAGCCAAAAACGGGCTTGAGTGGTCTACCCATCGATTTGTGTCGAAGCACGCTGGTAAACTAGCGACCGCAATGAACACAACCGATCTCAACCACGAATGGATTCGGCTGTCTCCGGCCTGGATTAAGCAGGCCCGCACGCACACCATGCCATCTCGCGATGGCCTGCTCGATAAGCCGATGCTGGCCGCCTGCGGCGACGTTCGCGGGCTCAGCATCCTCGACAGCGGGTGCGGCGAGGGGCGCTTCTGCAGGATTCTCCTCGACCGCGGCTCGGAGCGTGTGCTCGGTGTTGACCTGTGCGAGCCGATGATCAACGCCGCGCGCGAGCTGCAATCCGGAAAAGACACATATCGCGTCGCGGACGCGGAGGACTTGAGCTTCCTTGACGATCACAGTTTCGATCTTGCCGTTTCTTATTTAAATCAGTGCGACCTGTGCGACTTCAAAGCCAACACGCGCGAAGTCTTCCGCGTGCTGAAGCCGGGCGGACGATTCGTGATTGCGAACGTGCATCCTATGCGCTCCGCAGTTGGCGAGTGGCACACCACCTGCGAAGGCGCGAAACAGCATGTCATTCTCGACCACTACTTCGATGAAAGCGAGCGCCACTGGAGGATGCTGGATTGCGACTTCACGAACTTCCATCGTACGCTTGCGACGTATGTGAACGGCTTTCGGAAATCCGGATTTCTAATTGACGACATCATCGAGCCGAGTGTGGATGCGGAAGGCCTGGCGCGTTTCCCGGAGCTTGCGGACGAATTGAGGGTGCCGAATTTCATTATTTTTGTGCTAGAGAAGCCATGAGTGAGAATTCTAAGTTCTGTCGCGCTTCAATCAATTGTGAATCTGCAGCACGCAGCATTGTGCGAATGCCTTTCATCGTATGTGATTCCATAAACGGTAGTGAGGTCCGTCGACTGTGCCGGCTTTCGCGGAACGAACGCCACTTTTTGATCCAATGCGCAACGATGCCCGTTTTAAAGACCCGCTCCGCCAGGTGGGTTTTTGATTGATTGGGTGGACCGAACTGAGTATCACACCTTAGATTATGATTATTAAATGACGCTTAATAACTGCAGTGGTAGCTGTTGAAACCAGGCGTTATCACAACTATGCGCTATTTGTTCGCCCGACAGCAGGGTCAACCAGTGATATAGCGGTTTTTCACCAGCTTGGCTCAGGTGTTCCGGTCAACCCGTTCGCAAAATCTGAACTGCTTTATTGATTGGACGGGCGGCGTTTCCTGGGCGAGGGCTTCTCCGGGATGTTGTCGTCAACAATGACTCTTTTCGGAGATCGGCCAGCCGAAGACACTAGCTGAGCATTTTTGCTCTCCATCGAAGCCGCGGTCTGCTGAATATAGGAAGACAACTCTTCCCTGAGCCGATTCATGTCGGAAAGGTCGTTGCTCAAAGCTGTCAGCTCAGTTTTACCTTCGCGCGAACCGGGTGGGAGCAGCGAATCCAGAGACTCGCAGACCACCGTCAAGTCTTTATACAGCTTAAAGGTCGTGGAGATGCTTCCACCAGAGGCTTGCGCATCGTGAATCAAATCGGGCACAGCAAATTGGAGATTGCGGCGCAACGCTGCTGTCATCTTGGCCTTCTGGGCTTTGTCTCCCCGCCAGAATGTGACCCGGTGGAGTCTCCCGCCCTGTTGCTGTAGGTTCATCAGGTCCTGGCTTGTTGCCGGGGACGCGCGCATCAACTCAGCCAACGTTGTATTCAGGTCGCGTGCAACTGGAGAGGGTGAAGTCGAGACTGCGGCCGGTCTTGATTGTGCGAACAAGCCTATGCTGAAAACAAGGACGAAAACCATGACGAGAACACCCCAATACGCCCGGCGAGTAGTGGTTGTCATAAAGCAGACTCCTTCGTCCAACCGCCCAAGCATAGCCTGATTCCACGAGAGACAGGCTATTACCGACGTCTAATTGCCCAAATGTCAACGGGTATTGTCCGAATGGGCGGATTGGTTACTGGTCTTGCGGGCGGATGAAGTTGGACCTATCACGGCGACACCGGCATAGTGGAACCGCGTGGAAATGTGCGGATACAAACTCAAACCCCTGCCCAAGGCATTTTGAGTGCTATCGCGATTTAACAGTTACCCTCTAGCGGACTGCTGAAAAACACCCAGCTCATGTCCGGGCATCGCTTCAGCGGTGCCGTAAACGCCGCAAAATCAATGCGCCTTTAGGCGCTGCGGTTCAGCTAGGATCATGGGTAAGAACGCCCCGCACGAACCACTGTTGAAAGTCCAAACTCCCGCCGCTAGAATCCTCGGATGCGCGGAAACGATAAAGTTCTCAAGGATTTGAGCGAGTCACTTAAGGCGGAGCTCACTGCGATTAACCAGTACTTCCTCCATGCGAAGATGTGCGAGAACTGGAGCTACTCCCGGCTCGGAGCTTTCTACCGCAAGGAGTCCATCGAAGAAATGGTTCATGCGGAAAAGCTGATGGACCGAATTCTGTTCCTCGACGGATCCCCGAACATGACCGACATCGGGCCCATCAAGGTGGGGACCAACGTCAAGGCGCAATTCGAAAGCGACCTCGCGCTGGAGATGCACGCCGTGAAGCAACTGAATGACGCGATCAAGGTCGCCACCGAGGTCGGAGACAACGCATCCCGCGCGCTCTTCGAAGAGATCCTCGGCGACGAAGAAGA
>DATEPX010000354.1:0-16285 GCA_035272945.1 Terriglobales bacterium
AAACGCGCTTGTATTGACTGATCGGGGCAAGTTCCGGGTGGTCGGCCACCCTTACCTTGAGATTACTTCAGGCTTGCCCGTCATCCGGGACGATCGCCAAGACCGACCTAAGCGCAACTCTGGTTTCCCGCACACTAGCAATAAGTCGCGGTGATGGAGGGTCTATCCGCCGCGAACGTCGTGAATTACCGACTTCTCGTGAGGCCGTAGATGATGCGCAGTACGCGCACCTCGGCGATCTCGAAAGCTATTTTGTAGTGCTGAGAATCGACCTCGGCTATATTTGGCACTCAAGTTTTTGCGTTGCAATAAGAGGTTCGTACGCCAACCATCCAACCAAAGAGTTCCCCACTTCGAAAGCTGCTTCCTTATCTTTGTGGCGCTGTACCGAGCTTGACAGCGATTACTCTGCGACGTACTGTCCCATTCGGTCCCAGCAAAAACCACAAATAAGTCTTTCCACCCGGCGGGACAAACGGAGTTCGATTCTGGTAAAGAAGGAGAAAAACATGAATGCAAAGAGAGTCGTATTCGCATTGGCAGTGGCTACGCTCGGCACCGTGCTCATTTCACACCTTTCGCCCCCACGGGCAGCAATTGCCGCTGCTCCGCAAAACGATCAAGACTCCAGTGCCTGCACAGGTCTGCCATCCTTTTCCGCGTTGAAGTCTGCGATCACCGCAGCCACGGCTATGGAAGCGAGCGGCTTGAACAATCAGATGTGGGCGACCATCGTGAATCGGGATGGCGTCGTGTGCGCCGTGGCATTCTCCGGTGTGAATCGCGGGGCACAATGGCCAGGCAGTCGGGTCATCTCGGCGCAGAAAGCCAACACCGCCAACGCCTTCAGTCTGGACAGCTCGTCGTCTAGCAACGGATCCGGGCGGCCCGCAGGCTTGGCGCTCTCCACAGCAAATCTATATTCGGCTGTGCAGCCCGGCGGCAGCTTGTATGGACTGCAACACAGCAATCCCGTCGATACAAATGTGGCCTACGCGTCACCGTCGTCGAACTATGGTACCGCTTCCGACCCGATGGTTGGGCAAAAGATCGGTGGCGTCAATGTGTTCGGCGGAGGACTCGCTCTCTACGCCGCGGGTCACGTCATCGTGGGCGGTGTCGGCGTGAGCGGGGACACCTCCTGTGCGGACCACAATATCGCTTGGCGCGTGCGCAACCTTCTGGGATTGGACCACATGGCCGCCACGGGCTCCTTGCCGGGTGTCGGCGGAGTGTCCGGTGATCCCGCGCGTCCCGACAACATCATCTTCGACATCACGCCCAATCCCAATGGCGGCACGGGCATCAGCGCAGGTGGTTTCGGTCATCCCACTTGTCTCAACACCTCCGGTTCTTCCACGCTCCCGGCGGTCCAGCCCTAAACGCAGGCCATCGCTTGGTGCTACTGCAAGAACTGACAAAGCCCGCTCCTATGGCAACCGGGGTCGCGGCCTACTCGCAAGAGTGCCGCGATCCCAGAATCTGTACTTCGCGGATTGTCGGCAAACCTTACCTTACCGGATTTCGGAAGGTTTGCCCGTCAGCGGTCGCCAGCATGCCAGAAGTAACCTATCGTTCGCACGTGCCGCCCTCACTTTGGAGGTGCGGCTGTTCACATAACGTGATCTAGCTGGGAAGCGCGCGAAATGTTCACACGACACTGCATTGCGTGACATCGCCGCACTTGTTGGACGCGGTATCCTAGTGCGAAATCCCGAAGGTGGGCGCAGCACAAGGTACTCGCTTGCCAAGGTCACCTGAGAGTTCGTTGATTTGGTCGGGCGCGAAGACCCGAGCGTTCCGTCAGTGCTTCCGTACGAAGGGCACTGGGAGAAAGAAGCATACGGGGCCACGATTGCACACAAGCGGCGCCGAACGGTTGGCTGGGTACCGATCCCCAAAAAACGAGGGACCAATGAGGGACTGGGGACTAAATTGGGGACTACAGACCGTTTCCTGCGTCATTGGCTTGCAGTGCGATACCTCAGGATAAGAACACAGTCTATGCGGTGCTTCAGCCAGTTCACTCCTCACGAAGCAAGACCATAGGGTCAATCGACAGCGCGCGTCGTGCCGGAATCCACGTAGCGATTAGACCCAGCATCGCCATCGCGACCACAACGCCCGCCAATACCAGCGGATCCCGAGGAGTTGCCTCATACACGATGAAAGCGAGCACCCGACTCGCCAGAATTCCCAGCAGCAGCCCTGCGGCCGAACCAAAAGCTAGCGACCTGAAGGCGCGTCCCAAGGCTGCCTTTAACACTTCCTTACGCTGCGCGCCCAGGGCGACGCGAATACCCAACTCGCGCAGCCGCTTGCTGACGGAATATGCTGCCATCCCAAAGATGCCCGTGATCGCGAGCACGGCACCCATTGCGCCCATTACGCCTAGCGTGATCGTTGCCATTTGAGCGGGAAATAGGACGGTGACCATTTCGTCGTAGCGAGTTTCCATGTCAACCAGCAAGGCCGCATCCAAGCGGTGCAGCGTATTCCGTATTGCTGGGCCTAGAAGTTCGGGGGCTCCGCTCGACCGCACGACCAGATAGGCGCTGCCGGAAGGTGATTGCATAATCGGAAGAAAGACCGCCGCGTGGGGATCTTCCGTCAGACTGCTGTACTTCCCGTCTTCCGTGATGCCCACCACTTGAATGCGAGTTCCATCCGGCATTTTGAAGTGGCCGCCGATTGCGTTTTCGGCGGAGCCGAAGATTTTGCGTGCAAACTCGCGATTCACGACGGCGACGCGTGGCGCACTCTTATTGTCATGCCAGGTAAAATCCCGACCGCTGAGCAACGTGGTGCCTTCGGCGCGAAGGTAATCGGGGGAGACGTGGAATATGTAGACATTGGCGGCGGCGTTTGCGGATCGCAGATCGGCCATTTGGTCGCTAAAGACATCGGACGATTCGGTATCGTTTAAAAGGAGGGGATCGCTTAATCCAACTGATTCCACGCCAGGAATGCCGGCCACGGCATCGAGCATGCGCTTCTGCATGGGCGCCACTTGATCGCCAGTGTAGCCTGCCATGTGCAAGTCGGCGCTCACCAACAGGGTGTCGTGCGGTTCAAACCCGAAATGGGCGTGCAGAGAACGAGACAGGCCACGGACGGCCACCATCGACGAAGTGACCAGCACAGCGCAGATAGCAATCTGCACGGAGAGCAGAACGTCCCGAGCAGTGATGCGCCGCCCAGCTCCAGCCGTTGCTCCCGCTTTGACGACCTGGTATGGATTTGTGCGAAGCACCTGGGTAACGGGAACTGCGCCAAATAAGAATCCGCTGACAAGGCTCAACAGCAGAGCGACGGCATAAACGGTCGCGTCCGGAGTTACCGGCGCGTGCACGGGGAAGTTGCCGAATGGCTGCCACTCGCTCAACCAGCGTAACAGGGCCGCGCCGGCCCAGAGTCCGACGGCGCCGCCGATGAGCGAAACGAGCACAGCTTCACTAAACAGACCCCGCAAAATGCGTTTGCGACTTGAACCGAGCGCGAGCCGCAAAGCCACTTCGCGGGAACGGTCGGCGGCACGCGCGGCGAACAGGCTGCCAAGGTTAGCGCAGGCGGCCAGCAGGATCAATCCAGCCAGCAGCATCAATCCGCCCACGAAGGCCGCAAAGGGTCCCACAAACTGATCGCCAAAAAAACTGGGCCGCGCCAAAGAGAAGCTGAGTTGCCCATCGTCTTTGGCATAAGTCTTTTCCAGATACGCGGCAATGGAGTTCAGGTCGGCAGTCGCCTGGCCTGGAGTGACCCCAGGTTTCAGATGCCCCATCACCTGCATCACAGAGCGGTTCCCACGGTCGTTGAGGTAATTGGTACCGTCCACTTGCTCACAGTCCACTAGCGGCACAAAGAAATTAGGAGACAAGAACACCAAAGTCCCACGAAACGTAGGCGGCGTGACGCCGATGATGGTGAAGGGATGCTTATTCACCTGGACAACACGCCCCAGGACCCCACGATCATCATGAAAATGGGAGTGCCAATAGGCGTAACTGAGCACCATGTAAGGAGCGCTGTTGGGGCCGTTTTCGTCGGAGGCATGGAAAAAACGGCCGAGATAGGCTTGAATCCGAAGGGCGTCGAAATAGTTTCCACTCGCCTCCAAACCCCATGTAGGTGTTCGACTCTCACCCGTGTCGAGTGCCACCTGAGAGATGCTGTAGGCTACAAGATGCTCAAAGCTGTGGTTTCGGTCACGTAAGTCCAGATAATCGGGATACGATTGATTGGTGTCTTTCCGGCTCGTGCGCTGAAGCGAGTAGAGACTTTCAGGTTGCGGGACATGGAGCGGGCGCAAGATTAACCCATTTATCACACTGAACACGACCGCGTTGGCGCCGATGGCCATCGCCAGTGTTAAAACGGCGCTGATCGTAAAGGCTGGAGACTTGCGCAACTGCCGCAGCGCATAACGGAGATCTTGAACTAGCCCACTCATCACACAACCTCCTCCCGCGGGAAGAAGGACCCCGGAAGCGTGCTGGCGTAGGGTGCAATTTTCCTGCCATCCTCACAGAACTGTAAACCATGGACTGCAGGCGCTCTGCGGTTGAACCCACGGTGATGGGGACCATAGAGAATGTTCGCTGGTGAAAGGTCGTGTCCAGAAGCGGACAGCATCGGGGGTAACGGCCGGCGTCCCGGCCGGCTGGCACTACGGCCAATTTCTAGGAGACAGCGACCTCTAGACCGACGTTCCAGAAAAAATCAGCCTAAATTCTGAGCTAAGTCTCGGGATGCCTCTGAAGTCCGGGCAGATTCTCCTTTACAATAAGAATGTAGTTATATAATGTATTGCTTATGGTAACAGTGAATCTTGATGCCGCCTTTTCCGCTTTGGCCGATCCAACGCGTCGTGCAATTCTTGCGCGTCTCGCCAAGGGCGAAGCGACTGTGATGGAACTGACCAAGCCATTCGAGGTGACGCAACCAGCGATCTCTCAACACCTGAAGGTGCTCGAAGACGCAGGTCTTATTGCACGTCGTGTGGATGGCGCGAAGCGCCCGCGTCGTCTCGCAAAGGCCGGCATTGAAGCAATGGACCAGTGGCTCGCAATGTTGCGAAAGGCGCTGGAGAAGAACTACGACCGGCTGGACGAGGTTCTCGCTGGCATGGAACAACCGAAGATAAAAAGAGGAGAAAATCGATGAGCAAGTTGACGCTGAAGACTGAAGGGGATAAACACGTGATCGTGACCAGGCACTTCGCTGCGCCTCCTGAAGCCGTTTATCGCGCCCACACCGATCCGAAAGTAATCCAGAAATGGTTGCTCGGTCCTGAAGGTTGGACGATGCCCGTCTGCATCAACGAGGCGAAACCGGGCGGCAAAATCCGTTACGAGTGGACGAATGGCAAAGGCGGGGGATTCTACCTGACTGGCGAATATCTGGGACTTGAGCCTTACAGCAGGATTGTCCACGTCGAGCGGATGCATCTGCCAGATCCTACGCCAGACAACCATGTTGAAACGAGATTTGATGCGGACGGTACAGGCACACTGATGACGATGCGAATGACGTTGCCTGACGCTCAGACGCGGGCGGCCATGCTTGCAACCGGTATGGAACGTGGAATGGAAGCGAGCTATGTGCGACTAGAAGGAATGATCTAGGTTGGTCACGTGGTCCCGATCCTCATTTGGGACTTGGGCGTTCGCGTTCCATGTTTGCTCGCACGCGGCACCGAACGGCAAAATTCACACCACGGGAGCATCCACATGGCGAGCACAGCGGTAGCAAACACACCGGCAGCGATTTCAACCAGGGCAGCCCGGCTGGCGATAGCAGCGATCGCTGCGTATCAGGTTCTACTCATCGGGATGATCTTTCTCAGACCGGACCTAGATCCTTCCTGGCGCACGATGAGCGAATGGGCCATCGGGCCTCACGGCTGGATTATGTCAGGGGCGTTTCTTATCTCGGCACTGAGCTATGCGGCCTTGCTCCTGATGCTGAAGTCGCAGCTACGTGGAATTCCTGGCCGTATCGGACTCGGAATACTCTTGATCTGTGCGATTGGCGCGGCTGGCGTGGGAATATTTACGACAGATCCTATGCCGCTTCACTTCCCGCTATCCACCAGGGGCACACTTCACGTGATATTCGGCACCAGTCAGTTGGTGCTCCTTCCATTTGCAGCGCTGCTTTTCAACCTCAGCCTGGCTTGCAACAATGAAGCATGGGGGCCGGCGCGGTGAGTGCTACTCTGGACCGCCAGTTTACCGCTGGTTGGCTTTTTAAGCTTTGCGGTCTACTCGGCTATTTTTGTGTTTCCGTTAGGCCCGGGCGCTTATGGCCCGGGCGTTAACATCGGCTGGCCTCCGCGATTCGCATTTTTTGCGTACATGCTGTGGGTCGTGACCTTAGGTTGGCAAGCGATCAGGTGCAGCCGTGAAGCCTCTACTGAAATCGAGGCAAAAGCGTAAAGTCACCATGGCCAAAGCCAATTACCGCGGGAAATACCCGCGATCGAAGCAGCTCCAGCCAAACGCAAGGGATCTGGCAGGTTCGCTAGAATCCCTGATGTTTGGCACGTTTTGAGTCAGCGTGTGCTGTGAATCAGGCGTTGCGAAGGATCGGCCGTTTACACCTTACTTCGATGCGAGTACCGCGACCGGGGCGGGCTGACGATTGCTCGCAAGTTCCCGCTCCAAGCGTGTCTGTGGCAGCTCGCGCCCGCGATTTTCACCTCGCACCCAGATTTGGTACAGGAAATAACGGTTGCCATACCGGTGGAACACTAGCTGAGTGCTGGTCGGTGCCGCAATATTCTCAACTGCCTGAGAGCGGACCAAATCCTTGCTAGAACTGCTACCGGCGACCAAGAGAATACCGCCGAAGTCGCTCATACGAGTGATGCTATATTCCCCTGCGGGTAGAGTCATGCTTCCTGCAGTGAAATCAAATGGGATGTTAGCCTTCACTCCGCCATTCTGAGCTTGAACCGATCCCGCTGCCAGCAGAACGAGCCCTGCGAGCAGAGGGAACAAACGTTGCTTCTTCATAAATCCTCCTCATTTTGCGTTGACAGCATTGCATCGAGGACGTTCCCCTCTCGCTTGCCTACTACGTCTCGAAACAGCTGGGCGTCAGGTGCTTTGACCTTGGCCTGCGAAGTAAGCAGCACTCGTAACGCCAGATTGGATCGGCGGTTGTGCGAATCGCGTTTCTCCAGCTAAGCCATTGATCCCGCTGCTAGGGCAGAGCAACGCATCGAGTGACTTGCCTCACAGGTGCTCGAGTTTTCGTTTCCTGCGACTATCCGTTCGGATACGCCATCACCGGTGAGATAGCAAACAGCAGAGAATCTCTCTTCTTTTATGGCGCCTGCGCTGGCCTTCCCCGTCCACCACAACGGCAATGTGCACGTTTTTGTTCGGGCGTATGCTGTCGCCCGTCCAAGTTGGCGCACATTTGACTGACTGGGGCTAATAAAGAGCGCGATGCCCTGGTCTGCCAGCTCAATAGCTATCTCGGCAGCAACCCCGCTGTGGACGAACAATCATTGCTGCTGTGAAGGCCGCTGCTGATCCGGCATCGACACAGTTGCAGAGCCGCTCTTCGCTCGACATCCAGAAATTACTCCCCTTGCGGATGGATTCTATCCAACTGATCCGCAGTCACTTAGCACTGGTGCAGCAGAGATAACCCCGATGGCATATACTATTGTATATGTCTCGGTGGGAATTCCGTATCTAGAGGCCTGAACATGCGACGAACCGCAAAGATCTTCATGAACAACCGCAGTCAAGCCGTCAGGCTGCCCAAAGAATTTCAGTTCAACACACGGGAAGTATTCATCCGCAAAGAAGGAAGTGACGTGATCCTCTCGCCTAGACCAACGGACTGGTCGTCCTACGTAGCTGACGGGCCGGTCGCCTCCGAGGGCTTTATGGAAGGAGTGGAAGACCTCCCCGTGCAGGAGCGTGAGCCATAATGCCGCGATACATGCTCGATACTGATACTTGCTCCTACATCATGAAACGCTCGAGCGATGCGGTCCTCAAGCGACTTCAGGAAGTTCGCGTCAGCGACGTGTGCATTTCCGTTATCACAAAATCGGAGCTCCTCTTTGGTGTTGAATTGTCTCCGCGCCGACACCAAGATGAGTTGGCGCTCGATGCTTTTCTAGGCTATGTTGAAGTTTTGGATTTTCCTGATGAAGCAGCGTCGCACTATGCAAAGATCCGCGCGCATCTAAAGACGCGTGGAACGATGATCGGCGCAAACGATCTTTTTATTGCTGCGCACGCCCGGAGTCTCGGCTTGACACTGGTCACGAACAACACGCACGAGTTCGGGCGCGTTCAGAACCTTATCATCGAGAACTGGGCGGGCGGTCACCCCTCAGGCTCTTGACATCCGGCCCCTTCCATTCACGGAGGGGAGCACGTCAACGGTGGCAAGATTTCCAAGGTGTGCCAGTGAAAATCCTCTTCGGCCGGTTCCCAGCCGATGACGACCTCTTAAAGGCAGGGGGAACTCGTAGAATCTCGAACGTGCACAAACACGCAGACGCGCAAGCTGCCTACACTGGTTGCACCCAGGCCCAGGCAAAAGCCGAATCCAAATCGAGCGCTGCAGGCGGCTGCATACAAATCCTTCATAGGCGAGCATAAGACGAATGTCGATGGCCCTCATACGCGATCCAGCCGCCAAGCTTTTTGATGATGCGGTTGTGCGAAATGGTTTCGCCGATCGCCCGTGGGGCTTCACTCGTATGAGATGAGCATGGGAGGTTGTAGCCAGCAGCTAATCAATGGTGGGCTTGATTTGAAACGGCTGGGAGTTACTCTGAATCTGGCTGACCGAAGCTAAGCAGTGCAGTAAGCCTAGTAAGGTGGACTCGATTGTCCACAATCGTCCTGGATTCTTTGTCGCGTTGAAGGCCGTAAGGTGCAGAATCCAGACGGCCCGGATCGCCGGTTCCAACCGACCCCGCCCGTCCAATCGGGAACCCAAGGATTTAGGTTCCCGGTCGGATTGAGGGCTTGTGGAACGTTGCGGTCAGCTGTGATCTCCGAAGCGAGTTCTCTAGTGCGCTTGCGCGACCAACACAAGTTCCTGAGCCGTGTCATTTCTCGCCATTTCTACCTCTCGCTTACTCCTGCCAAGTTCATGGCCGCGAGTGCATCCTTTTACCGCGACCCGGGAGAGAAAATACTGGCTGCCATAGCGATGGAAAACCAACTGGCTTTGGGCCGCCTCTTTCGACGCTTGCGTGTCAATGGTCAAGACAATAACTGATGCCTTTGGCAAGGAGCCTCGGATCAGCAGCGTCTTGTTCGACGTTCCGATGGACTGGACAGTGTATTGACCGGCAGGTAGTAGGGCCGTGCCGACGCTGAAATCAAAAGGGACATTCGCCACCAGCATGCGATCCGAACCAATCTGAGCGTAAGCCGAGCCGACTGTGAGCAGCAGTGCAACCACGGCTGCCAGAGTGAACAGTTGCTTTTTCATAAATCCTCCTCGTTGTGTCGAGGACAGTTAAAGCTGGCTAGCTTCCGCTTAATCCCGCCCCGATACAGTTCCAAAGGTTAGGTGACCTTTGTTGCGTACCTCACGTGCAACTCGTCTGCCATCCGTGGCGGAGCAGGCCTGAGCTAGGTATTTTTCGCGCCTAAAGCATTTGTTTGCATAGATCGTCTTCCGATCGGGAAAGGCTGAGCCCCGCGGTCAAAAGCTGACTGTCCTTGGAAAAGCTATCTGGTCAGATATACTGCAAGTCCATTCGGATAGCGTCGGCGAGAAATTGGACGAATGCTCGCAATGCCCACCCGGAAGCACTCGACAGGCTGATCGCGGACCACATAGGGACAAGGATGTCGATTGCGAGTTGCGGGAACGGTATGGAACCGGGCGAGCACTGCCGGAGATTCTGAATCCTACAACCGCCTGCGCCGTTCTCGCCCACGACGGCCACGACCGTGCCTGCGGGGAGTATTACCGACAGATCATTCAACACCAGGCGCGAAGTGCCCGGATAGGTACACGACACGTGCTCGAGCCGGATCCCGTGCCGCAAAACATCCGGAACTGGCAGATCCCGTAAAACAGCGACCGAGGCGGCGTAGTCTCTGCATTGAGGTACATGGTGCGGTAATGCGGAGGTTGGCTTCGTGCCTCGCCTTAGGCGGATTCACTGCGCAGGGTTCGTTCCGCCCCCTTCTCAATCTCAACGAGTTCCGCTGCTACGGCTCTCAGCCGCCGCCTCAGCTGCTAGAGTGAGTGCCTGGCAGTTTTCCAGGGTTCAACAATAAGCTCTAATGAGGATACACACAAAAGCAAAAAAGGCCGGAGCATCTGCTCCGACCCTTGCAGTCCCTCACTGGTGAGGGTCATTGGATTAGCTCATTCAATGCTTCGCTGCGTTCACGAGCGTTCCCACCCGTAGGCAAAAGGTTTAATCTCCTGCTCCAGCAGGAACAAGCGGGGGAGTGTCAGCGATTGGACTGCGCTCCAGGCATTCCACCGGTTCCGGTTGCCCAGGTCTGCGGTAGCGAGCATATTCGGGGATGATGTCGGCCACTTTTGCAAGTAGCGATTCCTCCGTGCCGGATAACGTCAATTGCAGAAGGTCTTCAAGATGCCGGCGCAGAGGACGAGGCTGGTCCCGTCGCCCGGAACCCAGGTGGCGATGGCTGCGAACGATTCGTGGATGAGCAGGTAGCGGAGAGGACGGACTGAGGCGCGAGAGTTGGGTAAAAAGCCCAAGGCCCTTCCTCGTCGTAGGTGTAATTGGGTCATCATGCCCAACCCATGCCCAGACGGGTTGGAAATCCGGCTGCGGTTCCGATGCGCTCACCTTGATCGCAGCGCCCTGCCGGGCCAGCAGTCGGACGGTTGCCGGCATCACAACCGGTAAAGCAACCAGGCTCTTCCTTCCCATCTTTCGAGGCACCTCAGAAGTTAAGTTTAAGCGCAAACTGAATCTGCCGGGGAGTGTTCGCGGTGCTAGTCACTCTTCCGGCCGATGCGCCGTCGATATTGGTGACGGGGGCGTCGAACACCGGAGTGTTTGTCAGATTGAAAAACTCTGCGCGGAACTCGAGACGCGTCCTTTCCGTGACTTGAAAGTTCTTGAACAGCGAGAAATCGAAGTCCTTATTGAAATCACGGAACAGAATGTTGGTGCCCGAATTTCCATAGGTGTAATTCGCAGGAACCGTGAAGGCTGATGTGTCAAACCATTTGCTTAAAGTCGGATGGCTCAACTTGCCCGAACCCTTGCGGATCGGCCTCTGCCCGCCCAACCCGATGTTGGCGACGTCGCGACCGACCGTCGGGGTATACGGCCGGCCGGTGTGCAGATCGAGGACGCCTTGAACCTGCCAGCCGCCGATCAGGCCCTCTGCCAGCTTGCCGGCGTTTCCCATAAAAGGTTTGCCCTTTCCGAAAGGCAGTTCATAACCAGCGCTGAAAGCGAAGTTTTGGGGCACGTCAATGTCGGCAATATATTTTTCGTAGAACCCGTCGCCTCCCAGGACGGCCTGCTGATTTCGCTGCAGGCAACTCGAGAAAGTGTAGGAACCCAAGAACCAGAAACCAGAAGAGTAGTGCCTGCGCAGGGAGGCTTGCAGGGCATGATAGATGCTGGTTCCATCCTGGCCATCGAAATTGATGGTACCGAAGATCTTGTAAGGCCGGCGCGTCTGGACGCTGCCGGGACCGGCGGGCGGGTCGTTAATGCGGATGCTCGAGTTCAGGAAGGTTGACTTGTTGCCGACATAGTTGACTTCCACCGCCATGTTCTCGCTCAGCTGTTGCTGTATGCCAAAGCTCCAGTGCTGGTCTTGTCCCATCCGCATCTTGACAGGCGTGGGCGTAATGCTGGGTGGTGATGTCGGCCCCAGGGGCTGGCCCAGAAAGAAATCATCAAAGGCTCGCTGTGGCACCGAGTTAGCGGTGTTGAACTCAGTTTCCTGCAGCGAATAGGGAATCATGTTTTTGTTTACCCGGCCATCGGTATTTTCCGGTTCGTAGTAAATACCGTACCCTCCGCGCACGACGGTTTTCGGGCCGAAAGGCTGCCACGCGAGTCCGATGCGTGGCGCCCACTGGCGATTGTCGTTGTGGGTGATGTTGTAGGGCAGGCCGGCCTGATGGCTGGTCTGGATCAAGAATCCGAAGGATTGAAAGGCCGTTGGCGCCGCATACTGCGCGCCCAGGTCCAACTGGTCAGTATTGCTGGCGTCGATGACGGGTTTCGACGAGGGATAAAGACTGGGATTGAAGGTTCCAAGTTGGCCGCGGTAACCGCTCGCCCACGGCGAATGCTCGTAGCGCAAGCCGACATTCAAGGTCAGCTTATTGGTGACCTTTATGTCATCCTGAAAGAAAAATTGCCAGTAGTTCGCCTGGCCGCCGAAGGTCGCTCCTGGATAAGCGCGGAAACCTGACGCGGGGTACCCGAGCAGGAAATCGGCAAAAGGAGAGCCGGTCCCGGCGGGGCTGGCGGGATTGTTGGTGTTAATCCCGCTGAAAGTCCACGATCCCACGTAGCCAGCGCTATCCGTGCCCAGCCACTGATAATAGCGATAAAGGACGCCATATTTGAAAATATTGCGGCCTTTGACCCACGTCATATTGTCGGTTGCGCTGTATGCCTTTCGGTCTTGAGTCTTGGGCCTCTGGTCGAATTGTGAACCCTGCATGCTGGAAACATCACCTGACCAGCTGAAATCAGGAAACGATCCGCCGGTGGTAGGGAGCAACGTCTGCTCAAAACCGGTTATGCCCGCCTGCTGGTTGAAATTCGGGCCCTGCTGGAAGGCGTCCAGTCTGATAATGGAAGGAAGGTAATTGAATCGGACCACGTTGACTTTGTTTGAGGAAAACGTGCTCGTCAGATTCACGGCGATGTCCTGGCCACGGGTGTGCAGAAGAGCGTAGCCCAGCGCAGGGTAGGCATTGGGGTCGGACTGATTATTGTTAAAGAAACTCCAGCGGCCATACAACTGGTTGGACTGGGTCAGGGTTTCGTCGATGCGGGCGGTAAACTGATCGAGGGTGAGCCTTCGAGCCGGCGCATACTCAAACGTCCCGGAGGCGTTGTTCGGGTCGGGGAGGTATTTCAGAAAGAACAGGGCTGCCTGGGATAGCTGTCCGGTTGGAATTTTGTTTCCAGCGAACGCGGTGCGAGTCGTGGCGCCCCCGCTGGTCGTGGTGGTCGTAGGATCGTAGATCGGGTGCAGACCGGGAGCTGAAAAGTCTCCCATCTTTTCGGCGGGGGTAGGCACGATATCGTTAAAAACCAGTCCTTGGCGCTGTCGCATGCCTTCATAGTCGAAGAAGAAGAAAGTACGATCATGGCCATGGTAGATTCCTGGAATCGTGACCGGTCCGCCGATATCCGCACCGAACTGGTTCTGCTTCAGGGGTTCTCGCGTGGTGGCAAAATAGTCCTTCGCGTCCAGGGCGTCGTTGCGAAAGAATTCCAGCAGGCCTCCGTGCAGCGTATTGCCACCCGCCTTGGAAGTTGCGTTCAAGATAGCGCCCGAGCGGCTGTACTCGGCGGTATAGCCGTTCTGCTGGACTTTGAATTCCTGCACCGCATCAATGGAAGTCTGGATATAGGTGCCGCCCTGGTGTTGCTCGGTGATGTCGAAGCCGTCCAGCAGGTAGGTAATCATACGGCCGCGAATGCCGCTGATCGTGGTTCCATTGATGTATTCCGGGCGAATGCGCAGCACGTTGCCGGTGCCGGGTAACTGCGCGGCTCCTGGGGTGAGTTGCGCCAGCAAGTAGTAGCCGCGGCCATTGAGGGGCAGTTCTTCCAGTTGCCGATTGGTAATGACTTGCCCTAGCGTGGCGGATTCGGTGTTGAGCAGCGGGGCGCTCGCCCGGACTTCAACTACCTGGCTCGTCTGCCCCAGTTTCAGGCTCAAGTCGACTCGCACCGCCTCCCCGACTTCGATGGTGACGCCCGTCTTCAGCGACGTCTGAAAGCCCTGAGCGCTTGCGCTCAGGTTGTAGGTGCCGGGCTCCAGTGGGGTAAACACATAGCTGCCCGTCGCATCGGCTGCCACGGTTTGAGAGACTCCCGTGGCCGCGTTCGTAACCGCGACCTTGGCGTTAGCTACGACCGCGTTGTTGGGGTCGTACACGGTGCCCACGATGCGGCCCGCGTGTACCTGGGCAACCGCGCCGGGAGGGCCCTGAAACAGGAGGGAAGTTCCCCACAGAATGGGAACTGCAATTTGGGCCAACACCCCTTTGAGCCTTGGCATAGCAGTCCTCCTCGAGTTCCTCGACGAAAAGAAGAGTTGATTGGGACCCCGGGTACGAACCGCACTCCGCCGCCGCTTAAAGCGCAGACATGGTAGTACCATTCAACGCTGCACTGTCAAGAAGAAAAATCGCGGGAGCCCCGAGGATTTTTGCCCTGAGGAAAGAGAGGACAATTTTGTCGGGCAGTTCTGGTCCATCCCCTTGGAGCGACGATAGCAAGCTTGTGACTCGTGAAAACGCTTGGCAACGATCGCGCAGAGAATTGTGCTTGGGCGGAGGCGTTCTTGCGTGCTATAAGATCCGAGAAGTATTTCGGAAAGAGTTCCCAGCGCTCGCCTTCCGCCTGTCATGGTCCTACCAAACAATGCAGAAGTTCAGTTGCCCGCAACCTCGGGGAAGAGCAAACGCCGCCTGGCACGCTGGAGGAGTCGACTATGAGGATCACCAAGGTTCGCACCCGAGTGGTGGAATGGCGAGGCAAGACCGTGCCCCCGCAGCCGCACTTTTGTACGAACCCCATGGATCTTCTGGAACTGCCGCTCGATTCCATGGGCGCGTTCCGCTTCCATAACTGGCTCATAGTCGAGATTGAATCTGACGCGGGCCTGATCGGGATCGGTAATGCCGGGCTGGCACCACCAAGCACCAAGCAAGTTATTGATTCATACTTGAAGCCGGTTCTCATCGGCAGCAACCCGTTCGATGTGGAATACCTGTGGCAATACATGTATCGCAAGACGATGGCGTTCGGCCGCAAGGGAATCGGCATGGTGGCCATCAGTGCGGTGGACATTGCTCTTTGGGATCTGCTTGGGAAGGCGTTGAAGCAACCGGTGTTTCGTCTGCTGGGAGGGAGGACCAAGGCGAAGATTCCGGTCTACGCCAGCAGGCTCTACAGTCAGCCGTTGGAAAAACTGGCCGAGGAGGCGTTGGGTTACAAGAAACAAGGTTTCCGTGCGGTGAAGCTCAGGTTCGGATGGGGGGCGGCCGACGGCCGCGCCGGGATGCTCTCCAATGTTGACCTGGTCCGCACTGTGCGGGAAGCGGTCGGCGAGGAAATTGACGTGATGGCCGACGCCTACATGGGGTGGACGCTGGAATACGCCCAGCGCATGATTCCTCTCCTCGAGAAATACAACCTGCGCTGGTTGGAAGAGCCCGTCATTCCCGATGATATCGGGGGATACACCGCCCTTAAGGCAATGAACCGGATACCCATCGCAGGAGGAGAGCACGAATTCACGCTGTATGGGTTCCGCCAGTTGCTGGAGGCGAAGGCCGTGGATTGCATTCAGTTCGATACCAACCGAGTGGGCGGGATTACGCAGGCGCGAAAGGTTTGTGCTCTCGCCGAGGCATACTCGGTTCCTGTAGTGCCTCACGCCGGCCAGATGCACAACTTTCAAGTGGTGATGGCTTCCTACAATTGTCCGATGGCGGAATTTTTTCCTATGGTGGATGTCGAGATTGGTAACGAGCTGTTTTGGTACATCCTGAAAGGCGAGCCGAAACCGGTGAACGGAAGTATTGAACTGGATGATTCCGTGCCGGGGCTAGGCGTAACGGTTAACGAAGAAGCGCTGAAGAATTTCGAAGTTCTGGAGTAAGGCAACTCCGAGGCGGGTCCCGGCCAAACCTGTCATTCCCTTTCATAACGGGGTAGCGGCCGCCAATGGTTGTGCCGAACGATCGATGACGACGGGATTGCGCAGAGGGCGGCCAAAACCCTCAAACTGAATCTGCACTTGATCCCCGTGTTCGAGAACGATCCCTTCGCCGAAGCTGAAGGCATCGGCGCCGAAAAAATGGACATGAAGATCCCCCGGCTGACGGTGTCCCCGATGTTTGAAGTGATGATGCTCGATGTTTGCCAAGCTGTGGGACATCGCGCTTTCACCCGTGCGAATTTGGCGATGCCAGAGGGTTTTCCCATTCCGTTCGATGGAGACCTCTCCTGAGACCGATTGGAACTGGGGATCCAGCACCAGCTCAGGCCCGATGGCGCAGCACATCAACTTCGAAGCCGCCAGGTAAAGGTAAT
>DATEPX010000355.1:0-15631 GCA_035272945.1 Terriglobales bacterium
GTCCGCGCGCTTCAGCAGCTCCACCGAGTCTTTCCAATGGTTCTCCTCGGCGGCAAAGCGGGCGGAATCGAAGAGGATGTCGAACGATTTCGGCTGCATGCGGAGCGCCTCCGCCAATAACTGCGCTGCTTCCGGTTTATGTCCCTCGGCTTCGCGAACCCGAGCCAGCACGTGCACGTAACTGGCGCCGGGCTTCGCTGGCCGGATCGTTTGCATCAACTTCGAGGCGTCGTGGACATAGCCGTTGTGCAGCAGCACCGCCACGAAATCGAGCGCCGCTTCCTGTCTCGCCGGCGGCAGGCGTAACACCTGTAAGATCAGGGAAGGGATCTTCTCGGGCTGCGCCAGTTGGAAGTAATCATCGGCCAGCAACGGGAGAGCCCCCGCTGGGCGCAATGTAACTGGAATGCGCTCCACTGCCGTCACTGACTCCTGATATTGGGCAGTCTGCTCGTAGAGCGCGGCCAGCGCCAGGTTCGCATCACGGTCGTGAGGCACACTCTTTACGATCGCCTCCTGGGCCGCGATGGCTTCCGCAGCTTTCCCCTCGGATTGGTACAAAGCTCCCAGCCTGCGTTGCGCCTCCAGACTGGAAGGATCAGTTTCAAGCACGCGACGGAATAGCGCCTCGGCCTCGCTATTGCGTTTTTGGCGGGCGCGCAGCTCGCCCATCAGCTCTAGCGCCCAGACTTCGTCCGGATGGGCACTCAGGACGTCCCAGAGTTGCTGCTCAGCGGCGGGCAATTGATCGTGACGGATGAGCTCGGCAATTCGCCTTCTTGCCGGGGTTTCGGCAAAGACAACAGAAACCAGTACGACGACGACCACAACGAGCGCGGCTGGCCGCCAAGATTTGCCCTCACCCTTTAATGCGCGGCTGACCACCGACCGGCCCCGTTTCTGCACAAGGCATAAAGTTGCACTGAATTAAAAAGGTGGGCTGGACCAAAGTCAAGCCCACCTTTTCCCCAGTCCGATGTGCGAGCGCCTTAGAAGATGAACTTCAAGGCATACTGAATCTCGCGGTTGCCCAGATTGCTTGAGAACGGCGTGTTGCCGAAAGCCGATCCCGTCTGCAGAGTGGTTCCCTGCACGACGCCGTTCACCACCTGCCCGCCAGAGCCTACGTAGTGCAGATTCACGTTGCTATCCAAGCTAGAGCTGCCGTAGCGGAACATCGGATGGTTGAATAGGTTGAAGAACTCCAACCGGAATTGTAGTTTCGTATTCTCGCCCAGCATTTTCGGCAGGTTCCAGTTCTTGTCGATCGCAAAGTCCACATCGCGGATGCCTGGGCCATGGCACTGTCCGGTATTGCCGAATGGCGCCTGTCCGAGGACATAACCGTTCATGGTGAACGCGTCTGAGTTGATCCACTTCAGCTTGTTTCCGCTGAAGCAGGACCCGCCGGTCATCAGTGGACGAACGCTAAGATTCGTGAATGCGCCGTTGCCCACTGCCCCCCATGGATCCGCGCCAAGGGTCCCGGCGCAGGGTGTTCCATTTCCGAGAGAGACGCAGGTGGTGTCTTTCAAGCCGCCCGTGATGGTAAGAGCATTGCCGGTTGCGATGCTCACCACCGTGCTGGTCTCCCATCCACCGGCAACGCCTTGTACGAAGTTATTTTGGCCTTTTAGGGTGGGTAGGTTGTAAACCAGGCTGGAGGAAAAAACATTTGTACGATCGAAGTTGGACAGTCCACGGCTGGCGCGCGGATTGTAGAGGTCCGCAATGCCGTCCTGGTTATTTGGGTAATCGCCTTCGACGTTGGCGATGTTCTTGGACCACGTGTAACTCGACTGGAAGATGGAGTTATGCGACATTTTGAGTGTAAATTGGCTCTGCAGTGAGTGGTAAATGGAGTCCCCGGCATGGGCCCATTGGTAGATGGCCCCTGGCGCGCCACTGTACTTGGCACCGAAGGGGAACAGGTTGTTGGCATTATTTCCAGAAGGACGGGTAATCCAAGCCAAACGGTTCTGTGGCGGCAGTTGATCAATATCAAGGTAAGTGTCAAGGTGAATGCCGCGCAGACCCACATAGCCAACCTCGAGCTTGGCATTGCGGAACGGCGCAACTTCAGTTGTCAGGTTCCACTGCCAGCTATTCGCAAGGTTCGGGGTCAGCTGCACGCTTTGGGTTCCCGTTCCCCCCGGCGAGCCAAAGTCGTTCATATTTACGCCTTGTGTAAATGTGGGGCCGTCTAACGTGCGCTCAGGGCCGACGCCGACGGTGAACGGGGGATTTGCTCCAACCAGCCGCGTGCTGGTACCGCTGATCGGATCGCGAGTGAAGAACTGCCCAACTCCCGCGCGCAGCACCCAGTTCCCGCGGCCGAAGACGTCCCATGCGACACCGAGGCGCGGCGCAATCAGGTGGTAGTTTGAGGGAACAATGCTGCGATTCTTGGAATATACACCTCCGGCGAAGCCCTGCGCCGCACAACCATTAGGCGCTCCCGCTGCGAGCACAATGCCGTTGCACGCAGAGGTGGCTGGCGAGAGCTTGGGGTTGTAGGCGTATGGCTCAAAGGCAGCCAGCCTGTTGTCGGCCAGCCATGCGTCAGGCATAAACGACCAGCGCAAGCCGTAATCCAACGTCAACGTCTTGGTTGCCTTCCAGTTGTCGCCAAAGTAGAGCTCGACATCGCGCCAGCGAGGATCGCTGATTACGTTTTTCGAGTTTTCGTTCACCCCCCAAAGCACGTTCTTCAGTATCGTGTCCGACCACTGGTTGCCGCCGGTCGGGCTGCTCCAGGCATAACCACTGCCGGAAAGGCTCGGTCCGGTGCTGGTTACGATACCTGCCGCGCCCCACATTCCGCCGGCCTCGTCGCCCTGTTCCTCATCTTTGGCGTTTTGGTCGTAGAGCACACCCATTTTGAAGGTATGTCTCTTGATCGAGATGGAGAAATCATCTTTCCACGCGAACAGGTCCTGGCGGTTGCCCCACGGGCCGATGGTGCCGAGATACGTAGAGCACCAGCAGATCTGTTCCGGAAGCTGCGTGGGATGCAGCTTCCCGCTGCTCGGGAAAATCAGGGGCATGGCGGAAACGATCTGCTGCTGCAGTTTCGGATTATCGCCCGCCTGGGTGATGTTGATGCGGTTAGCTGACCAGGAAAAGGCAAAATCGTTGACCTTCGTGGAGCCGAGGGTCGTGGTCAATTTGGCGACAAGCATCTTGCTGGGCTGCGACCACGAATCACTCACTGCCGGCCAGTTCGAGTCGCCCCACAGGCCTCCTTCTTCATACCCATGCAGCGGATTCACCCAAGATTCATTGGTGAAGTTAATCATTAGCGACGTGCTCTTGGTGATGTTTAAGTCACCGCGAATGTTGTCTTCACGCCAGTTCAGCGGAATTCCCACTTGCGATACCCAGTCATGTGAGGCACAGAGATTACTGATGTTCGGTGCCGGAAGCTGCGAAAGATAAGCCTGGCCGGCGGGGCTGAGCCGATCAGAGGGAATGGTGTTGTTAGGGAATGGATGTCCGGTGAGTGGGTCGTTCGGAACCGGCGGCGCGCCAGAACCGGGCGGGCAACCAGCAATATCGGTGAAATTGCCGCCAATCTCCGCCGGCGTCGGAATCCACGCCTGCCGAACCTGGCCACGGCGCTCGCGGTTCCACTCTTCCGACCAGAAGAAGAAGATTTTGTCCTTCTTGATCGGACCACCGACGGTGTAGCCGAAGTCGTTGCGGCGCAGAAAGTTCTTCTTTCCGCACACAGGATCGCCGGGGACGCAGCCGATTTTCTGCTGGCCGAGGAAAAAGTTTTCGGCATTGAGCACGTCGTTGCGGCCGTAATAGTAGGCATCCCCGTGAAATTGGTTTCCGCCACCTTTCGTGACGAGGTTGATCTGGGCGCCGCCAGCTCCGCCATACTCTGGACCGTAGCTGTTGCGCAAGATCTTAAATTCCTGGATGGCGTCCACCGAGGGATAGACGAGAATGGTGCGTTGCGATCCTACGTCATTGTTATTGGTCCCGTTCACCTGCCACTGGTTGGCGTTGGCCGGTGCGCCGCTGAAAGAGATGTCCACCCCCGCCAGCAACCCCTTATTCTTATTGTCAAACCCTCCTCCCACGGAAGCGCCCGGCATCAGTGTGGTCAACTCGATGAAGTTGCGGCCGTTCAGTGGCAATTGGCTCACCTGGTCGCTCAGCATGACGTTGCCGACTTCGCCGTTTTCTGTATTCAAATTGATCGCCGCGGCCTCCACGGTCACCGTTTCCGCCGTCGCCCCCACCTCCAGCTTTACAGGGCTCGTCGTCATCGTAGCAACGTGCACTGGCAGGTTCCTCTGCGACATCGTCTTGAACCCTTGCTTGGTCACAGTAAGGGTGTAGGACCCGACGGGGAGTTGGCGGAAGCTGAAATCGCCCTGCGCGTCCGAGGTCGTCTTGCGTTCAGCTCTGGTAGCCTGGTCAGTCAGCGTCAGGGCGCAGCCGGGAACCGCAGCACCGGTCTGGTCAGTCACCGTTCCGCCAATATCGCCGGTGGTTGTCTGGGCAAACGAAAGCGGCAGAAACATGACCGAGGAAACTAGGAGAACCGCGATCAGCTTCAACAGACTGGATCCCATAAACTCCTCCCCGAAGACGGTTTGAGGGCAGGCTTCTTTACTACTATTCAATGCTGTAGCGCACTTCTTCTAGTACTAAAGCACTAGGATTGTCAAGAAAAAATCTTACCGCCCCATCCGTGAAGACATCTAAAATACCGGTTTTCTAAACAGTTTGCCTAGGTTGCTAGCCGCGCATCGCCACCACGCACCTAGGCACGAATTGAAATATGTGGCGTGAGAGACCCCATCTTGCCACTCAGAAGAGAGCACCGACCACCACGAAACCCAACCTTGGGTGTTCGCCTCCTAGTTCGGCCCAAATTTCGTTGGGGTCCATTTAGGGACTTGCCTGCCAAGATAAAAAGGTCTTTACGGTAAGCTGACGAGTGTTAAGAAATGGAAAAGTGCCAAACTGCGCTATGTTCTTAGATACCAAGGGAAAATCGGAACCCGAATTCAACAATCTCCTTCGCCTTCTTTACCGTTAAGAGCGAGTTTCGCTGTGAATCAATCTGCCCTCAGCTTTTCCAGCGAACATGGGAATTAGAACAACGATTGACCCCTACATTTGCGGTACGGCTCCGTCGGCGAGTTGGTGCCGGACTGGCGGCGAGCTCAGCAAGTTTGACAATGCTTTGCCGGGTCCCGGCATAAAGGGGTAATCGAGACGCAAGGGATAGACGGACGTTCCGGCCCGCCACGGATCGCAGCGCTCTATGTGTGGTAGTTGATCCTTCCGGCAAGTACTGTCTTCACTTGCAAACCGGCTCCGCTTCGAAGTGATGTATCGGCAAGTGATGTATCCGCAAGCGATATCTCCGCGCCAGGTACTTGCGAGCGAGATTCAGGCCAAGTTGCGGGATTCGAGCAGACTTCTTGCCCCTTTTGACGCTTTCAGCGGAGAACGTCAGGGAACCGGTATTCCACAATGTTTGCTTACCGGAGAAGCGCCGATTAAATATACATCTGAGTTGAATTCGCGAACTTACTTGCTTATTGTGAATGTGCGACGGGTTCCGGCTTACGTCGTGCACGAAGTTCGTTTATGTAGGCTGTCAGCCGCTGTTCGCACAGCGCTCTACTGCGAGAACTTATTTTGGAAAGGCAAAGACCGTTCAATGACAGCTCTCCAAAAAAGCGACGCCAGTACAAAGAGTCGGCCCGTAACTCTGGAAATGGTGGCTCAACGCGTGGGCCTCGCGAAAGGAACTTGTTCGGCGGTGCTGAACAAAACCGCTGCTTCCCGCTCGGTCCCGGCGCACACCCAAGAACGAATCCTCGCTGCCGCTCGCAAGCTCAACTATCGCCCCAGTTTTCACGCGCGCAATCTCGGGACAAAACGCACTTACATGATCGGCGTAGTCACTCAAGAGATCGGCGATTTCTATGGTTCACCGATTATTAGTGGCATTGAAAGATATCTGCGCGAGAAGCGTTATTTTTTCCTCACGGTCGCTCACCGCCACGACCCGGATCTCCTTGAAAGCTATGCGCATCTTCTTTTGGATCGCGGCGTCGAAGGTTTCATTACGATTGACACAGTTATGGATCGCCCTTTGCCGCTGCCAACGGTTGCCGTCCCTGGGCATCTCCGGTTAAAGGATGTCACAAATATTGTTCTTAATCATCGCAGGGGAGCCCGGCTGGCCCTCAATCATCTCCTCAAGCTCGGCCATACGGACATTGCGTTCATGAAAGGTGCTAGCGTGAGTCCAGATTCAGAGGATCGCTGGAAATGCATTTGCGAAGCTGCTGCGGAACTAGGCGTCCGCATGCCGGCCAGCCTGGTGATTCAGCTTGCGAGCGATGATGCCACACCCCAGTTGGGTTATCCGTTCGCCAAGAAGCTGCTCGCCCGCCAGCGGCCATTCACCGCCCTGTTTGCGTATAATGACATCTCCGCCATCGGCTCCATCCGCGCGTTTCAAGAGGTTGGATTGCGGATTCCTGAAGATGTTTCTGTGGTGGGCTTCGACGACATTAGAATTGCTGTGCACAACAACCCAACTCTCACCACCGTGCGCCAGCCGCTTGAAAAAATGGGAGAAATAGCGGCACGCACTTTGTTGGAACGCCTCGAAGACCACAAACCTTGGATTCCCAAGATCGTATGTGAACCCGAATTGGTGGTTCGGAATTCGACCGGCCCAGCACCAGCCGAGCGTACTGTTGCACGCGATGCCTCTTTCGCTGCCGACCATGCATAGTTTGCGACAACGTCCCCCGGTTGAGAACGCAGTACGACTTTCGCGTCACCCATGGCAGATCGGGGCAGAAACTCGGAATTGATCGGAGAGGTGCTCTGTCACCTCACGATTGCCAGTTAATTTCCATTACCGAGCTTTGCGCAGTACAATGGCCGATCTCCTGACGTTATTTTCTATGTTCGGACGTCCTCTTCTTTCCATCTGCTGTGTTCTGCTGCTGCCTACCTGCTCGCTGGCCGCGCAGAATAACTCTTCTGCCAGTCCGGTCCCTCAGTTCGTGGATGTCGCGCCACAGGTCGGGCTGACACTCTCGCATTTAGCCTCCAAGGAGCAGCACTACATCGTCGAATCCATGAGCGGCGGAGTGGGCTTCTTTGACTGCGACAACGACGGGCGGCTCGATATAGTCTTAACTAACGGATCAAGTGTCGACCGCTACCGCGGCGGCGGCGACCTGATGGTCACGCTTTATCGCCAGGACACCGATGGCAAATTCACCAACATCACGGAGCAGGCGGGACTTACCGTCAAAGGTTGGGGCATGGGTGTTGCCGTAGCCGATTTCGACAACGACGGGAATCTGGACCTGTTCGTCACCGGATACGGACACAGCGTTCTATATCGCGGACTCGGCAATTGCAAATTTGAAGATGCAACCGAGAAGGCAGGGCTGGGCGGAATTACCGGCTTTGCCACCGGTGCCGCCTGGGGAGATTATGATCGCGATGGACACGTCGACTTGTTCGTCTCCAGGTATGTCCACGTGGATATGAACCATCTGCCCGCCTTCGGCAGCGACGAAAAATTCTGCCGCTTCAAGGGCGTGCTGGTGCAATGCGGTCCGTGGGGAATGCAGGGCGAAGGCGACTACCTGTTTCACAACCGCGGTGATGGCACCTTCGAGGATGTCTCCAAAAAAGCGGGGATGGACGATCCGCAGCACCGCTATGGTCTGGGCGCAATTTGGGCCGATTACGACAACGACGGCTGGCCTGATCTGTTCCTCGCGAATGATGCCGGCCCCAACTTCCTTTACCACAATCGCCATGACGGCACCTTCGATGAGGTCGGTATGCTGGCCGGGGCGGCCCTTGGTGATGACGGCCAGGAACTCGGCTCCATGGGCGTGGATTTCGCCGACTACGATCACGATGGCAAGCTCGACCTTTTCGTCACCAACTACACGGACCAGGTCGACAACCTATACCGGAATCTTGGTGGAGGCGCATTCACGGATATGTCTTGGCCAGCAAAACTCGGCCAGCCAAGCTATCGCTATGTAAAGTGGGGCACCGGTTTCGCAGATTTTGACAACGACGGATGGGCAGACCTATTCGTCGCCAATGGGCACGTCTATCCGCAAGTGGACGCGATCCCCGGGAGCCCTGGCTACAAAGAACCCATGCAGATGTTCCGTAACCATCATGACGGGACCTTTGAAGATATTTCCAAATCCTCTGGCGTGTTCGACATCCCGCCTGAATCGCGCCGCGGCGCAGCTTTTGGCGACGTTTATAACGAAGGCAACATTGGCATTCTCGTGCTCAACATCGGCCAGCCGCCGTCGCTGTTGATAAGTAAGACCCGCAACAGCAACCACCGTGTTGGTTTTCATTTGATTGGAACCAAGAGCAATCGTGCCGCCATCGGCGCGCGGGTCACCATTCATGCCGCCGGAGTTACGCAGTTCAATGAAGTTCGGGGCGGTGGCAGCTATCTCTCGCAGAACGACCTGCGGCCGCACTTCGGCCTGGGCGCCGCCGACAAGATGGACAGGGTTGAAGTCACCTGGCCGAGCGGCCAGACCGAATTGCTGCGCGATGTCCCCGCCGATTTCGTCTACACAGTCACAGAGGGCCAGGGGATCACTGCTCGTGCGCCCCTTCCCCCACCGCTCAGGCCCTCCCCCTCCGCAACGGCCGCGGACCGTTGATTCCCTCGAACTGCTCCCGCGGGTGAAGGATACGTTGCCCGGCGAAACAAGCGGAATGCTGCAAGTTTGGGCTTTCACTTTCGCTCGCAGCCATTAACCGCTCGAGAGCACTGCCCAGGCCTTTCTTGACATGTTTGACGACCCGTGGTGGTCGAGATGTGGCGGACCTGAGTGTCACGTCAGAGCCCGAAACTTCTTGCGTGCGGCACATACACTGACTATTCCGTCACGCAACTTGCCATGTCCCTGAATCGTCTGGATCCCACGTTCGTTAAGTCACTGGAGTTCCTTCAACCGAAATTGGACCGACTGATCTGTATGCGGCCGTATTATGGCAATCTGCCGAACGCGATGCCGAGGCAGGGGATCTATCTCTTCAGCGAGAACGAAGGCCATTGGTACATAGGCAGATCGGGCAAGCTCCGCAGTAGCTACGGACGTCACTGCAATCCCAGTGCAACCGTTCAAACAGCTGACTTCGCCTTCAGGCTCGCCATCCTGATAGCCGGGAAAACGAATCCAGTGGGTAACCTAAGCGAGCACAATAAGAAAGCTCTCACGCTCGATGCTAGATTTTGCGCAGCATTTGATTCTGCAAAGAAGCGCATCCAGAAAATGGACTTTCGGTTTGTAGAGGAATGCGATGTGAACGAGTAGGCACTTCTTGCAGTCTATTGTTCCTTGGCTCTGAAGACGAAATACAACGACTTCGACGCGCACTAGGACAACGCTACAGGGGGGATCTCCGCGTTGACCCAGCTTTGAAGTACCTCAGGGATCCAGTAAGCTATCATGTAGCCGTTCTCACGATTGCATTGTGCAGAACATGCGAGTGGCTTCCGTGCGGGCAGCAAGGAGGAAACTCGTGAAGCTCTTTAAGAAACTGAAGTCGAAGTTCTATTGGTACGACTTCACGGTGCGAGGCCGTCGCTACCGAGCATCAACCCAGGAAACGAAATCAGTTAGGGCGCTAAAAACGGCAAGTCTGATGCTGGCTTCAGTAATTGAAAACACCGATCCACTTCCAAGCAAGCCCACCGCTCTCGGTGAGTTTGCGGAGCGCTTTCTGGCTTGGGTGGATACCGCCAGGCTGGAAGAAACGACGAGGAAGTTCTACCGCAACGGCTGGCGGCTCTTGAAGGCGACACCGGTTGTGGAGGTCCGAGTGAACCAGATCACAGGCGATTGTGCCGAGCAATTGGAATTTCCGGGCTCGGCTGCAAATGCCAACTGCGCTTGGCGGACACTGCGACGAATGCTCCACAAAGCGGAGGAGTGGAACGTGATCGGCCACGCTCCAAAAATCAAAATGATGATGGAGCGTGGGCGGCATCTTCGGCTTGATGATGAAGCAGAAAGGAAGTTGCTCGAAGGAGCTCAGGCCTGCACCTGGAGGAGGCGAACCTTTGAGCTTTTCCGCGACACCGTCGTCTTGATGCGCGATACGGGAATGAAAAACCAACGTGAACTCTATCGCATGCGCATCGAGAATCTCGATTGGCGGAATCACGTGATTTTCGTGCCCGACAGTAAGACCAGGGGCGGCGCCTGGTTCCAATGAGTCGTCGCGTCAGCGATCTTTTGCGTGCACGTTGCGGTACAAGGAGCGAGGGATGGGTGTTTCCATCCAACTGTGCCGCTTCTGGGCACCTGCGTTCAATCGACCGTCTCTTCAGTGAAGCGCACCGCCAAGCGGGACTTCCGAAGGAACTCGTTCTATATTGTGCCCGGCATGACTACGGCACAAGGGTTCTCATGCGGACCGGGAACCTCGCCGCCGTCATGAAAACCATGGGACATCGAGACGTAAAGGCTGCAATGCATTATCAGCATCCGGAACTCGATGTCGTCCGCGCCGCACTGGATTACGGCGCGGCAAGCGAAACTGTTGAAAGACGGGCGTAGCGAAAAAAGGCTACGACACCTTTTACGACATACCCGAAGAACCACAACCTCGGCAAGTCATTGACAACTCCGGCGATTGTGCTTGAGAAGAAAATCCTTCACGAATAATCGGCCGTGAGTCATCCATTCCGCTTGATCTCACTGGCCAATCCGGAGCGACAATTATCGAGAACGTGAGCGCCCTTTCGCGAGTCGCTTTGGGCTGTACGTGACAGACCCTTTGGGGATGAAAACGTCAGCGGGAAGTTTGAACCGAGTGCTCAATTTCCGTACTTGTTCCAAGGTGAGATTGCGGTGTCCTGTCATGAACATCGAAACCGCACTCTCCGAACCAAATTGAGGAATGAGGTCACGCTGTGTGAGATTCTGTTGTTCAATGATGAATCGCACAACCGAAACCGGATCACCCTTGGGGATGGAGTAATGCTCTTGTTCGTAACGTTCCACAAGCAAGGTTAGGAGTTCGATTGCTTCAACTTCAGAGCCAGAAGGACTCTCCAGCGCGGTGAGCCGGAAAAGAGCATCGGTATACATTTCAAGTTCTGCATCATTGTGTATGACGCGGGGAGCGCCATGCGCAATCATTTCTGCCGGATTTGCGAGAACTGTGCTCATTGTCTTCCGTACCTCCTGTCCCAGTTTCTGCGATTGTCGTATTCCTTGTGCGTCAAGAAGGATCGGATGTAGACATGCCCTTGGGTTTGCCTTTCATCTGTTGTCTTAGCATAGTGGATGACGGTCATAAGCCTGTACCGGTTGTGCCTAATGTTGAAGATCACGAACCCATCGACAAAATCAGCGTCCTTGAACATGCCGCGAACGTCACCAGAATTGTGCCAGCGGACCGCCTCGACAATTGTGGTCCAAGACTTGATTTCGTTCGCCGCATCTGGCTAGTTTTTCATTGCCTCCCTCAGATGCTTACGCGTAACGATATGCACTCACCAAGGATACTTCACAATATGTGAAGTAGCCAAATGCAAATCGCCCTGCCTTTGTTGGAATTTAGAATCAATAACTTATGAACTTCTCTTTGCGGCTGTGGTCGCGAACGCCCCGCGAACTCGGTGGTGTTGCCGTGCACTATAGATCCCAGATCCACCCTCTCGCCGAGCGGACTCCGACTGTGCTACAAGGATACGGCCCATCGCAAAGCAGCCTTAATCCCGGAAATTGAGCGTGAGCGCCGAAGAGCAGACAGACATCCTGCCTGAAATCGATCGTGATTTCCTGGACGAAAAAGGATGTACGTATGACGCAGCGAAATGTGGTGGCGAGACTCATGTCCTCATCCACGATTTCGATTTCCCGGAGGCTTACCTCCCGCGTAAAGCGGACCTTCTGATTATTCTGCCCGCCGGCTATCCCAATTCCCACCCTGATGTGTTCTGGACCTATCCGGCTGTGAAGCGCACAAACGATAATTTCCGCAGTTATCTCGCCGCTGTGCGACACGACATCGGCAAGGGCCTCTGATGCGCTATTCCGTCACATTCTTTGAACGTGAGTTCAATGTTTTATCGCAGCATCTAGCCGCGAAACCGGGCTTTGAGCAAGCCGCCTATCTTGTATGCCGGGCGGCCATTACGTCCTCCGAAACACGCCTGATCGTTCGCGACATATTGCCCGTTGACGGAACCGATATTCTTGCGGATTCGTCGCATCACATGAAAATCGCGTCACGATCGTTCATGAGGGCGATGAAGAAAGCAGACCGCCAGAAATCATGCTTCCTGTTTGTGCATTCGCATCCGCCGATGGATATCCGGATCATTCCGGTCAGGACGATGTAGAAGAGCGCAAGTTGTTTTCAACCGCGTATAACCGGATCAGAACCGCCGGAGTGCATGCAAGCCTCGTTTTCATGAACGGGGCGCCATCAAGCGGGCGGGTATGGCTGGAGGATGGATCACATGTGTCGCTGGAGCGAATCAGAATCATAGGAATCCGCTTTCGATTTATCTTTCTGAGACAACAACAGGTCTACATACCGGACTTCTTCGATCGTCAGGTGCGGGCATTCGGCCCCGACGTGCAGCGACTTCTGCAGGAATTGCGCGTCGGCATCGTCGGTGTGGGCGGTACCGGTTCGTGCGTGGCAGAGCAACTTGTACGCCTTGGCGTAGGCTTGGTTCTGATCGCCGACGGTGAAAACTTCGAAGCAACTAATGTTAATCGTGTTTATGGGTCGCGCGTCGTTGATGCCGACATTCCCAAGGTCAAACTGGCGGAGCGCATGGTGGCAGATGTCGGACTTGGCACCAAAATAGATGTAATTCCAAAGCCAATTACGTTCGAATCCGTACTCTCCGAATCCCGCCTGCGACGTGATTTTCTGGTGCACGGATGACGAATTCGGCCGCTCGCTGTTGACACGGTTTGCTGTCTACTACGGAATCCCTGTGTTTGATATGGGCGTAAAGATTCACTCGGAAAGTGAAACTATTCGGTCGATTCAGGGCCGCGTGACGACATTGATGCCTGGCACAGCATGGCTGAATTGCCGGGGAAGGCTTTTATCCGAGAGGATTAACGCTGAAGGGAGGCGGGCGGTGAACCCCGAAGCGGCAGCTGAGCTCGAAGAAGAGGGTTGCATTCCCGAACTGGAGAACCTTGCCCCTGCCGTTGTGCCCTTCACTACCGCTGTCGCCGCGAGCGCTGTCGGTGAGTTTCTTCACCGGCTCACCGGGTTCTTGGGTGATGACCGGAGAAGTTCTGAGGTGCTTTACCTTATCGACCATACGAGAATTCGGACCAACCATGTCTTTCCGCGCGATGGCTGCTTCTGCGGCGACGCCACCTTCTGGGGTAGGGCCGCCGTGAAGCCGTTCCTTGATACAACGTGGCGTCCTGAATGAAACTGTTGCAAAAAATCAACGTCTCGTGGAGAAAGATCAGGCGGCGTCGCCGGCTTAAGAGCGTGATCCGCATCGAGAGCAGAGACGATCTGCCAAGAAAGCTGGGAGCCGCGGTCTATATCGTTGGCGGCGAGATTCCGAAATGGGTTGTTCTTGAGTGTCCGTGTCGATGTGGACAAGAGCGCATTGACGTCAACCTAATGCACGCGCGGCGGCCCTGTGTGGGCACCTTGTTACGAAGTATGGCAAAGTTACGCTCCAACCTTCATTGTGGGTGCCTTCGGAAAAATGCGGAAGTCACTCTTGGGTCAGAGAGAACCGGATTATCCGGGTTTAGTCGCGCCATTTTCGAGGAGTGGGGACTTGCGATCCCCGGCCCGGCAAGCAAGATACTTAGGCACACCACCAGCACAGTGGTGCAGCAGTAAGCCGACTCTGGACTGTGCACAGAGGACGCCCGGCTGATCGGCCGGCCGTCACTCGTCGAAGCTATTCTCAATGTGCGGTGTGAGTCGCTGGGGATTGGTCGGAAGGTGGCGCAGGTAGTGATGGCGGCGGCGAGCGACAGATGGTCTGGGACGCTCTCGAGTAGGAAGATCAGACGCTTCGGAGCGCTAGCTGGCAGGTCCGAGCGCACTCACTGACCGTAGGGCGTCTTGCTCATCAAAGTTGGCTGCATGCCGGGCATCCTTCCCCCCAGAGGAATTCATGACTTTGTAACCACCTGAAAACAATGGGGTATAGTTTGAACCCATGGGAGGTCGTTATATCCTGTGTCCAACTAGTTCCCTCACAGGCAACAATAATTACATATGGTATTATGATGTTTTGTGCTTGAAATGTTTCCCCTAAGGGAACGAAATGATCAAGAACTATCACTCCAGCAAAACACTCGGTCGGCAGACTTCGCGGCTCTTTGTGGAGCTCAACGAACGAGGGAAAACCACGTTCAGCCTTCGTGACGTGGAACAGATCACGAAGCTCCGAGGGTCTTCCGCCCGTTCTCTCATTTTCAAAGCCGAGAAGCGGGGGCTCATCACCCGTCTGCGCCCCGGGCTCTACACCCTGGTGCCGTTTGAACTCGGACGCGCCACCGAATATATTGGCGACCCCTACGTCATCGCAAAGGAATTGTGCGGCAGCTATGGCTACTTTCTCTCCCACGCTTCGGCCATGGAGCTGCTCCGCATGGTCACCCAACCGCAACTCATAATCTATGTCAGCACGTCGGTCCGCAAACCACCACGTACGATCCATGGCTATGAATATCGCTTCGTTACCGTCAAGCCTTACCACTTTTTCGGCCTCACCGAGGTCTGGATCACAAAGCAGCAAGCAATCAAGGTGAGCGACCGGGAGCGAACCATCCTCGATGGACTGCGGCAGCCTGAATATGCCGGCGGCATCCCCGAGGTTGCCAGGGCGCTTTGGATGAGCAGAAGTGAGCTCAAGCTCGACCGTCTTCTCGACTACGCGCACCGTTTGCGCAGTGGCGCCCTCACACGCCGGCTCGGATTCCTGCTTGAGATCTACAAAGTCGCTCCGCCGGTGAAGCTCGAGCGTTTGCGTCGCGAACTGACTGCGACCTACGACCGCCTCGATCCTAGTTTGCCGAAATCCGGCCGCTTCGAGGCGCGGTGGCGCCTCCAACTGAACATCGACAAGTCCGAGCTTGAGGCCATTCCACACACATGATCCCGCAACGAAATCTCTCGCTGCTCGCAAACCGTCTGCATAAGGAGCACGGAGGACGCCGCATTCCCGAGGCCGTGCTCGAACGCGATTACTGCCTCGCTTGGTTTCTGGTTGGCATGGGCCAGAGCCGGCTCGGCCAGATCCTCACCTTCAAGGGTGGGACCGCACTCAAGCGCTGTCATTTTGGCGACTATCGCTTTTCCGAAGACCTCGATTTCACACTGGCGCGCCCGGCCGAGTTCGCTGAGATTCGGGAAGGACTGGAAGAGGTTTTTGAACGCGTTGCCCAAGCCTCCGGAATCCGTTTCGCCTTCGAGCGAGAAGACGGCGAGCGTCATGTCAACAGCCACACTTTCTATCTCAGCTACCAGGGGCCTCTTCCGAATCCAAACACTGTCAAAGTGGACATCACCATCGCTGAGGTTCTTCTGTTTCCGGTCGAACAGCGTCTGGCCCTACGCG
>DATEPX010000356.1:0-66611 GCA_035272945.1 Terriglobales bacterium
CCATGGAGAGGTAATAAAGCGCGTGTCCCAGCGGGACCAGGTCATAGATGTAGTAGTCGTAGTCGCCGCCGACAACGATGTCTACGACCGCGTCGAAAATGGCCGACTCTTCCATGGCCGGTTCCGCCGATGCAGCCTGGATATAGTGCTCGATTTCTTCCGGCACCTGCTCCAGCCCGTACATGTCTGTGATCTTCTTGCGAATCTCGTTCTGATAAGCGTGAATGTGACTGTCGGCGTCGATCTCCTGGGCAAAGAGGTTATCCATGACCTTGACAGGACCTTTGCCATAAATATCTTTCTGAAAGATGTCGCTAAGGGAAGCTTGGGGATCGACCGAGAACACCAGCACTTTGTGTCCCTGCTGTGCCAGCCAGAAGGCGGTGGCGGCCGAAAAAGTGGTCTTACCCAGCCCGCCTTTCCCGCCGAACATGATGTAACGCCTGTCCTTATTTTGTTCGAACGTCTCTTTAAGTGACATGATCCAGTCCTTTTATGATTACTGCTTAAACTGCTCGATCAGAACATCGCGTCCGAAACGTCCTTTTCACGCAGCATGCGCCGCTTCCAGGTGGCAATGTTGGGCACCACGTATGGCAGCAGCCGCAGCGAATAGTAAGGCGGCAGGATGGGCACACCAATCAAATCGCCCATAGTAATGAGGATGAACAGGTGCTCCATGCTGGCGCGCGTGCGCATGGCATAGCGCGACATGTCGTGCGCGCTCATCCCGTACGCGATTTCCTTGATCTTGCTGAACAGGCCCTGCTTTTCTTCTTTCGGTTCGTCTGCCATAAAGTCTCCAGTAGTCAGGAGTTAGTAGTTAGTAGTTAGGAGTCGGCGATTTTTACCGTTGCTGGCTCCTAACTACCAGGTCCTTTCTTCTTCACACTCCATGCAAATGAAACTCTTCCTTATCCGCCAAATCTCGTTCCGGCGAGACGCGCCGCTTCCAAGCTTTGATGTTAGGCACTACGTACGGCAGAATCCTTAGCGAGTAAATCGGCGGGACCACCGGCACGCCCAGCATGTCGCCTAAAGTGATCAGCATGAATGCCGACTCCAGTTCGCCGCGGATTTCCAGCGCCTGCCGCTCGAACTCAAAGGCGGACATGCCGTAGAGAAACTCGCGGATCTTGCGAAATGTGTCGCTAGCCGCCGCCTTCCTCCATGCCCTCACAGATGTCCGACGCTCCTCACCCTGTGCCATAATGCAGGCTGATTCGCGTCACGCTCCATGTCCCTCAACCTGGCCGTCTTCATCATCGTCGTCATCTTTGTCGTCGGTTGGTTCGCCGTTGGCACCCACTACAACGTCCGCAAGGGCCACGACGCCATGCGCTGGCTGCAGGACGGCCTTCCCCTCATCGGCGAGAAGACCAAGCTGCGCTGGCTGGGATCGTCTGTGGTCGAACTTAAAATCCAGCAAGCCAAGCCGCCCTTCCGCCAGGCCGACGTCCTGGTAGTGCTCGAGCCTCGCGACGTAGCACCTATCTGGGCTGCTGCCCGCTTGCGTGGACGACGCGACCTCTTTATCTTCCGCGGCATCCTGCGCAGCCAGCCTCGGCAAGAACTCGAATTGCTGGACACCACCGCTTGGTCAACCCACGGACGCGAGCGTCAACTCAAGAAAGATAACTGGACGCCCGTACCTGTCTCGCCACCGCTGGTTGCCTATGCGCCCCAGCAATCGGCGGCTGCATCCGAACTTGCCGCAGCAGCGGCCGTGGACGGTTGCCCTCCGGTGCGGCTTGCCGTCCATCGCACCGAACCGAACTTCGAGGTGCAGTGGCGCCTCGATCACCTCCGACGGCGCTCGGCTCGCAACGTCTTTCAAACCCTGCAACGCATTGCCGAACGTCTTTAGTCGGCCGCGGCGGTTGCGGGGACGACCTTGCCGGCCGGCGTCAGCCGCCTCCACGCGTGCCAGGCATCATAAGCAATGATGATCGCGGCCACGAACAACAGCGCCGAGACCAGAATCATCGCAATCGCTCCAATGCTGTTGATGGGCTGCGCCGCAATCTTCGGATTCGACAGAATGCTGGCGTAAAGGTTGTAAGCGGTCACACAGATGGCTGCCATGGTGGTCACATACATGAACAGCATGGGCCAGAAGGCGTAGCGCGGGCTGCGTCCCACCGACTTCAGCCAGAGACTGACGATCAGCAGGCTCAATGCCGCCATCAACTGGTTCGAAGCACCGAACAACTGCCACAGGTAAATCCAGGTTCCGCTCGCCACCAGCAGCATAGTCAGAGCCATGGAAATGATGGCTGCGATGTGCGGGTTCTTGAATCCCACCCAGGTTTCACCCAGCCACTCGCCCAGTGTCACACGCATCACGCGGAAGACGTGTTGCACCATTGTCAGCACGATGACCACGAAGACACCAAAGCCGAGCGCCGTTCCGTACGCGGGTGGGATCGCGCCGAAGGTGACCATGCCAAGCAGTTTGCCCACGCCGGCCGCGAACGCACCTGCACCTGCGCCACCAGCAATCGAAACCGCAATCAGCGAAAGCAGGGCCAGCGCGTTCTCCGAGAACATGCCGCCGCCGCCGACCGGCAGAGCGTCAGTCTCGTATTCCAGTTGCCGCGCCGTCCCGATTGAGCCGACCAACGAGTGCCAGCCCGAAATCGCGCCGCAGGCGATGGTCACGAACAGCATCGGCCATATCGGTTGAATCGCGGGTAGAGCTTGCAGGAGATTACCGGCCGCATCCTTGGCCTGTGTCATCGGCATCCAGGTGGAGAAGACCTTGGTCTGGAAGGTCACTGCCGTGATCATGTCGGGATTGCCGAGCAGGGCACGCAACCCGCCGACCACCACCCAAGGCTGACAATCCGATGGTCAGGAACGTCACCCAGAACCCGATGTAGTTCGTGGGCTGGGCGAAGCGCCAGATAGGCAGCACGGTTCCCAGTTACGAGAAGCCGAAGACGAACAGGCACCAGAAAATGAAGGAGGGCAGCATCTTGATAGAGCCGCTCTGGTCCACATACTTCGGCACCACCTTGCCTTCAGGGTTGATTATCGTCGTGGCCAGTCTTGGATCTGCCTTGGTCGGGTCGACAACGGTATATAAAGGTTGACGTCCGCTCAGGCGATTGATGCCGTCGCTGAACTTTTCAACGATGGAGTTGATCGGCCCGCCGAACACCAGCGCCGAAGCCGGCTTGCCATCAGGAGTTGTGCCCTTGACTGCGCTGATTCCCTTGGCCCCAATTGCCATTGAGCCCAGCGTGACCACCACCGCCAGCAAGGTCACCAGGATCAGGTCCATCTTCCAGCGGTAAAGCATCTGGCCCATCAGCAGGCCCATCACGGCCAGCATCAGGATGCCGAAGGGAACGTCAGCACGAGGATCAAAGATTCCGGCCATGATGCCGACGAATGCCCCCGCCAGCAGCAGCAGATAAAAGAATATGAACACGAACAGGATCACGCGCGCCCGAGGGGCGATGAGCCGGTGGGCGATAGCCGACAGGGAATTGCCGTCATTCCGCACCGCCACCATGATGGCCGAGTAGTCGCTCGCCCATCCCAGGAACGTAACGCCCAGCGTAAGCCAGAGCAGGGCAGGCATCCACCCCCATAGTGTCGCGGCGGCAATGGGACCGACGATTGGTCCCGCCGCGGCAATTGATTTGAAGTGATATCCATACAGCACGTTGCGGCTGGTGGGCATGAAGTCCACGCCGTCCATGTAGAGCCGCGCCGGGGTTGCTTTTTTGGTATCGGGCTGGATGATGTCGCGGTCGATCGTGCGCGCGTAGCGAGTGTAACCCAAGTAAATCATCACGGCGCCCAGCATCACGATGATCGGGGCGGTCATGGGCTTCTTCGTCAGCGCATAGCCGCCTACTACCAGGGCAGGAATCAGAACCAGGACAAGAATCGAAAGCCGGATGTTCATTAGGGAGCTCCTTGACGGGCCTGTCCGGACGCGGCAAAAAGATCATGGGACTGGCTGACGCAGGATACGCAGCTGTCTGCACGTGGCAAGCGGACGCGGCCTCGGGATACGAACACAGCGCCTTCCCACAAAGGATTTCCTATTGATTGGACTGTTGGCTGTGACCGACCTCACGTATGCGGGTGATGCCGGGACGGCTCTCCCTACGGCTGCCGACGCTCGCCGCGGGAAAAGCATCCCCGCACCTTTCGGCGCCAATTATCCTCTTGGTTACTTCAGATAGCAACCAATTAGACCAATAGGTACAATCGGCTACAGTCTAGGGCTCTTACCTGTGAACCCTATGCGTCTGGCCGGTCTCGCCGCCCTCGTGCTCCGCTTCTACGGGGCGCCTTTTCTTGATTACACGGTCCGATGCCGTCAGGCGGACTTGGGTGAAATGCCGTGAAATCCAGATCAGGTGCGCCGGAAAAAGCATGGTCGGACGAACGCTTGGTTCGCGAATGCTGCCAAGGAAACCAGGCTGCCTGGTCTGCCCTCCTCGATAAATACAAGAACCTCATCTTCTCTATTCCGGTCAAGTCCGGTCTTTCGCGGGACGACGCAGCCGATATTTTTCAGGCCGTTTCCCTCGACCTGCTCGCGGACCTGCCCAAGTTGCGCGATCCCAAGGCTCTGCCCAAGTGGTTGATACAGACCAGTTACCACAAGTGCCTGCGCTGGGAGAAGGACCGTTTTACGTCTCTTGGTGACGATATTGATTTGAAATCGGAAGAGGGCAGCAGCGCCCATATCCCGGAGAAGATGCTCTATCAATTGCAGCAGGAACAGTTCGTCCGTGAAGCCATGAGCGGGCTTTCCCCACGATGCCGTCGCATGATTGCCATGCTCTTCTTCGAGAGTCCGCCACGTCCGTACCAGGTGGTGGCCAAAGAACTGGGCCTGGCCACAGGGTCGATCGGCTTCATCCGCGGAAGATGCCTGGGCAAGTTGCGTCAGGCTCTGGAGAAGAAGGGCTTCAAGTGACCGAAGCGCACCGCACGAAAAGCCGGGAGCACCTGCTGAAGCAGCTGACCGGCCTGGCTGATGAGGGCGAGCGCCAAAAATTTCTGGCCCACCACCGGACGCTGGTTCGTCCCGAAATTATCTCGGAGATCGCCGATAAGGTAAGAGCAGGTGTGGGTCGATGTCGCCGACGGGCAGGAGCCGCGCTCGCCATCGCCAAACAACTGGAGGGCAAGGAATCGCTCGCGAAAGCGACTCGCCAAAGCCAATACACGCGCAGGGCGAAAATGCGCAGGCCGTAGATCTCCATCAGCAAGCCGTTGCCCTTTTCGATGCTCTCGGCAACATCAGCGAAGTAGCCCGCACGCTGAGCGGATCGATTCAGCCTCTGCTGCTCACGGGCGAATACAACCGGGCCTTTGCAATCTCTAGTGTTCAGCCTGTGGGGCGTGCACGACAAGAGCACGGCCGAGTACATGCGCCCCTTCTACCGCCCCTTGAGCGAAGGGAACGCGAAGCCGGCTGCTCTCCGCGCCGCCATGCTGGATTTGAGGCATAGCCATCCCTATCAATGGGCTCCGTTCATCCTTGTAGGGAAAACTTGAGCATCAATTATTTCTTAGGATCCATATATTTTTGGCCCTCGCCTGGTGCCCTTTTAGCAGATTGAAATATATTTTCCGGACGAACCACGGTCTAACAGGTTCTGCGCCCTAAGCGGAGGTAGAGTGAAACACTTCAGTGACGAGGCCTGGTCGGACTTTGCCAGGAATTTGGTGGCGGCGAGCAATAGAGCGACGATGCAGCGCCACATAGATGATGGCTGCAGGAAATGTCAGGCGAGTTTGCTGATCTGGCAGGCGGTTGCATCAGTGGCAAAACAAGAAAGCGCTTACGCTCCGCCGGAGGATACGGTTCGTGCGGCCAAGAGCCAGTTTGCCACGATTGCCGTCGATCTCAAGGCCAGCAAGCGGGCACGTCTTGTGCTCGATACCAGTCTTCAGCCTGTTGCGGCAGGTCTGCGAGGCGCCGTCCCGGCCCGGCAGTTCCTGTACGAAGCCGACGACTACGTCATCGATCTTCGCCTGGAACCACAACGCGGGGTGAACCGTATCTCGCTGGTTGGGCAAGTCCTGAATCGCGCCAAGGCGGGCCGTAACGCGCAAGGCGGTCTGGTTGGCAACTTCGCTGCACAAGGCGTCCTGGTGCGCTTACTCAAGGGAGTATTGCCCGTCGCCAATACTGCGACCAACGATTTTGGTGAATTTCAGCTGGAATTCGAAGCCGGCAATGACTTGAGCGTTGCTATCGGCATGGATGAAGAAAAAGTGATTGTTCTCCCCCTCTACGGCGTGCATAGCAAGCCGTTCGACCGAGAAAAGTTGGACTAATCGCCGGAAAGTAACCTAGGGCGATTACCGGTCGAACGCAGCAAATGGGCGTCATCGATGTCGCTTCTACCAGTCTCCAGGACACGCTGTCGACCTTCTCCAACTACGGAGCTCCTCCGGTGTGGCTGCCGGCACCGGGTGAAGCCATCATGACCCGTCTGCAGCAGTCTAGGGCCGGGTCTCTGACCCGTCCGTGGCGGGTTCGAAGACCCGCCTCCGCAGCTCATCGCGTTCGCGCTGCCTGCCCGCTCGTCTGCGGGCCAAACACGACTCTCACAGTTTTAATCTCGTAGGGCTTCGTAGGTACGCTAACTGCGCCGTTTTGAACGGGCAACTTCCCAGTCGGCTTCTCCATTAGATCGGTCTCGGATGCCGACTGCGCGCCCGGAGGAAGCTGCAGCCTAACATTGCTTTCTTTCCCGGCCCACTCGTAGAAGCGCAAAATCAGGGCATCGTCATCTTCTGCTTTTTTCATGGCGGTGAGCACAACGTTGTCACCCTCAACCTGTACAAACGAGTGCTCGGCGGGCAGCGTGCCCTGGTGCTTGTCGCTTTGCATGGCGAAAGGAGGGTAATTCAACTCGTATCCTCGACGGACACTCTGTGCCTCACGCCAACTCCCGCCATGCGGATACAGAGAATAAGTAAAGTCATGATGACCTTCGTCGGCATGCGGATCGGGCCACGCCGGCGAGCGCAGCAGCGACAACCGAAGCACGTTTCCTTTTGCGTCATACCCATACTTGCAATCGTTCAGCAGGCTGAATCCGTGCTTGCCATCGGAGATGTCTGCCCAGCGCAGGGCCGGAACCTCAAACTCGGCCTGCTCGGCGGGAGTGCGGCGCGTGGTGGGACGCTCGATGGACCCGTAGGGAATCTCGAAAGTGGCTTTCTCATTATGAGCGCTCAGCGGAAATGCAACTTTTAAAAGAATATGTTTTTCGTGCCAGTCGGCTTGCATCTTGACGTCCACGCGCGGAACCCCGCTGTAGACCGTGATGTCCTGCACGAATGCCGAGTTCTGAAAATGCTTCTTGACCCGAATCACGGCGCGCAGAGGCCCGCTCTCGACGAGCCTTACTTCGTCAGCCTGGTCCAGGTCCCAATGCTGGTTCTCGAAATCAGCATCGATGTTCCAGGCATCCCAGCGCTTGGGCTTGTCTACAAACGTCTGCAGCAAGTTCCCACAGGCAGAGTTCTTCGGTCCAGGGGTATCGGTCTCGGCGGGCGCCAGCGCTTCCGTCTGGCTGCGCTTGTCAAACAGGCTCGTTATGCATCCGGTTCTCGGGTTCACCTTGAGCTGAACGAAGTCGTTCTCCAGGGAATCCACAGCGGCTCTAACAGCGGTGCGCTTGGGAAAGAGCGTCTTGGCGGGGCGTACGAAGTAAGTCTTGTAGCCCAACGCCGGCATGGTGGCTACCAGCAAGAAACGCACACGATGCGTTTTGGGATCAACATTCAGCATTTGCGATTCGGCTAGCTTGCCGGCTGAATCCACCACTTCGACTTCGCGAACGGGATTGGGAAGTTGCGCCTCCACTTCAATCAGTTCCGTGCGCGGCCAGGAAAGGGAATTGAAGACCACCACCGGCACTCCGTCCCCCAGGGTGTTGATGCGTGCCAGAATTTCATGGAAAGCGGCCTCCGTGATCTCGCGTCCCGCGCGCTGCACCTCTTCCAGGTTGCGTTTGGCATCAAGGTAGTTCACCGCGATGCCGGAACCGGGCATGATGTCGTGGAAGTGATCAAACAGCAGCCGTTTCCAGGCTCGTTTAATTTCTTCCTGCTGATACGGCACACCATATAGCAGCGCGATAGATGCAAATTTTTCGGCATTCAGCATGGTTTCTTCGCTGCGCCGAATACGCCGCTTGGTTTCCGCCTGCGTCGTCATCACGCCCCGGTGGTACTGGAAATACAGTTCATCTTTCCAAGTGGGTACTTTCATCCTGGGAAGCTTTTTCTCGAGGTCGTCAAAAAACCCTTTGGCCGTGCCGAGTTCAAATTTCGGATAAACCACGTCTGGCGACATCAGTCGCACTGCGTTATCCAGCATGGTGCGCGTCGGGCCGCCGCCATGGTCGCCCACTCCGTAGAGGTGCATCATCTCCGGCGTATCGGTCAGTTGCCCGCCGTACATGGCTGGCGCCCACACCGACAAGTCCTTTGCCATGCTTTCCGCTTCGATTCCTCCGGCATAGTCGTGCGGGAAATAAGTAAGCAGGCGGCTGCCGTCGGGGGCTTCCCACCAGAACAGCTTGTAAGGAAACGTGGTGAACTCGTGTGCCCAAAGCAGCTTCTGGGTAACGAAATAATCCATCCCCGACTTTTTGTAGATCTGGGGAAGCTGCCAGTTGTATCCGAACGAATCCGGATTCCAGCCGATCTTGATGTCCGCGCCAAACTCTTTGCGGAAATAGCTCTTGCCGACCAGAATCTGGCGAGTCAGCGACTCGCCGTCCGGCATGTTAAGGTCCGGCTCGACCCACATGCCTCCAATCACTTCCCAGCGTCCCTCTTTGACACGATCTTGAACTTCCTTGAACAGATCGGGATACTTCTCTTCCATCCACTCGTACGCGCGTGCCGAAGACATGGTGAATTTGAAATCCGGATATTCCCGCATCAGGTCCAGCGCGCTGCGGAACGTCTTACGCACAATTTCCACTGTCTCCGTCCACGGCCATAGCCATGCCATATCAATATGCGAGTTCCCCACGGCATGGATGGTGAACTGCTTCAGCCACGGACTCAGCACTCGCAGTTTCGTTTGCGCCTGCCGCAGGGAAGTGTCGAAAGCAAGCTGATCTCCCCGATCCAGCGCCCCAAGGTCAAGGGCTTTCACCGCCTCATCAAGTTGCTCATCACCTTGGCTTTTGTTCTCCGCGTAAGCGTCAATGACCGGTCGTGCGGAAAGGATTTCCTCCCGCAACAGCCTGGGATCAGGACGGGTGGCGGGCGGCTCGATCAGCAACTGCGCTCGCCTGAGCGTGCTCTGCACGCGGTTCACATCGACGCGGATTGCCACCAGAAATTTCTGGCCTGGTTGGGTGTTCTCCGTCAGAACCATCGGCTGCTGCACGTCCTCGTCGGTTCGCTCGACCACTGAACCGTTGGAAAAGACCGTCAACGTTTCGGCATCACTGCTGGAGATATTCAGGTCGAATTTCACGCGTGCGCCTTGAATCGAGTATCCATTGATCTTTTCTGGAATTTCGATCAAGCGGCGCAGCACCCGCGGACCCGATGTCCATTTGTCCCCAACCTTCATCACTTCCCAGGTAGAGTCGTCCAGAGACGAGCTTTCCGGATGAGGGACATCGGTGTGGAAGCGCCACTCCGGCAACGGCAGCGTCATCAACGCGTCGAGACGATCCAGCGTGGCTTTGTAGGGATCGGGCGGTTGGGTACTTTCAGAAGATTGCTGGGCGAAGACCGAAATTGCGCGCAACAGAACAACACAGACAAAAATTACGATCAGCGGTTTCATGAGGCCACTTGTTCCTCCTGCCGGAAGTACGTGCCGCCCTATGCTATTCGAACTTGGGAATTTCTTCGAGTTGCTCAGTTGAATCCCGCCGAGGTTGCGGCCACGGCCGCACGCCGCTCGGCCAGTTTCTGCCTCCGCCGGGCAAGACGTTTTTCCAGCCGCTCCATCCGATCCCGTCCCTCTTGGGTTTTCATTACAACGTTTTCGACCGTCACCAGAAAGTAGGGAAGCTTCTGGCGAATCTCCGGAAGGAACGGTCTGAATTTCGCAAAAACACAATACATTTCGCCGCTGCCATCAAAAAACAGGCCTTCATGCCGTGCGCCCCGCAGCACAAATGACACTGCCATTTCCCAATAGCTCGTGACCTGGCGGAGCCACGTGTTTTGCGTGCTTGGGTACTGTCTTGCGAGGCGCAGCGTGTCCTCAGCGCTTTCCGGCCAGAACTCGGCGGAAATGAAGTGCCGGGCCTTTCGCATTTCAGCTTCCCGGCGAAAATCGTAGAGTTGAAGAATCAGTTGAGCATCTGCCGTAGTCGCAGACTGCGAGGCTGGATCCTCGGATGACATAGATTTTTTCGGCATGGAATGCGCTCCCATTATTTCGTCTTCACCGACAGCGCAGAGTATTACGAGTCAAATTAAGGCGCAACCTGCAATCAGTGGCAGGATCACGCTTTGTCCCAATTAGGAACTGGCGAATCAAGCCAATTCTTTTCGTCGATTTCGTGGTCTCCGCGAGACTAGAATGGCGAGAACAAAACCACGCCGGACGACTGCAGAATCGTCCTGAGAAGGTACCTATGCCGCAGGCGAGTTACGCAAGCGTTTCGACCGGCTACGAGAACATTACTCTTGAAACTGATCAACATCTCGCGATAGTTACGCTCAATCGGCCCAACCGCCGCAACGCCTTGTCTGTCGAGCTCATGCTGGAGTTACTGGATTGCCTGGAACGCATCGGCAGGGATAAAGACAAGGAGATTCGCGCTGTCATTCTGGCCGCAGCCGGTAAGGTCTTCTCTTCCGGTCACGACCTGGCCGAGATGGTCGGCAAGGACATCAACGAATACCGGCGGACTTTTGCCCTTTGCTCCGATTTGATGACCAAGATCCAATCCATTCCCCAGCCGGTGATCGCCGAGGTGCAAGGAGTAGCCACCGCTGCCGGGTGTCAACTGGTCGCGACCTGCGACCTGGCCATCGCTGCCGAAGAAGCATCGTTTGCTACGCCCGGGGTGCGCATCGGTTTGTTTTGCACTACACCCATGGTTGCGCTGAGTCGCGCCATCGGCCGCAAGCGTGCTCTCGAGATGCTGCTGACCGGAGACATGGTCCCCGCGAAGACTGCACTCGACTGGGGCCTGATTAACAAGGTCGTGCCCGCAGCCGCTCTGCGGGAAGAGACGCGCGCTCTGGCCGCACGCATAGCGCAAGCCAGCCCGGTTACCCTGGCCATTGGCAAGCAGGCCTACTACACGCAAATCGATCTCGACCAGCCCAAAGCGTACGCATATGCCAAGGAAATCATGACCATGAACTCCATGGCAGCCGATGCGCAGGAAGGCATCTCAGCTTTCCTCGAGAAACGTCCGGCATGCTGGACCGGAAAATGAGGTGACTTTTTTCTCCCCTCCGAGCCTGCCGGAAGTAACCTTAAGTCACTAGCAAATAACGACCTTCGCGGCACGAATTTTGACGGTTGATAATTTAACACTGCGGCACTTCCGTACCCAGCCTGAGTCCTTTCGACACGGATGCGGTCGGGGGAACCCCCTATTTTCTAGCAGATCCTTGAGTTTAGAACGTGCATCTAAGCCAGCCACTTTGGAAACGCAGTTGCCTTTCTATTTTTAGCGAGGTGTCTAGACGTGGGGCTGAGCCGCCGCCGATTGTTGCCTAGGGTGCTTTTCGCGAACGCAATTCTGTGTCTCTTGATCCTGGCGGCAACTCTTGGACTGGGGCAAGCGCAGGATAATTCCACCACGCGCAGCCCGCATGGTCGATTGGAGATCCCCTGTCAGAACTGCCACACCGCGGTGAGTTGGAAGCCGATCCGCGCCATTCCGGAATTCGACCATAACAAGACAAGCTATCCCCTGGCAGGGTCGCACGAAGGCGTGGCCTGTACCCGGTGCCATACCAAGATGGTCTTCTCCAACACAGGCACCAGGTGCGCCGACTGTCACGCCGACATCCACCGCCGCCAGATGGGGGCCAACTGCGAAAGTTGTCACAACGTGAGCGGCTGGACGGTTACCCTGAAGTCGGTTCAGAATCACGAGAACCGGTTCCCGCTGGTGGGAGCGCATGCCGCGCTGGAATGCGATTCCTGTCATAAAGGAGCCGCCACCGGACAATTTCAGGGTCTGTCGTTCCAGTGCTACTCCTGTCACGCGAAGGATTACCAGCAGACCACTTCGCCCAATCACGTGGCTGCGGCGTTCCCCGCCACCTGCGAGCAGTGCCACACGATTACCACCTGGGCCGGTGCCCGCTTTGACCACCTGAAGATCACCGGGTACGCCTTGACTGGCATGCATGCCAAGCTGGACTGCGCGGCATGTCACGTCGGAGGAAGATATCAGGGCACGCAGGCGGCTTGCGTCGCTTGTCACATGAAGGATTACCAGGGCACCACCAATCCCAACCACGTCGCCACTGGAATTCCCCAGCAATGCGATGTCTGCCACAGTACGGCCGGCTGGATTCCGGCTTCTTTCGATCACAACAACACGCCATTCCCGCTAACCGGAGCCCACGCGAAGGTGCCCTGCTCCAGTTGCCACATCAACAACAGCTTCAGTAACACTCCGACTGACTGTTATTCCTGTCACAAAGCGGATTACCAGGGCACAACCAATCCGGCCCACGCTGCCGCCGGGTTCCCGACGACTTGCCAAACCTGTCACAGCACGACCAGCTGGCTGGGTGCGACTTTCAACCACACCTTCTTCCCCTTGAACCATGGAGGTGCTAACGGGGTGTGCGCAACGTGCCATACGAATCCCAGCAACTATGCCATCTTCCAGTGCACCAACTGCCATCTCAAGCCACAGACCGATTCCAGGCACCAGGGAGTTGGGGGATACGTCTACAACAGCGTCAATTGCTACAACTGCCACAGGAACGGGCGCGGGGGCTAGGCACGCGAGCGGGTTCCGGAATCATGCCAAGGGAAGTAATGAAGACATTTGTAAATCTGGCTGCACTCGTAGGCTGCGTATGCGTTCTCAGCGCGTACGGCGCCGGGCTGAGCACTGCCGCAGTGCAGGATCTGAGCGTGTCCAAGGGCAAGGACCAAGTGCGTGTGGAGGTCATCGTCAGTTCGCCGGTGACTCCTCGCGTGGTTGTGGCAAGCCAGCCTAGCCGGCTTCTGCTCCAACTGCCCGACACGGTGCCAGGAATCAAAGATCAGCTGATCAATGTCAACGCCCATGGCGTGGAGTCCGTACGTCTGGCGATGGATAATTCTGACACCTCCTGGACTACGATCGTGGTCGCTCTGGATCAGGAACATCCATATGACTTAGCGACCGAGGGCAACAAAATCATTTTGACTGTGCTGCCTCCGGCCAGTGCAAGTCGAGAGAGCAAGCGGAGAAGCGGCCCGGTGCCCGGTGCTATCCAATCGGTCTTTGGACGGATACATGGGCGCCGCCACGAAACCATTCAAGACTCCTCCCGAACGCCGCCTCCGGAACCTCTGACTCCGCCGCGTGCTCTTCCGCCGCTCGAATTTCCGACCGCTCAGGCGGCGACTGCCGCAACGGCTGGAAGCGCGACGCCTCCGACCAACAACAGTGTTGCCCCGGCTCCGGCATCACAACCGGCCGCCACTGCCGAATCGAACGCGACGATTGCAGTGCCCGCTACAAACCAACCTAATGTCGGTGTTCGTATCGCATTCCAAGTGAAATATGTCGCGGATGGAGTCGTTTACCTTGATGGCGGACGCAACGATGGCCTCGCCGAGGGCATGAAGCTTATCGTCCGGGATGGCCAGGCTCCAACTGTCCTGAACGCTGCCAATTACCAGCAGGGCCAGGAAATTGCTGAAATTCAGGTGGCCTCCGTCGCAGAGGCCTCCGCCGTAGCCGAGATTCACAACACCAAGCAAGACTTGAAGGCTGGTGAGTGGGCGTATCTTTCACACGAAGATACGGACGCTCTGGTCGCTCAGCGTTCCCTGAGTGCCACCCGCAAGTATCCGGCAGTGATCAGTTTCACCGAAGGCGATCCGCTGGAGGAAGAGATTCGCGCTGAAGTTCCCCGGCCGCCGCTGCCAGAGATCAACCGCGCGCGTGGCCGATTTGGCTTTGACACCTCCACCATCCTGAACCACGGTGCTGCCGGCGGGCACAGTATGAGCGCTGGCCTGATGATGCGCACCGATATCACGCGCATCAACGGCACTTACTGGAACTTAGGCGGATACTGGCGCGGCCGGGTCACTTCTAACTCCGCCATCGGTCAAGCCACGCTGCAGGACCTGATCAATCGCACTTATCACCTGGCGCTGACCTATGACAATCCCAATTCGCACTGGGTTGCCGGATTCGGGCGTCTCTACCTGCCGTGGGCCAGCAGCCTCGATACCATCGATGGCGGCTACTTTGGGCGCCGCCTCGGCAAAGTGGGAACCACCGGCCTGTTTGCCGGCTCTACGCCCGATCCAACCTCCTGGAGCTTTAATCCGGACCGCCGCATCGGAGGCGCCTTCGTCAATTTCGAAGGCGGTGATTATGACGCGGTGCACTATATGAGTACCTCGGGCGCTGGCATCAGCACTTTGAAGTGGAAAATTGATCGCCCCTTCATCTTTTTCGAAAACACAGCGTCCTATAAGCGCTACCTCTCGATCTATCATTCCCTGCAGGCCGACAGCCCGGCTGGCAATCAGGCCGTCGCTGCTCCGGGCCCGGGCGTCAGCAGGAGTTTCGTCACTGTCCGGTTGCAGCCCCACGAACGCGTCGAACTCGACTTGAATCACACTTATTTCCGCGACATCCCCACTTTCGATCCGCAGCTGATCGGCACCGGCCTGCTGGACAAGTACCTGTTCCAGGGCTACAGCGCGGGCGTGCGCCTGCACGTGGTCAATAATGTTTGGGTCTACACCACTTTGGGCCGCAGCAACCGCTCGGGCGATGCCAAGGCTTCACTGAATCAACTCTACGGCGTAACCCTCGGGCACCTGCCCGGGACCAGCATCCGCGCCGATGTCCACTATTCCCGTTTCAACAGTTCCTTCGGCGGCGGCTCCTATGAGTCCGTTTCTTTATCACGTACTCTGCGTGAGAATCTCCGCTGGGAAGTGCTTGCCGGACGTCAGTCCTTCGCCTCACCGACGTTGAGCAACGCGGCGCATTTCATCAATGCGCTCTTCGAGGCCAACCTCGGACGTAACTATTTTGTTCAGAGCGGATACACTTGGACCCGAGGTGGATTGCAGTCTTACGACCAGTTGTTGTTCACCTTTGGGTACCGCTTCGACACAAAGTCGAAGGGCAAGTGAAGTGAGCGACACCCAATCCTAGTGGCCGCTGTAATACGCGAAATTCGAGCTATCATCCTCCCCTCCCGCGATCTTCGCGCGGGCTTCGCTGAGCAGGCGGAACTCGCCATCGAACTCGGCCGCGACCACCAGCCCGTCTTGTCCGTCAAGATAGCGCAGGATATACCGCCCGGGTGACAGCTCCTTTGCGTCAATCGGCTTGCTATCGTCGAATGCCACCCCGACCTGGGACAGCAATTCAGCCAGCGAGTAACTTCAGACCTCCTGAGCTCCGTGAAATCAGGATGCGCCCGTTACCACACCTAGCGGTTGCTGGCTCGCCAAGGAGGACACCGTGAAAGATCAGGGTGTCCTCTTTATTTTTCTTAGAATGTTGTCATCCTGAGCCAAACGTAAGCCCTGCGAAGAGCCTGCCCCGGGCGGACTGAGCAAAGCGAGGGCCAGTCGAGGGGATCTCGCGGGCAGCGCTAAGGGATCATCGACTGCCTGGCAAGTGTGCAGGGCCGATTCGCTTTCATCCCGCAACGGTCAGCACCGGGCACCTCGCCCGCGCAATCACTCCCGGCAGGGTGGTCCAGGGCGCATGATTCCGCGCGAAGGAATGGGCATGGTTGACCGGCATCACAATCAGGTCGGCGCCCGCTTCATAAGCCATGCGCACGATTTGTTCTGCCGGTACGCCCGGCTCGATCGCCAAGTCCGGTTCACGGCGGAACAGCGAGCTCTCGGGAACAACTTTCTTCAACCGGCACAGCGCGTCCAGGTAAGCGTCGTCATCGAGTTCGACCTCATCAGGATAATCCACTGGAGCCCCGGGCGCTGAATGTGCGACATGAACGAACAGCACCTGCGCATTATTCTCATTCGCCAGGCTAGGCTGGTGACGCAGGCCAGCGCCGGTTGCGGAATCCGGCTGGTGTCCGTAGCAAACTACGATGCGCAGCACCGAATCCGCCGCGCCTTCTTGGCTCGCGTGTGGTCCTACCGTCAGCACCGGGGAGGGCGCGTTCCGCAAAATAACCTCAGCGGTCGATCCTCGCATAAGTCTCCCCAGCCCGCTGCGTCCGTGCGTTCCGATCACCAGCAAGTCGATCCCATGTTCGTCGATCGCATTCGCCAGAACGTTCCAAAGTTCTCCGGTATTGACGACAGACAGTGTGCAAGAAAAGATCCCGCAGCGGCTCGGACTCGACGAACTGCGTCATATCCTGTTCGGCATGGTCCGTGACAGGAACAGGAACGCCGTCCGGCGAGACGCTGGGCGTGACCGCGTGTGCGATCCACAGGAGGCCTCCGCCGAGCTTGGCAAACAGGCGGGCATAGCGGGCTGCTATCAGCGAGCGGCACGAGAAGTCGGACGCCAGCAGAATCCTGCTGAACGTTGGCCGCAACGCGCTGCAGGGGGCACTCATGGGGACTCTCCCTGCCCTCAGGATGGAACATGTTGACCGGTCCTCCTGTGATCTGGGTCACAGGCCGCTGTGACTCCTCGACGCAAGTGCCACATTGACCGGAATTAGATAAGCGTTGTATTTTGAAGGGGTTCTCGCTACCCGCGTCTGCCGTGGATCCCAAAGACAGATTCAAAACCGTGGCTACAGTCCTGGTGATCGACTGGCCAAGCAAGGAAGTTCCCGAGTCGCTGGCGCGCGCAGGCTTCCACGTGGTTGTCCACGGCGGCCCTGGACCCGAAGATTACTCAGTCTATGAACTCGAGACCGGCGAAGTGGTGACTCGTCACCTCGGTCAGCCGCCGCGACGCGCGGATCTGGTTTACTCCTATCGTCCTTTCAGCGAATTACCAGAGATTATCGCGACCGCCAAAACCCTCCACGCCAAGGCCATCTGGACACAATCCGGCTTGTCTTCCGCCGGAGAGAAAGACCCGAAGGGTTGCTGGGTCCCACTTGACGAGCTACGGCTAGCTCGAAACCTGGTTCAAGCGGCCGGACTGAACTATTTCAGTGAACCCTACATCGGATATGTACTTCGCGAAGTTCGGCCTTCGCGCTAACAAGCCGAACGTCCTTCCATGAGATGTGTCACGTTGTCCATGAATCACCTTACAGGCAGCCCGCTAAAGTCGTTCTGACTCTAGGAACAAAGGTTCACTTCTTCAGGAATTCACCTGATTGTAGTCTGCGAAAAATTTCGTATTCTGCTGCAGGCTAGTGTTCCTGGACCTCCCCACCGCGTTTCGCTAGCCCGGTTAGTAGAGAGGAGCAGCCAGTTTCGGTGGCGGCTCGCGAACAAAAACATCCAACCACTCACTCCCGAGGGGAAGATAAAAATGAGGAGATTGAATATCCCGCTAATCGTGTGTCTGGCTGCGCTTCTTGGGTGCGGAGGGAGCGCCGCTGTTCACCCGCCGGCGGCGGCCCGAGCCCAGAGCCTTGGGGTGAACAACGCCGAGCTGAAGGGTGACTACGCCTTTAATCTCACCGGGTTCACCGCGAGTGCCACCGCCCCAACCATTTTTTCGGCCGTGGGGAGATTCACGGCGGACGGCGCGGGGAATCTGACGAGCGGTGAACTGGACACTAACGGCGCAGGTTCGGCCGCTGCGTTGGTTGCTCAAACCTTCACCGGGACTTATTCGATCAGTGCGGATCACAGAGGCGTGATGACTCTCACCACCGCCCAGGGAGCATCATCGAAACTCGCATTCGCTATGACCGCGGCTGGTAACGCCCAAGTCATTGAGTTCGACGCCGCGGGAGGGACTGGGACGGTCGCGTCGGGGACCATCGACAAAGCGGACACCACGGCGTATAGCACAGCCAAAATCACGGGTAATTATGCTTTTGGAATACGGGGCTTTGACCCCACGAACCGTTCGGTGACGTTTGTAGGTCGTCTTACCGCTGACGGAACTGGCAATTTCGCCAACGGAGCCGCCGACATCAACGCATCCGACGCCGCTGGTCCGGCCACCTTTACAACCGCCAACTACACCGTATCCGACACTGCTAACGGGCGGGGCACAATAAATTTTTCCATCATATTCAGCGGGAAGCCGTTCAGCCTTACTTACGTTTTTTACATCGTGAATTCGGGAAAAATCTTTCTGATGGGCAGGGACGCAGTGGCGACTACCGCCCCACTGCTCAGTGGCACCATGCTGCAACAGCAGAGTCCAGCGGGAGGTTTCTCCGACGCCTCGCTGAATGGCAGCATGGTACTTTACCTTACAACACTTACTGTATGCGTAACCAATGCTGTGCCTGACGTCGTCGCTGGTTTGCTCACTGCCGATGGCATGGGCGGAATCACCCTAAGCTACGATCGGAATTGTGGCGGGGTCATCTCCAGTGCAGCTCTGTCGGGCACTTATAGCGCGACTAACGATGGCCGGGCGGCGATCACGGTCGGAACGGTCACGATGGTTGCCTATCTGGCCAACTTGGACCAGGCATTCTTTGTCGTCACAAATGCTTCCGCTTTCTTCGGATTCAGCGAACCCCAGGCAACCGGGCCGTTCACCAATAACGCGGTACTCGGTAACTATGCTGGCGCAACAACCCTTCCTGCGCCCTCCAGTGCGGTTACCTTCTCTGGCGAGTTCACCGCGGATGCTGCCAGTCCCGCGGGAAATATAACCGGTACCGAGGATACCAGCGGGGCGAGTGGACCCGTGTCAGCCGCGGCCTTCAATGGCACCTACTCCATAGCCTCTTCGCCAATCGATGGCCGGGGAACCATGACCATCACTTCCGGGACAGGAGGGAGCGCGGTCCTGTATGTCGTCTCTCCATCGAAGTTCATAGCCATCCCTTTGAGTGACCCGAATCCCGCGGTCTGGACATTCGAGCAGGCTTCAGCACCTTCAACTCCCACGACGATCTCTTCACTCACGCTGAACCCGACCAGCGTGGTTGGCGGCGCACAGTCCTCGACGGGTACCGTGACCCTCAGCGGCCCCGCGCCTACTGGCGGCGCGGTCGTCTCTCTTTCCAGCAGCAATCCTAGTGTAGCGGCTGTTCCGGCGAGCGTGACCGTTCCCGCAGGAGCAAGCAGCGCAAGCTTCGCAGTGACAACTGCTGCGGTAGTCGCACCCACCACGGTCACGATCTCTGCTTCCTACGGCGGCACGAGCACGGCTGCCTCGCTCACCGTAACACCTCCGGGCGTAACCCTCTCGTCGCTGACGCTAAGCCCGACGAGCGTGATAGGCGGCACGCAATCCTCCACCGGCACGGTGACCCTGAGCGGTCCTGCGCCCACTGGTGGTGCGGTCGTCTCACTCTCCAGCAGCAGTCCGAGTGTGGCGGCTGTTCCAGCGAGCGTTACGGTTCCGGCCGGAGCCAGCGGCGCGAGCTTCACAGTGACAACGGGCGCGGTCGCCGCGTCTACGACGGTCACGATCTCAGCCTCTTATGGTGGGGCGAGCACAACTGCATCGTTCACCGTAACACCTCCAGGAGTAACCCTCTCGTCGCTGACGCTAAGCCCGACGAGCGTGATAGGCGGCACGCAATCCTCAACCGGCACGGTGACTCTCAGCGGACCTGCGCCCAGCGGTGGTGCGGTTGTCTCTCTCTCCAGCAGTAACCCGGGTGTGGCGGCTGTTCCAGCGAGCGTTACGGTTCCGGCCGGAGCCGGCAGCGTAAGCTTCACGGCTGCTACCAGTGCGGTGGTCTCATCGACTGCAGTCACCATCTCCGGATCCTACGGCGGGGTGAGCCGATCGGCGTCGCTCACCGTAACACCGGTAGCCGTCAGCCTCTCGTCGCTGACGCTAAGCCCGACGAGTGTGATAGGCGGCACGCAATCCTCAACCGGCACGGTGACTCTCAGCGGACCTGCGCCCAGCGGTGGTGCGGTTGTTTCTCTCTCCAGCAGTAACCCAGGTGCGGCGGCTGCTCCAGCGAGCGTTACGGTTCCGGCCGGAGCCGGCAGCGCAAGCTTCACAGTGACAACGGGCGCGGTCGCCGCGTCTACGACGGTCACGATCTCAGCCTCCTTTGGTGGCGCGAGCAGAACGGCTTCGTTGACCGTCACACCTCCACCCGTAGCCCTGTCCGCACTGACTCTAAGTCCGACGAGTGTGACAGGCGGCACGCAATCGTCGACAGGCACGGTGACTCTTAGCGTACCTGCGCCCACTGGCGGTGCGGTCGTTTCTCTCTCCAGCAGCAACCCAGGTGCGGCGGCTGTTCCGTCGAGCGTGACGGTTGCGGCCGGAGGCAGCAGCGCAAGCTTCACAGTGACAACGGGCGCGGTCGCCGCGTCTACGACGGTCACGATCTCAGCCTCCTTTGGTGGCGCGAACAGAACGGGTTCGCTGACCGTCACACCTCCACAGGTAACCCTTTCTTCATTGACGCTAAACCCGTCGAGTGTGATCGGTGGAGTACAGTCCTCGACCGGCACCGTGACGCTGAGCGGTCCAGCGCCCGCTGGCGGCACCGTCGTCTCTCTCTCCAGCAGTAGCCCGGGCTTGGCTTCGGTTCCTTCCAGCGTGACCATTCCGGCAGGAGCCACCAGCGCGAGCTTCACCGTGAATACCTCAATAGTTCTCATCTCGACGTCGGTAAACATCTCGGCGTCGTATAACGGCACGACGCGTACGGCAACGCTTTCGTTGCTGTTATAGACACAATGCCGTCATCCTGAGCCGGGCGTAAGCCCGGCCAGGAGCCTGCCCCGAGCGGACCGAGCAAAGCGAGGCCCAGTCGAGGGGATCTTGCTTGCAGCACCAAGTATCGGAAGCTGGCACGAATGCCGGCGCTGCCGGGTGTCTACAACTCACTTCCCGATAACCTTCAACCACCGGCTTTGCGGCTCCGGCAGCACCGTCACGCCGGATTGCGTGAGCTTGCGGCTCATGTCGTCCCACTTGAAATGTGTCAGCTTGAAATCGCCTTTCTCGTAGGCATACGTCGTCCCGTCATCCTGATAGAGATCGAAACTGCCACTGCCGCCGGCATAAACGCGCACTTCGATCAGCTTCTGCGGAATTCCAGTATGTTCAATCACCTCGCCCAACGGCACAATCGAGCCGGCGCGAACGAATAGCGGCAAGGTGTCAATCGGCGCGTTTACCTTTATGGTCTGACCGCCCTTGACTCTCTCGTTCGTCCAGAAGTTGTACCAGTCCGATCCAGAGGGCAGATAGACCTTGCGCGCCGTGACTCCCTGTTCGGTGACCGGAGCAACCAGAAATGCGGGGCCGAACATGTATTCGTCGCGAATGTCGGCAACCTTGGGATCGTTGGGAAAGTCCATAAACAGTGCCCGCATGAAGGGTGCGCCGGTTTGATAGGTGTGATACCCAAGGGAGTAGTTGTAGGGGAGCATCTGGTAACGCAGCTTCAGATATTTCACCAGGATTGGCTCGGCGACCGTGCCGTAACTCCAGACTTCATTGAACTTGCGGCTGCCATGTGTGCGAAACGTTGGCAGAAACGCGCCGTACTGGAACCAGCGCACGTAGAGCTCAGGATAATCTTCGTATCCGCCGATATTGTCGCGGGCGTCGGAGCCATCCACCAGCAGCGGTTTCGCGGCCTTGTGCTCCGGGGGAAGGCTCTGCCAGCCCCCGATATCGTTACCCCAGTAGGCGAATCCGCTGGCGGCAAAGTTCAGGCCGGTCGGTATCTGGCGTTTCAGCGCATCCCAGGTGGGAGTGATGTCCGACGACCAGAAAGTAGTGCCATTCCGCTGTGCACCCAAGTAGGCGGCGCGGGCCAGGATCAGCGCGCGGTGCGGCACGTCGCGCCGGAAGCCCTGGTAAAACGCCGTGGTATGCGTCAGAGGATAGACATTATACAGCCGGGCCCCGGTCGCACCCTTTGCTCCCCACTGCGCTCCATTGAACTCGAACGATCCATCGCGCACCAGACCCGGTCCGTAAAAGAAGCGGTCCGGTACCAAGTCCGGCTCGGTTTCGTCCGTCCAGAAGTAGTCGAAGCCTTTCTTCACGAAGTTCTCATTCACCGTATCCCAGAGCCATTTCCCGGCTTCGGGATTCACGCTATTGATCAAGGCGCCAGCAAAGTCGCTGCGCTCGGTTAAATTGACGGCCGGCTGGCCGTCTTCCCGAGACAACAGCCAGCCCTTCTCGGAGAGGAAGTCGAAGTAACGCGAGCCCGGCTCGAAACGCGGCCAGACGCTGATCATGATCTGAAATCCCATGTCGTGCAGTTGTTTATTCATGCTCGCCGGATCAGGCCAGAATTTCGGATCGAAATCCATGGATCCCAGCTTCGTCCAGTAGAACCAGTCGACAACAAGAATGTCAGCAGGATAGTGGCGGTCGCGATAGCCTTTCGCCACCTTCAGCAATTCCTCCTGGCTGGAGTAACGCTGCTTGCACTGGATAAAGCCAAAGGCGGACTTGGGCGGGATCTGGGTCGGGCCGGTCAGATAGCGGTAACCCGCGTAGATTTCTTCAACCGTCTTCCCGGCAATGACGAAAAAAGAAACGCGTTCACCGACTTCAGAGGTCCAGACCGTAGTTTCGTCGAAACCGGGCGCGACGGTTGTCTTCGATGGATTGTCCCAGATGATTCCGTACCCACGGTTCGTGACCATAAATGAAACGCAGACGCTCTCGCCTCCGGGCGCGTCGTAGTAGTGCCAGCAGTGCACGGGATGTCCGCGATGATCGAGGAAGCCTTCCTGGTTCTGTCCCAGTCCATAGTAGTGTTCGTCGGCGGGTGAGACGAAGCTGGCGCTGACGTGATAGGTGCGTTCGCCCGCCACTACCGCGGGATTCATCGACCAGGAGCGCAAATTCACCAGCACTGTCCCGTCCGGCGTGTTGACAGTCAGGTTCTCGGAGTTCGCTGGGACTTTGACCGTCAGGCGCTCCGATTTCAGCAGATCGGAGCCATTTTCGCGGCTGACGTTCCAACCCGTAGCCGAAGGCAAGACCAAGAATCCGTAGCCCGGAGCCGCGGTGGCCGCTTCTTTGTGGCGGCTAAGAGTCACGCGCACGATATTGGCCGCATAGGGTTCGAGCACGATCGTGCTTCGGCCTCGTTCCATGACGAACTGCGACTCGGCATGTGCCACGGCGGCAAGAACAGTCAGTAGCAGGACGACCGCACTGCAATTCCTATGTCGAGACACTTTCGCCTCCTGGGTCTGCTCAGCCAATATTCAATTCACGCTTGGCCAAATCCACAATTTGATCGCGGGCTCCTCTCCAGGCTTCCCATACCGATATACACCACTTGTGAATCATGGCATCCCTCTGCTCTCCCGCTGCGACGGCCATGACATAGGAAATGACGATAGCACCTCGCTGCTTTGGCAGCGGCGGTCGGAACCATTGCTTACGGCGCCTTGCCAGTTGCATATGAGCCTTCTGTACCTGTCTGCCCGTAAAATTTCTTTCTACATGCAAATAAAGACCGATCAGGGCGAACACAATAGTGGTGGGCTTGGTGGTGTCATCAGCGTGCTGAGCCGCGTACGCATCGACAATATTCTGATGGATGAACGAAGAATCTGCATGCGCCAAGGTGTAGTACGACAGCTCGTTATAAAGGTCCTGATCTGTCGGCATATGTCGTCACATGACGCCCTGGCGAAAAGTCCTGCCTTCACCCAAGGCTGCCCTAAGGGACGGGGCTCCGAAACTGGGGCAGAACATTGGAGCACTTGTTGCAATCGTTGCCACCTCTTCTGAAGAACCCTGAGGAAGGGCTTTATTTTAATCACGATGGTTCAAGTGGCCGCTTGTGCCATAGCTAAGAAGCGGCGATTGCCCTCCACTTCTGTGCCATCGCGTCGGTTTCCCTCCCTGAGATACAATTCATTTCACTCCTCCTAAATCCTCGTAGGGCTTCGCGGGAAACTCTTGCTGAGAAATTCGCAAATCGCCGCACTGCTGCGCCGGATATGGTGGGATCAGTCGGGACAAGATGTTGCCGAGTACGGGATCATGTTGGCTCTCCTCTTAGTCATAACGATCGGCATCGTCCAACTGATCGGAACTCATGCCAAGGAGGTGTTCTCACAGGTAAGTCGTGCGATCGCGCCTCATTCTGGCGACTAACCCTCGCGTTCGGCGGCCCCCTCAAGTTTCATCAGCAAAATCCAATGGGATTTGTGAACACTGGTCTGAACCGGACCGAGATGTTGGTATCGCGTATCGGCTTTCCCTCCTTAACCGATTGAAATCCGCCGATGATGGGCAGGGCCTACGAAGGCAACTTGAGCGTGTACCCCGTCTAAAGGCGGCTCCGTGAGGCTCGATTCCATGATTCCATGCTCAACGTCAGGAGCATTGCCGGCAAGCAATAGACTACGACAAAACCGGGGTCGAGTTCAGGCCGGCGCAGAAACCCGGGCAAGCCAACTCAGGGACGGTACTGAAGAACATGTACTTTGGACTAGACTTAAGTAACACCTTTCGAATCCCGACATGTTATTGTCATGCGCATGCTTCGACGCTGCTCCTTGGTTCTCGTAATCCTCACCCTGCTTGTGTCCTCTGCCCTCACCCAGGAGAAATATCAGGAGCCCGGTCTCCTTCATCTCGACCGCGATGGTGAGGGATGGGCCGCAGAAGCCCTGAACAACCTTTCACTCGAGGAGAAGGTCGGCCAGCTTTTCATGATCCGTCTACGGGCGGAATCCGTAAAACTTGACGGCAGCAAGTATCTGCAGCTCCGCGACACGATTGTGAAATATCACATCGGTTCCCTGGCAATGTCAGTGCGACCCGAAGGGCCGTTTCTCTACGGCAGCCACCGTTATGAGACGGTCATGCTGCTCAACCGGCTGCAGGAAGAAGCCAAACTGCCACTACTGATTGCGGCGGATTTCGAGCGTGGTGTCCCGGCCCGTCTTTTCGGAACGACCGTGTTTCCCCATGCGATGGCGTTTGGCGCCGCAGGTAACCTGGCTTATGCCGAGGAGTTCGGTCGCATCACCGCACAAGAAGCTCGCGCTATCGGTGTGCACTGGAACCTATTTCCCGTTGCCGACGTGAATTCCAACCCTGCCAATCCGATCATCAACACACGTTCGTTTGGCGAGGACCCGCAGCAGGTAGGCGATTTGGTGGCAGCATATGTACGCGGTGCGCGGGCCAACGGAATGCTGACCACGGCCAAGCACTTCCCCGGCCACGGCAACACCGCTACCGACTCGCATCTGGGGGTGGCCCGAGTGGACGGGAATCCAGAGCACCTGCGATCCGTCGATCTGCCTCCATTCCGTAAAGCCATCGCAGCCGGTGTAGATGCAGTGATGACTGCGCACATTAGAGCGCCAATGATTGACCCAGATCCCCGCCACATCGCTACGATCTCGCCGGCAATCGTGACTGGATTGCTCAAGAACGAACTTGGTTTTAAGGGAATCGTTATGACTGATGCTCTAGATATGGCGGGGCTCAGTCGGCTCTACCCGGCCAACCTCGGGCGTGCCGCGGTAGATGCCTTCAAGGCAGGAAACGATGTGCTCACTATTCCCTCCGATCTGGATGCGAGTTACCGCGCCATCCTCGAGGCCGTTCGTAGTGGCGAGATTGCGCAAGGACAGCTCGACTCCTCCGTACTCAAAATATTAAGAGCCAAAGCTTCCCTCGGCCTGTACAAAGCTCGTCTGGTGGATGTAGGCGCAATCGCCGCCCTGGTCGGCAAGCCGGAGAGTGTTGCACTAGGCCAGCAAATCTCCGACGATGCCGTTACTCTGGTACGTGACAATGGCAAACTCTTGCCGCTACGACGGTCGAGATACGTCAAGAACAGCCCTCCCCACGAAGGAGTGGCACCAGCAGGTAACGCCGTGCTGGTGATTATTCTTTGCGACAATGTGCGGACAAGGGACGGTCGCGTTCTGGAGCATTTCATTCGGGCCCGGGTGCCTCATGTCAACGTAATCTATGTGGATCCCCGCAGCGAGCCGAGCAGATCAGATGATGTGCTGAAGGCTGTGGATCATTCGGAGGCGGTAGTCGTCGCCGTGTATGTAGTTCCGTCTGCAGCTCGCGCGGTGAAGGCGGCGCATGGCCTGCAGAATTCGGTTTCTCTAGCGCAGCTGAATGGCGCCTTATTGGGCGAGATTCTCTCCCGCGCCGCAGAAAAAACTGCAGTTCTGGCCATGGGAAATCCATACCTGGCGGAGGAATTTCCGGCCATCCAAAATTATGTCTGTACATATTCAAATGCGACCGTCTCGGAAATCAGCGCCGCGAAGGCTCTTTTTGGGGAAATTCCGATCCACGGCCACCTGCCGGTCAACCTCCCCAACCTTGCCGTACGGGGTGCGGAGAACAAGCGACCCGCGCAAATCGCAAATGGAAGCTCTTCCCATAGCCATTCTACGGCTGCAAAGACCTTCCACGAAGACTAGGTAACTGTGCGTTTAACTGCCTATGCGGGCTAGTCAGTCAGTGGCGGCTCTAACTTGAGCAGCAATGGTGGCCGCAGCGTTGTTTTCTGCCCCGCCTTCCTCGATCACTCCATCGTTCGCTCGGGAGTCGTAGATCTCGAAGACTGAATCGAGCTTGGTGAGTCTCAAGACCTCACGTACCGCTTTGGACGGATTCATCAGCTTGAGATAAATCCCAGCGGCCTGCAGGGAAATCAGAACGCCCACTCCCGCCGCATCGATCGAATCGATCTCACGCAGATTGAGGATGATGTTCCGGCCCCGCTGTTGAATAGCGGCACATAAAATGACAGTCTCTTTTCCACGCACAATCCTTCCCAGGCAGTGCAGGATCACGAACTCACCCAAGTCTTCAACGCTTACGCGCAGCATGGTTCAATTCTCCTGGAATCCGATGGCGCCCCCTGCGGCAGAAGTCGCGCAGGACCAGCGCCGCTCTATTATAGGCGAACAAAACGCGAAATCAAGCTGAGTTCAAGCCGGAGAAGCACGGTACCCCAACTGGATGCCTGCTCTCCACTCAAGCCTTGGGATCTGCCGCCCGTGCTCCAAATGAACCGTAGCGACTCCGCCTGCTGGCGAGAGTTCGCTTCGGAAATCCGTTGATCCTGCTCCGTCATCAACCTCTTTTCTGAGCGCCTCGCCTATTACACCGGTAGACGAATAAGCGAAAGGAATATTTTAGGGCTCGTTCTTCGGACGTCTGGGCTGTGCTGAACATCAGTCCATGGCGACAGTTGAGCCACATTGGTCCTCCATGCGTAGGCTTCGCTCTTGTCACAATTTGGCCCTGAATGTCGTTTTAGGTATGTGAACGGGAAGGCGGGCATTATCGTGGGAACTGCACAGATACTGAGTCGCTCCATGACAGTCCAGGACAGTTCATCGGGGCATTGGGACGAAACTGAGTTCCGGGCCGTTTTTCTTCAGAGCTATGCCCGGATCGTCGCCATACTGGTGCGCCTGCTCGGCGATCGCTCACATGCCGAAGAAGTGGCGAACGACGCTTTTTGGCGTCTGTACCGTCAGCCTGCTCTGCAACGCGATGGCAAGGTCGGTGGCTGGCTGTATCGCACCGCAACGAACCTGGGAATCGATGCCTTGCGCGCTTCTGGGCGACGCCGTCTATACGAAGAGGCTGCCGGCCGTTCCAAGGACGAAAGCAAGGCCGGCGGTCCGCTGGACGACTTGCTGCGTGAAGAGAAATGCCGTCGAGTGCGTGCTGTGCTCGCCTCGATTAAGCCCGGTCAGGCGCAGCTTCTGATTCTGCGCAGCTCCGGGTTGTCCTACAAAGAAGTCGCCGAAGCCCTCAACGTGAAGATGAGCGGCATTGGCACTATGTTGAACCGCGCCGAGGAGGAGTTCCGCAGCCGCTACATCGCACTCTATTCCAACCAGGAGGAACTATGACCTGCATTCAGGATGGAATTCTTCGGGCCCATCTGGACGGCGAACTGAGTGGCACCGAGCTGGCCGGTGTCACTGGGCACCTTGTTTCTTGCGCCGATTGCCGCGCTCGCTTCGAGAAGCTGCGGGCTGAAAGAGCGCAGATGGAGTCCTTGTTGACGACCCTTGCTCCGGCCGCGGACAACATTACAATCAATTCCGCCATGGCCTATGCCCGGTTCAGCGACCTATTTGGAAACGCTCATGAGCCAAAGACCACGTGGATCGCTCGGCTTTTCGCGCCACGCTGGCGTCCCGCCTGGGGCTTCGCAGCAATCGCCATGGTTGTGCCGATTTTGGTGAGCATCAACCCGGTTCGCACCTGGGCACAGCGAATCTTGGCTATGTTGCGGGTTCAGAAAATTCAGGTGGTTACCATCGATCCCACGACACTGATGTCGAGTTCGGAAGCGGACTCGCGCCCCTACAAGCTGATCAATCAGTTCATCGCCGACAACGTAGTGGTCACCATGGATCCAGGCAAACCCGACGTCGTTTCGAACGTGACAAAAGCCGCACAGTTGGCGGGATATCCCATCCGAATGATCGGCAGCCTGGGAGCGCCACGCAGTGTCGAAGTCAACGGCGAAACCGCGTTCCAGATGACCCTCAATCGTGATCGTGTTGCGACTCTACTGGACGAGATTGGTCGTTCCGACATCCAGATTCCAGAGTCGGCCAACGGCGCCCTGATCGCCGTTCACATTCCTAAGACGGTCATTTCTGTGTATGGAGACTGCCCAGTTCGGCACAGGTATGTGAGCTCCAATCCCCAGTCCCAGGCTGAGGCTCCGGCCCAGCGCAAGATGAAACGCATGGCAAACATAAAGGACACAAATTGCACCTATCTTATCCAAGCCCCCAGCCCGACTGTGAGTGTTCCGCCCGATCTCAATATGTCGGATATTGCTGAAGCCGCATTAGAACTGGCTGGCATGAGCCCCGCCGAAGCACGCTCATTCTGCCAAACGGTGGACTGGTCGTCTACCTTGGTGGTCCCGATTCCCCGCAGTTCCAGTTCCTATGAGACCGTGACGGTGGACGGCGTGGAAGGCACTCTGATCAGCGAAACGCTGTCGCAAGGGAATCGGTATAGTCTGTTGTGGATCAAGAATGGAGTGATCCATTCCCTGGCAGGTCACGGCAACGCGTCCGATGCCTTGAGCCTGGCCGCCTCGCTGCGTTGATCAGCCGACAGACGGAGATGAGCCGAACTTCTGATCTTGCCATACGCACCCGTGGGCTGCGCAAAGTCTTCAGCGGCAAAGTGGCAGTCCGAAACCTCACCCTCGATGTTCCCCGGGGTGAGGTGTTCGGCTTCTTGGGACCAAACGGCGCGGGTAAGAGCACTTCGGTGAAAATACTGCTGGGTTTGGTTTTCCCTACAGGCGGCGAGGCGCAGATTCTTGGCCGCCCTGTCGGCGATGTCAAGACACGAAGCCAAGTTGGTTTTCTACCCGAACATTTCCGCTTCTATGATTGGCTCACGCCCGCAGAGCTTCTCAAACTGCATGGTCGCCTTTATGGCATGTCGCACGCCAAGCTGCGCGAGCGCGTTCCCGTTTTGCTCGATCTGCTAGGGCTCATGCCGCACCGCGACAAACGCCTCCGCGATTTTTCCAAGGGCATGTTGCAGCGCATTGGTCTCGCACAGGCGCTCCTGAATGAGCCCGACTTGATCTTCCTTGACGAGCCCACGTCGGGTCTAGACCCTGTCGGCCGCCGTCTGGTTCGCGACATCATTAAAGCCCAGCGCGACCGTGGTGCCACCGTGCTGCTCAACTCCCACCTCCTTGGAGAGGTCGAAATCACTTGCAACCGAGTCGCTTTTATCAAAGACGGGGAGGTGTTGGAGACCCGGCAACTCAATGACAAGCTTGAGGAGCAAACAACCGTGTCCATACGGGCAGCCAATGTGACGGCGGAGATTGCCAGTGGCCTGTCACAGTGGAGCCGGTCGGTTCGCGCGGAAGGTGAGCGCTTGACGCTCTCGGTAGGATCCGGAGCGGTGGTGCCAGAAATTGTGCGGTATCTTGTCTCAAGTGGCGCCGCGGTCTACGAGGTCACTCCCCAGCGTCTTTCGCTCGAAGAGCGTTTTCTGGAAATCGTCGGCACCGATGGAGGGCTGTGATGGGCATCTGGATCATGGCCGGGGTCACATTTCGCGAAGCGGCGCGCAAGAAAATGCTTTGGATGGCGCTGGGCGCCGGCGGCGCCTTCCTCATTCTGTTCGGTACGGGCCTCCATTTTCAGGCCAAAGATTTTGCCGCACACGGCATGAGCCCGGTCTTGCGGCGGGAAATCTCCTTCACCATGGTGACCATGGGCCTCTACGCCGTCGATCTGCTGGCGGTACTGATGACGATTTTAACCTCCATTGATACCCTCTCCGGTGAAATCGCCTCTGGAACAATCCAGGCGATTGCGACCAAGCCCCTCCCACGTTGGCAGGTGCTCCTCGGCAAATGGCTGGGCTTCTGCGGCATGCTGACCGCATACGTTGCGATCATGGTGGGCGGTGTAAACGCGGTAACCTACTCAATGGCGGGTGTCACAGCACGGCACCTCCTACGGGGCCTCTCCCTGATGTGGATGGAGAGCGTAGTGTTGCTCTCGGTTACTTTCGCCTTTGCGACCTATTTTTCAACGTTAACCACGGGCGTGCTCACCCTCGGGCTCCACGGACTCGCCTTCCTTGGCGGTTGGATCGAGCAATTTGGAGCCATCACGCAGACGCAGCGTGCCGTTAACGTTGGCGTAATTGCGAGCGTCCTTATGCCCAGCGAAGCCCTCTGGCGCCGCGCCGCCTTTGAAATGCAGTCTCCGCTGGCCAATGCAATGCGCATCTCTCCCTTCAGCACCCTCTCGATCCCGAGCGTGAGCATGGTCTTTTATGCGGCGCTCTACCTGGCAGCCGCGCTCGGTATCGCCATACGCCGCTTCTCTCAGCGTGATCTGTGAAGTCTTCGAGGCTAATACCGTTCGCCGACAGTGATGGCCGGAGCCAACTGGCTTGCCTTCGTCTGCTAGCCCACAGATTCGAGAATTTCCCAAAACCATCTCCATTGGACAAAGAAGTGCTCGCCTTCCTGCGTTACCATCGGGGAAGCGATTTCGCGACGGATTTTTTCATTGGCCGACGATCACATTCAGCGGCCTGGCAGTAGACTTGTGGGGATGGCGGTTGTGGTCGAGATGCATAACACCGGTAATAGAGGCTTGCAGCGCGATGTGGCTGCGATGATCGAACATGTGCTTTCTGATCGGCCCGGGGACTGGCGTGTGGTTATTATTGGCTCTATGGAAACTGACCACTGGGAGATGAAGATCACCGGAGCGAAGGGCTTCGAGCGTTCGTATACGCTGGAAGGTTCCGCCGGAGAACATGAGCCTCGTGTGATCGCATTGCTGGTTGCGAAAATGGTGCCGGGCAGGCCCTAATCAGGCCTTCGTCAGTCATTGGTTCGACATCGCGTCGGCTTTGGCCGGTTCCCCCGCAACAGATACTGGCTCAGAGGCTGGTAAGCTTCCAGCGGAGATTCTCGTGGGTTGGGGCCGGTACCCAGTTCGAGTCCGTACGTGGAATTTCTTCAGGCGGTCCCCTACGAGTTTGACCCGAATTGTGCGCCAGCCACGGTTGGGATTGGGTTGCGGATAATAGCTGAGCAGGTAAAGGTGTGCCAAATCGTCCCGAATGGATGCAAACGCCCTTTGCTGGTCCCGCCAATTTTTGGCGAAATATGCCTTGCCTCCGGTGGCGGCGGTCATTCGCTCAAAAACGGCGGTCGAAACAGGATCCAACCTCGCTTGCTGAGTACTTATCATGTAGACAGATGTTCCGGTCGACTGGGCTAGCTCAGCCACGTCTTCGGGCGGCACTGTGCTGGCGTTATCTGGCCCATTGGAGAAGACCACTACCACTTTCTTCCCCGTATGTAGACTGGCATCCTTCACGGTCATTAGCAGGGCATTGTAGAGCGCAGCATCATCTCCGGCGACCGTGGCGCGGACCCCGTGCAGAACCTGAGAACGATCCCGCGTAAGCAGGGCGGATCTGGAGAGATCACGACTGTAGGAGTAGAAAGCAATCTGATCCGCAGTTTCCAGAGATCGAACAAAGTCGACAATTGCGTCTTGTGCAAAGACAAACTGCCGGTACATGTAATTGCTGGTGTCAAACAGAACGAACACATTGGCACCCGCAACCAATGAGCCGAGTGTTTCAGGTGGGTCCTTTGCGGATGCGCCCGTTGCCGAGTCTTCATGCGTATCGGAGGATTTACGCTCCGTCCGTTCCGTGTCCACCAGACTGCGCGTCGGTTCGTTCCCCTCTGCGAAGGTGGCAATTTTCTCGTGAATACCATCTTCAGTAATGGCGAAGTCCTGAGGACGTAGACCAGTTACATAATTGCCCTTACCGTCCGTCACTGCCACATTCAACTGGACGAGGTTCACAACCACCTGAATATGGGGCTCAGTTTCCTGCGCCGCCGTCTGAGTCTCAGGAGCGACTGGCACCACCAGAAATAGCCAGCAGAGTGAAAGGAGTAGATGCCTTTTTACCATAACTTATACGCACGGTCCGGCCCACGAGCTGCTGAGAATCTAGTGCTCTTCCTCAATAGGATTTTTCCGTCCGGGACGCCGTGTCACTAACTTGTACTGGAGCAAATTTGCCCCGACGAAATTCCTCTCCGGTTTCTCGCATGGCGCGAAGGACTGCCGGCCAATCTTCCAGGTCTGTAGCGAAAATCTTTGCAACCATGCGATGTGTAAGTTCGGGAACGAGACGGTTCAGCATCACCGGCGAGTAGCCCTTTTCATCGAGCAAACGTGCCCAGTATAAATTCGTGGAATCCCAGGACTCAGCCAACAAACGGCTGGAGTAGCCTTCGAAAGCCGGAAAAGGCTTCAAATTCAGCAGTTCTCGTTTGTAGCTCCGCGTCAGCACCGGATGGGGCACACCGAAATCTTGCGATAAACGCTGCCAGGCCACCTCTGCAGGGTGGCGGACCGACAAGTCTTGCAGTTCTTTCCCGGCTGCGCTCCATGATTCCATATTTCCGGGGAATCTCTGGCTGAACTCAGCAGTGAGATAAAACGTGTCTGACGGCATGATGCTGGGAAGCACCTCCCCCAGGTGTCCCGCGCTCAATGCCGTCTGCAGGCGCGAGAGTCTTTGTGGTTCCATGCGCTCGGAAAGAAGATCGAGCAAGTTGCGTCGCAGTTTTTCATCCTGCTGGGCTGCCGCTAGAAGTTCCTCTCCGGCTAGCTGGTAAAGCGCAACCGCGTGAAGCTCTGTCCCAGTGACATTCCACCATCGCGTCAAGACGGCGCTGGCAAGAAGCCCCGGCACCATCTCCTTCCAGATGAGGGCCTGAACATTTTCTGGAGCGATGAAATCCTCCTCCGCAGTGGCAAGAACATAAGGCAGATCAGAAAGAGACCCCACGAGATGGACGCCGCCGCCCGCCGCGGCGCCGGCCCCAAACAGTTCGGGGGCTTGCCAGACTGCCTTGTACCCGAAAACGGTCTCGCCCGAGAAATCATGGGACCGGACAAAAAGCGGGTTATTGTGAAGGATCTCAGAACCTGGCGGCTCATAGTAGGCATAGTTCAAGCCCACTAACGTGTCTCTCACGAAGGGGACAAGCTGGCCACGTGCCTCCGCCAGTCGGGCAGCGGGGAACTGGGATTTGATTAACTTCGTCAAATCGGTCCGCATCTGCAATTCGGTGTGGCGATTGTTGTAAATTCCTGGCGCCCATTCCGACCTTTCCCTGCTTTTGAAAATCGGTTGTGGCATTTCGAATTCCTGCAACTCTGCCGCCAATGGAAGCAGAGTCGTGTCCTGAGTCTTTCCCTGCGCCACTTGATTCAAGCCCTCACCGAGGGCTAATAATGTGTCGAGGGAAACCAGGCGCTGCCCCTCCAAGACCGCACCGATCCTGTTGGTCAAGTCGCGATGCACCTTTTGTCCCATTGGATCGGTTTGAGGGGGACCTGCCAGCAGATCCACGATTTCATCCTGAGAGAGATCAGATTTCCCGGTCGCAGACTTCAGAAGTTCACGTAGTGAATCGAGGCATGCATCGAAGAGCTGGGCGGCAGAAAGATTCTTGCCAAAGGGACTGATGACTCGCTGCCAGGACTCGTTCAGCGCCGTGTTCGGAATCTGTCCTTGCCGCGCCAGGATCTGCCATAGACCAACATTGCTTTCGAGAATCCCCATCGCGTTCCCACGCATTGTGGGACTGGGGATTCGGTCCACGGTCTCCAGTACCTCAACCAACCGCTGCATGGAAGAATTGTTTAAGTCGGGGAATTCGGAAAAAACTAGAAATTGACTGCTGAATCGCTCGAACGTGCTAGCCAGCAAGCGGACGGTTTTGGGGGTGAGGCGTTGCGAGGCGGAACGCTGGGCATCGAGTTCACTTAACAAGAGATAGAGCTGCAGGAGTCCATTTTCGCTATCCACACGAGACAGACCAAACATGGTTGCGATCAAATGGTCAGGGCTGTTGCAGCAGTCTGTTTTTTTGGCCCAGTAGCGAACGATTTTCGAACCACTCCTCTGGCGAAGGATCTGCTTCCACTGCTCCAGATCCCCGGGAACGCTGGGTTCACCATTTGGTTCCCAGTGAAGGCGGGTGACCAGGAGCAACAGGCCGGGATTGGGCCTGAATATGGGTCTGTAAGCATTCGGTTCTTGGTTCTGTCCAAGCAGCGCCACGTAAAAGAGCGGCAGCCGGTGAGGATCAGTGAAGTAAGCCTGCTGCGTGCGGCCCACGCGGGAAAGGGCGTCAAAATAAGCGGCCAGCCAGCCCTGATCTTTGGCCAATAGTCGGACCACAAAATCGACAGGAGAATCCGGACTCGCTCCCACCAGGTTCCTCCAGGCGGGCTCTGTGCCCGGTCCGCCAGGAACCATAATTCGTCCCGATCGTATGTAAATGTAGCTGCCATAAAAATCCAGCACGGCGGCAAACGGTATGAGCTTTTTCAGCCCTGACGATTTCTCCAACACAATCCTGGTGTCGGGATCCATCCGTGCCACGGCCCAATAGAAGCGTGCCAGAGTGGGATCATGCAGCAGCAGGTCAATGGGATCTCTGCTTTTCGTGCTGCTTGCTTTTGTGGCCATCTGACTGATGTCCTTGAACAGCACGGGGACCTGGGACTGAGGAAACGAATAGGCGAAGGCTGTGCCTCGCCGCAGGCTCTCCTCCAGATCCACCAACGGGAATCCCGAGTCGATGGTCAGAAAGGCCCTTTCGGGATCGGCGGTATCCAAGACCATCTCTGGTCCACAGTCTCGCCGAAAACGATAGCCTAATATCTTGAGCAGAGGCCCAGCGTCGGCGCAACCCGAGACGCGAATCACGCCTTCCGGACCGGCCAACACCGACAATGCTCTTGCCTGCTGCACGTACCGCCTCAACAGCACCAGAAATTCAGTTGTGGCCGGACCATCTTGATGCCAACCCACATAGCCCTGCATGGCTGCGTTCCGGGCCAGCAGCGGCAGGACCTCCTCAGGCGAGACCTTCTGGCTGATACCGGCCATGCGCAGGAAGGAGGCCAAAGGGCCCGGGATCGTCGCAGTCGCCACCGAGGACTCCGCCCCTGACGTCTCTGATGTAGCAGCCGTTCCCCACAACGGACAGGCGAAACAAGCGCTAATACAGAACAACGCGGATACAAATGCCGTCACGTACCGAGGAGACTTCATAGCTGGCATCCCCCACATCCCTAGAGACAGCCGCCTGTTCAGATCCGTAGAGTGCGAAAGAACAGAAGGCCTTCGGTTAATTTCCTTCTATTTCTAGGTTCGCAACAACCGTGGTGGGCAAGAGTAACCCATTCCTCGCCTTAATCCAAGGCATTATGGAGCAAGATGGCGCAGGATATCCGTGGCCAAGACACCAGGGGTTGACGCGCTGCAGACAAGGCCGAGCAACTTCAAAAAGCTAGTAATCTCCGCACTGCCGGGTATCGGGAGGGGAAGGCCGCGGAATCATGACGCATGACTTCGATCGTTTGGCACCTCATCATGCACAGTGTCAAATGCAATGGCGACTCCAATCGCCGACGTCGACGTCGCTTGTTCCACCCGCACGACATGGCCTGCCAGTTGAAGCCGAATTCGGTTGTTGCCTTTCAGGTATTCCAGCACGAATTCCACATGCTGGCCGCTGTTCAGTCTGACTTTGGAATAGAAGAAAATTCCGCGTGGAGAGATGTCCCTTACAAAAGCGACGTGCTCCTGAGACTGGGCGCTACCAATCGTGATCCATGCTGGCAGGCGAATGAAGACCCTTGCAGCGTTGCGATGATCAGTGAACAGGTCAGGCTTAGTTGAAAAGCCTTGAGGATTTCCGGATTCAGGCATGCCTCCCCCTTCCGTATGGGGAGGACGAGAGAACGGAACAGACAACGGTGCACGCGGATTGCCTTTCGACAAGATTATTAGTTTCAGCAACATGCGGCGGGTCCTTGCTTCGCCTCGCGTAGCTTCTTCATGCTCCTGCGTTGTTTTTCCCCGATTGATCTTCAGAAACGCAACCAGTCAGGTAGGGTTCCAGTCAGGTAGGGTTATCCCGCCCAATGCGCTATCTCTTATCCTCCATCAGCGGCTCCCGCCCGAGTGCTCAAAGCCAATGGCTGTATTCGGTAGCAGCCATGGTCGACGCGAATTTTGGCGGCACTCCGGCTACGGCAGGACGATGATTTCTCCCACCATTCCTAACTGATCGTGCAGCACGCACTTGTATTGGTAGACGCCGGGCTGGGTGAACGTCACGCGGAAGCCGGTGGCGCTCAACAGGGCCTGTGGCAGACCAATACGATCTTGCGGCGGCTGGGTGATGAATCCGGAGTGTACTGGGTTAGCGGGCGAGCTGATAAAGGCGTGGCGAGCGCCATCAGCATCCGTCATGACGTTGGCAGAGGGCGGAATCTGGCTAAGAGGGTCGGGCTCGGGGCCGAACGTGATGGTGTGGTTGGTCACCGCTTCTGCGCTCGTCCATTCGACGGTCTCACCAGCATGGATCACCTTGGTTGCATCCATGAAGCGCATCACTGAAACGGTTTGAGTTCCGCCGCCGTTGCCCATAATGTGCCCCACTCCGGCGGTTACGTGGTTGGAGCCGGGATGGTCGTGGGCGGACGCCATCGCATCGGAGAGCAGATTGGCGCGTTGCCAACTGGCCTGCTTGTCGTAAAAGGCTTGATCGTGGGGCAAGGGCGTGGACAGCGGCATTACATGGATAGTGGCTGTCATATTAGGGTGAGCTAGGCAAACCAGCTTGAAGTTGCCGGTCGTGGGAAAAACCACGGTATAAGTTGGCGGAGTCGGCAACCCGCTACTGGAGACCACACCACTGTTGACACAGGCGGTGCCGTCGAAGACGGAGAAATCAGGCGTGACCCCGCTGGGGGCGCCGGGACATCCTGCAAAGCGGGATGGGCGCACCTGTCCCGGCTGCAGAAAAGTGACAGTGTGGACCTCGTTGGTTGGAAATGCCCATGTGATGCTGTCGCCGGAGTGAATCCAGATCTCATTGGGCAAGAAGGCAAGCGCCTGATGTGCCATATCGCCGTTTTGTGCGCCAACCTGCAGTTGCCAGTCGTCGGCCAATGCCGAAAGCGGAAGAAGAAGACAAATCAGCAAAGCGCAGCGGCCGAGAGTTAAGCAAATCTGTGACACCAACGGGCTCGTCATAGCTCCTCCAGAAGTCAGATCTGGCAAGCGAGAATTGGCCAGATCCCTGCGGGGGTCAAGTCAACGCGGGTGAAACGTAGGTGATAACGAAAGTTATTGAGGGCGCCAGTCTTACGACGCGGGATGACACGCGCGTCGTGACCTCTACATAATGGGCGATATACTTCTCCCTCGGAGTCCCGATCACATGGCCAGCCCAGCCCAGCCGAATGTCATGCGTTTTGGAGTGTACGACTTCGCACCCCAAACCCAGGAGTTGCGCAAGCAAGGGATGCGCGTGCGTTTGGAGGGCCAGCCCCTTGCCATCCTGAAGATGTTGCTGGGCCGGCCGGGCGAACTGGTCACACGCGAGGAACTGCAGAAAGAGCTGTGGGCGGCGGATACGTTTGTCGATTTCGAACACGGCTTGAACGCGGCAGTCAAACGCCTGCGAGCGGCATTGAACGACTCCGCCGATCAGCCGCGCTACATTGAGACGCTGGCGCGACGAGGGTACCGCTTCATTGCACCCGTGACCGTCGCCGGCGCCGAGAGTGAGGTTGTAGCGCCCGCCCTCGCTCCAACTCCGGCAGTTGCGCAGCCGCCCCTGGCCCCTGGTCGCCGAAGCTTGTGGCTCGTTGCGATTGCCGTGTGCGCCGTTGCCTTTGTCGCTTGGGGTTGGCGCCTATGGCGGCACCGAACGGCAGTTCCTCCCGTTTCGGCGATTCGTTCGCTGGCTGTGCTCCCGTTGGAAAACTTGAGCGGAGATACGTCCCAGGAGTACTTCGCTGACGGCATGACCGAGGAGCTGATTGGACGGCTCTCCAACATCCACGGGCTGCGCGTTATTTCGCGCACGTCGGCGATGCAATTCAAGCACACACACCTTTCCGTGCCGGAGATTGCCAAGACTCTCGGCGTGGATGCGATTGTCGAAGGATCAGTAGTACGAGAGGGAAGCCGGATTCGCGTTCACGCCCAGTTGATCCGTGGCGCGACCGACGAACACATTTGGGCAGAAGAATATCAGCGAGAATATCGAAGCATTTTGGGCCTACAGGAAGAGGTGGCGCGGGCCATCGCCGACCGAATCGAGATCAGCCTCACCCCCCAAAAGCGAGCGAGTCTGGCATCTGCGAGCACGGTTGACCCAGAAGCTCACGAAGATTACCTGAAGGGCCGGTACTACTTCAACCAACGAACCTCGGACGCGCTGAACAAAAGCATCGGGTATTTCCGGCAGGCCATTACCCGCGACCCGAGTTACGCCTTGTCCTATAGCGGCCTGGCTGACGCTTACGCCCTGCTCGGTTTCAGAGGTGGGTTTCCGTCGAAAGAGGCCCTGGTCCAAGCCAAGGCCGCGGCCCTGAAAGCCATTGAACTGGACGAGACTCTCGCTGAACCCCACGCATCTCTGGCATTCATCGCCGAGACTCATGAGTGGGATTGGGCTACCGCCGAGCGAGAATACAAGCGCGCCTTGGAACTCAATCCGGGCGATGCCCGGGTTCACCACTGGTATGCCGGCTATCTGATGTACGTAGGCCGATTTGACGAGGGCATCGCAGAAGCCAGGCGGGCTCGAGACCTCGACCCACTGTCTTTGCCGGTCAACACTGCCCTGGCCGGCAGGTTGCTCGTGGCCGGTCGTTACGAAGGGGCCCGGGAGCAAGTGCGGAAGAGTTTGGAATTGAATCCTCATTTTGCGCCAGCCCACCAGACTCTGGGCTGGGTTTACCTGAATCAGGGAAAACACGACGAAGCCATTCGCGAATTTCAGCAGGCTGTCCAGGACTCTGGAACCGACGATACGGATTTCGTGCTCGACCTGGGTTTTGCGTACGCGAAAGTCGGAAACCGAGAGGAAGCACGCAGGATCCTCGCCACGCTGAAGCAACGACGCGCGAGCGGGCTGGTGCCTTCCGGTTCAATAGCAATTCTCTATGGGGCCTTGGGCGAGCTGGACGAGGCCTTCGCCTGGTTGGAGAAGGCTTATCAGGAACGTGATCCCGAGCTTACTTACCTCAATGTGCCCGGACGCCGGTTCGAACCCCTGCGCCACGATCCCCGCTTCAGAAAGATGCTCGTCCGCATGGGCTTGCCTGGCTGATTCATTCACATGCTCCGTTGGACGCGCAGAGGGGAACTGCGCGCGCTAGTTGCCGTCTGGGAGCAATGGATCTGCCCCGATCGTCAGTTAATCACCGACCTTCAAAATGACAGCAGCGCATACCCGCGGTTTTGGTAGGTGACGCTCACGATCATCGCGCTGGTGGCCAGCTGCACATCACTGGCGACCTTGGCCGGATCGATCTGCCGGAAATGCAGATACTGCCCGCAGACTAGCAGCTCCACTCCCGCCTCGCGCAGGTTGCGGATCAGCTTGAGATTGGGATTTGCTATGCCGTACTTCTGCTTATAGCTTTCTTCATCCAGGATGCCATCCACCGCGGCTCCGTGAAAGATGATGGCCATCTTGCGTTTCGTCTCGGGCACACCTGTCGCTGCTAGTGCGTTCACCAGAGCCGCGGCCTCCCCTACCGCCGGGACAACATCTTCCGGCTTAGCTGCCGTTCGCGTCGCGTCAAAAATGACTTTGAAGTCGCGCGTTTTATCCGGCTGCACCGCCGCCTTCTGCAATGGCCAATATCCTCTCGCCTCCTTGATCACCGGACGCTGCTCGGACTGAGCTGACGCCGTCGCCAACAGAACGGCCGCCGCGAAGACCACCATAGGTATTCTCATACCAGCTCCTTGCGCCCGCTTATGCCCTCCTGGAACTGTTGATCGCCTTAGCGCAAATCACGCAGTCCGGCGAGTCCGGAGAACACCGTCGCAGATGCGCCAAGCACTTACCTGCATTTCTCGCAACCTTCGAGCGCGTCGCCATTATGTATATAGATATATATAGGTATGCGCCAATCGATATGTGGGCTGCATGGCCAGCGGCTGGGTTAAGGGCATGTGAGTGCAATCCAAAGCAACTCTTGGTCAGACGCAGGGCGAGAAAGAATCGCGGCACCCTTGGCGGATAACATTTCGGCAAGCCACAACGAGCAGGTCAACTACCAGATTAATGCGATCATGGCTAATGCCTTTTTTCGTGATATAGTTCACGCCCACAACTAAACAGATCAGACGAAGCTTACGTTTGATGCCATGCCGATGGACACGCATGAACAAAAAACTGGGGTTTGCCGTCCTCGTGGCTCTTGGCAGTTGCTCATTTGTTGTTTCTGCACAGACAACGCTGAAGGACGCGTTCAAGAATTCGTTCTTGGTGGGTGTGGCCGTCAATCGCGCCCAAATCTCCGGCGAGGATAGTCGCGCAATAAAGCTCATCGAGTCACAATTCAACTCGGTTACGCCGGAAAACGTTTTGAAGTGGGCGTTGATACATCCTCAGCCCAATGTTTACGACTTCGCCGCCGCCGACAGTTATGTCGACTTTGGTGAGAAGCATCACATGGTTGTGATCGGCCACACGCTGGTGTGGCATAAGCAGACGCCGAATTGGGTTTTTGAAGATGACAAGGGGAATCCCGTCACTCGCGACCTGCTTCTGCAGCGGATGCGCGACCATATCCATACCGTGGTGGGCCGATATAAAGGGAGGATTCACGGCTGGGACGTGGTGAACGAAGCGCTTAATGAAGACGGGACAATGCGCCAGTCGCCTTGGATGAAAATCATCGGCGCCGACTACGTCGAAAGGGCATTTCAGTTTGCACACGATGCCGATCCCGTAGCCGAGCTCTACTACAACGATTACTCGCTCGAAAGCGAAGCCAAACGGAAGGGCGCCGTGGCGCTGCTTAAGAAATTGATGGCGGCAGGAATTCCGGTGACAGCCGTAGGCCTGCAAGGCCATGACACACTGGATTGGCCCACCCCACAGCAGCAGGACGACACGATTGCTGCGTTTGAGAAACAACTGGGTGTGAAGGTGAACATCACGGAGCTGGACATCACCGTATTGCCACTTGTCGCAAGGGAAGCGACAGCAGAATTGAACGTGAACGCGGAGAATACCCCGGCGTTAAACCCATACACGAGTGGCCTGCCGGACTCAATCGAACGGGAGCTGGCCAAGCGGTACGCTGACCTGTTTGCGATATTCCTGAAGCATGAGAAAGGCATTCAGCGCGTAACCTTTTGGGGCGTAACCGACGCGGATTCGTGGCGCAATAATTGGCCGGTTCGAGGGAGAACAGATTACCCACTTCTCTTCGACCGCAACGGCGCGTCGAAACCCGCCTTTGAAGCTGTGATCCGCACGGCCCAGGCGAAATAATTCTGTAACTACGAGGCTGCTGGAGAACATGAAGAAGCTGACCTTCGCCATCATTCCATTCATTTGCTCTTTACTTTGCCTGACGGTTTGGGCGCAGCAAGCAGAACAGCCCGCCTACAAGAATTCGCAGCTGCCCGTCGAACAGCGAGTGGGCGACCTCATTTCGCGTATGACCTTGCAGGAAAAGGTGTCGCAGCTTGGTCACACGGCCGACGCGATTCCCCGCTTGGGTGTTCCTCAGTATGACTGGTGGAATGAAGGCTTGCACGGAGTTGCGCGTGCGGGTACTGCGACAGTCTTCCCACAGGCTATCGGAATGGCAGCCATGTTCGATGAGACGCTCCTGCACCAGATTGCTGATGTGATCAGCACTGAGTTTCGCGCCAAGTATGTGGAACGAGTGCACCCGGATGGTTCGACGGATTGGTACCGTGGCCTCACGGTGTGGTCGCCGAATATCAATATCTTCCGCGATCCGCGATGGGGAAGAGGACAGGAGACGTATGGTGAGGATCCGTACCTGACGTCGCGTCTGGGCCTGGCTTTCGTGACTGGGTTGCAGGGGGACGACCCAACGTACTTGAAGACGGTGTCGACTCCAAAACACTTTGCAGTGCACAGCGGCCCGGAGACAACGCGTCACACTGTGGATGTAATAGCCTCAAAACATGACATGGAAGACACCTACCTTCCCGCGTTTCGCGCAACCGTGATGGACGCAAAAGCCGAATCGGTGATGTGCGCGTATAACTCCTTGAACGGTCAGCCGGCATGTGCGAATGACGATCTCCTGAAAACACATCTGCGCCGTGACTGGGGTTTCAAGGGATATGTAGTTTCCGATTGCGGTGCGGTGACGGATGTCTTCGCGGGGCACCAATATGCGAAGACTCTCGAAGAGGCCACTGCCGTCTCTTTCCGCGCCGGAACGGACCTGATTTGTGGTGTGCCTCCCCAGGAGCGCGTGAAGTCCGAAAAAGATGCGCTGGAAAAAGCGGTGCAGCAGGGTATTCTGCCGGAATCCGTGCTCGATGAAGCATTGCGGCGGCTGTTTTCGGCCCGTTTTCGGCTGGGGCTATTCGATCCTCCAGGGATGGTCACCTGGTCGAAGATCACGGCGGCGGAAAACGACACCGAAGAGCACCGTCAGATCGCCCTCAAGGCAGCTCGGGAATCCCTGGTTCTGCTGAAGAACCAGAATAACTTCCTACCGCTGAAAAAGACTTACAAGAATATTGCCGTGCTGGGGCCGAACGCCGACAGTGTCGACGCCTTGGTTGGAAATTACAACGGTACACCCTCGAAACCAGTTACCCTCCTGGCGGGCATCAAGAAGCGATTCGAGGGCTCGACCGTGGCGTATGTCGAAGGAACCGGGTTAACTGGTCCCGCTACGGACGGAATTCCGGCGGAGGCTCTCTTCACCGGTGTCAATCGCAGGGAACACGGGTTGAGGGCAGAGTATTACTCGAATCCGAAGCTCGAAGGCACGCCAACGATGTCTCGTACGGATGCCAACGTCAATTTCGAGTGGGCATACTCGGGGGTCACACCGGAGCTGGTGCGCAACTTCTCCGTGCGCTGGGTGGGTGTAGTGGTGCCGCCAAAAACCGGAGACTACCTGATCGGATTTACGGGAGAAGACGGTTATCGCGTGTGGCTCGACGGAAAGGTGGTTGTCGAGGATTGGACCCCGCATCGGCCAGCAACAACCCAGACCAGACGTGTGCACCTGCAAGCGGGCCATGCTTATCCGATAAAGATCGAGTACTTCCAGTTGATTCGCGGGTCGGAAGCTCGCCTGATTTGGAGCATCCTAGGGAAATCCGAGCAGGATGCCGTGGACGCGGCGCGAAAAGCAGACTTGGTCGTGATGGCGATGGGACTCTCGCCGAGGATCGAAGGCGAAGAGATGAAGGTGGACGCGGAGGGCTTTGCTGGAGGCGATCGAACCAGGATCGACCTACCCGCTCCCCAACAGAAATTGATGGAGCGCGTGTACGCCACGGGAAAACCTGTGGTGCTGGTCGTGATGGGAGGGAGCGCCAGCGCAGTGAATTGGGCTGACGAAAAACTGCCGGCGATTGTGGACGCATGGTATCCCGGAGAGGAAGGCGGCACCGCGATTGCAGACATGCTCGCCGGCGATTTCAGCCCCAGCGGACGCCTGCCGGTGACATTCTACAAGTCAGTAGATCAACTTCCTGCTTTCGAAGACTATTCCATGTCGAAGCGCACATACCGGTACTTTGCGGGCGAGCCGTTGTATCCGTTCGGTTATGGATTAAGCTACACCTCATTTAATTATCTGAACGCGAACGTGAATCAAGCGAGTGTGCCCGCCGACGGTTCTGTCCGTGTCGCGGTGGATGTGTCAAATACAGGCAGAATGGCCGGCGATGAAGTTGTCCAACTGTACCTGACGCACACCGATGTCCCGGGCGCTCCGCTGCGTGCTCTGCAAGGCTTCCAACATGTGCACCTTGAACCAGGTCAGACAGAGACAGTGATCTTCGATTTGGCGAGCCGGCAACTTAGTATCGTCGACCAGGCGGGTGCACACCGAATCCTGCCCGGAAAGGTGCAAGTGTGGGTAGGCGGCGGGCAGCCGGTAGCGCGCGCCGGGCTACCGAAGACGGCGGGTGCTGAAACACAGTTCACGCTACGCGGTGAGGCGACGCTTCCTGAGTAATGCTGATGCGGATCATAATCGGCCGCAGCACCCGGAACTCCGAAAAATGAAAATTGTTGATGCCAAGGTAATCGTCTGTTGTCCGGGCAGGAACTTCGTAACCCTGAAGGTCATGACAGAAGACGGAGTTTACGGCCTGGGCGACGCTACGCTTAATGGTCGCGAACTTGCCGTGGCCACCTATCTTAGCGATCATGTGGTGCCGCTGCTGATCGGGCGTGATGCGCGGCGGATCGAGGATACTTGGCAGTACCTCTATAAAGGAGCGTATTGGCGTCTCGGTCCGGTAACCATGTCGGCAATTGCTGCCGTGGATACGGCATTGTGGGACATCAAGGGCAAATTCTTAAACGTGCCGCTATACCAATTACTCGGTGGCGCATCGCGCGATGCTGTTCTCGTCTACGGCCATGCCAGCGGTGCGGGAATCGAAGAGACGGTTCACGCGGTCGCGCAGTATCAAAAGGCAGGATACAAGGCCATACGAGCTCAGTCTGGGATTCCGGGTTTGCAGAGCACATACGGCGTTGGCCACGGATCGTCCTATTATGAGCCGGCGGTAAAGAATGCACCGCCGGAGAACCGGTGGTCGTCGGAAGCGTACATGAATTTCATTCCGACTCTGTTTGCGCGCTTGCGGAAGGAGTTCGGACCCGAGCCGCACCTCTTGCATGACGTCCACCATCGGTTGACGCCCATCGAAGCGGCAAGGATGGGCAAGTCGCTGGAGCCGTATCACCTATTCTGGATGGAAGACCCGACCCCGGCAGAGCTCCAGGAAAGCTTCCGTCTGATTCGTCGGCACACCACGACTCCGTTAGCAGTGGGCGAGGTGTTTAATTCCGTCTTCGATTGCCAGACACTGATCCAGGAGCAATTGATCGACTACATTCGGACCACGGTGGTGCACGCGGGAGGCATCACTCATTTAAGGCGGATCGCGAATTTGGCGGAAATGTACCAGGTGCGAACCGGCTCACACGGCGCGACCGACCTGAGTCCAGTGTGCATGGGAGCGGCGCTGCACTTCGATGTGAGCGTTCACAATTTCGGCATTCAGGAATACATGAGGCACGCGGACGAGACCGATGCCGTTTTTCCCCATGCCTATAAATTCGAAGATGGATTCATGCATCCGGGAGAAAAACCGGGAATCGGGGTGGATATCAACGAGGGCCTGGCCGCCCGGTATCCGTATCAACGTGCGTATCTGCCGGTGAGCCGAAAGCTCGACGGCACCATGCACAACTGGTGACAACTTCAGAACCATAGTTCGCAGATCAGCCGCAACCCTCAAGTGATTGGAGCAACAGCCATGGTGTCCGATGGTGAGACCGTGGGAGACAACTCAAGGCCGAGGTAGTCGCGGGCATTTTGGAAGCAAATACGCTGAACCATTTCGCCGAGGAGCACTTCGTCGTTCGGAAGGTCTCCTCTCTCCATGTCGTTTCCCAGTAGGTTGCAGAGCACGCGCCGGAAATACTCATGCCGCGGAAATGACATGAAGGAGCGCGAGTCAGTGACCATGCCCACGAATCGGGAAAGCAAACCCACGTTCGAGAGTACGTTGAACTGACTTTCGATTCCTTCCTTCTGGTCAAGAAACCACCAGGCGCTCCCGAACTGGATTTTTCCCGCAGTAGGTTCATCCTGAAAGTTGCCGGCTGCAGTCGCGAAAACGTAGCTGTCTGCCGGATTGCTGTTGTAAATGATCATCCGCGGCAGAGCATGTTCTGCCTCCAGCAGGTCAAGATAGGCGGAAAGCGCAATCGCTTGCGGGAAGTCACCAATGGAATCGAAGCCGGAATCGGGCGCGAGTTCGCGAAGTTTGCGGGTGTTGAGGTTACGAATCGCACCGAGATGAAGCTGTTTGGTCCAACCGCGATCGGCGTCGAGATGGCCGAAATAAACCATCATGAAAGACGCGAAGCGCTCGTGTTCAGCAGAGGACGCGGCCCGGCCGGCTCGAGCGCGGGCGTAAATTTGCGCAGCCTCGGTCTCAGAGCAGGGGTTCGCGTAGCAATAGGGCAGCCCGTGGTCCGAGAGGCGGCATCCATTTTCATGGAAATAAGTGTGCCGAGCCTCGAGAGCATGTAGTAATCCAGTCAAACTCGAAGCACCGACGTTGGACGCAGCTTCAAGACGACCGATCCACGCATTGAGAAGATCGGGCTGGTTCACCAGAAGTGACTTGTCCGGGCGGAACGACGGATAAAAACGAAACCCAACATCCCCGGAGTTAACGGAAATGTGATGTTCTAACGAATCGGTTGGATCGTCGGTGCTGCAGACTACCTGAACCTTGAATTTCCGAAGAATGTTCTGGGCGGTGAATTCGTCCGTCTGTAAGAATTCGTTGGCGCGATGCCAGATGGATTCCGCCGTCTGCTCGTTGAGCAGATCATTGATATCGAAATACCGCTTCAATTCGAGATGTGTCCAATGGTGAACCGGGTTCCGCAAGGTGTGCGGAACCGTGTGCGCCCAAGCGAGAAACTTTTCGTGGGGCGATGCCGAGCCGGTACAGAGGCACTCGGGAATGCCGTTAGCGCGCATGGCTCGCCATTTGTAGTGATCACCCGCAAGCCAGATCTCGTACAGGTTTTCGAAGCGACGGTTGACGGCGACATCGGCTGCGTGAAGGTGCGAGTGATAGTCGATGATCGGTTGCGATTCAGCGTACTGGTGATAAAGGCGCTGTGCCGTCGGCGAATGCAGCAAGAAATTTTCGTGAATAAAGTTCAACACTCGTTCCAATCTTGCCCGACTCTCTTGTTGGTGGAAGCCCCGCACTCTGGATCCTTGGTCTGGATCCTTGGTGTTGACAATCCAAGGGCGTGCCGTTAGGCTTCCGGCGTTCGTTTGAGGTTCAAACTAATGTAGCGCGGAGAAATAATACCAGTACTATTGGCAATGCAACGACTTAGTTTTTCGTTCGGAATTCTATTCCTTCTTGCTTCTGCCGGGCTCGCCGAGAACGGCGCGGAGGGCTGGTTACGCTATGCGCGACTCGATGCCGCAACCGCTAGCAAGTATTCATCGCTGCCCGAAGTAGTGATTGTCCTCAACAACTCGTTGCTGGTGAAAACCGCGCAAGCCGAACTCCTGCGCGGAGTTCACGGCATGCTCGACCGCACCTTGCGGGTAAGTGGCGGAGTTCCCAGGAACGCGGCGATTGTTGTCGGAACTGTCAACCAGGTTCGCGGACTGGAGGCGGGATTCAAGCCTGGCGCCAATTTGCGGGGTGACGCCTATGCCCTGATATGTGCGCGACTTGGTGGCCAAAAGGCGCTTGTCATCACCGGCGCCACGGATCGCGGCGTTCTCTATGGAACGTTCACACTGCTGAGCAAAATCGCACGGGGCGAGAGCGTCACCGCGCTCAATGAGCTGCAAAAGCCATCGGCCCCAGTGCGCTGGGTAAACCAGTGGGATAACCTTGACGGATCGATCGAGCGCGGCTACGCGGGAAGGTCCATCTTCTTCGAGAACCGACACGTGCGCGCGGACCTGACGCGGGCGGCAGAGTATGCACGATTGCTTGCCTCGGTGGGAATTAACGGATGCAACGTCAGCAACGTGAATGCCGACCTTCATATTCTCGATTCCGATTTTCTTCCACAACTGGCGCGAATTGCTAATGTGTTTCGCCCATACGGCATTCAGCTGGGCGTCGCGGTGAATGTGAGCATGCCGAAGCAGGTAGGAGGGTTGGACACGTTCGATCCGCTCGACCCGCGGGTGGCTGACTGGTGGCGGGCCAAATTCAGCGAGGTTTACCGGGAAATACCGGATTTCGGCGGCGTGGTGGTCAAAGCGGATTCCGAAGGACAGCTAGGGCCCTCGGTGTACGGAAGAAGTCCCACAGGTGCTGCCAATGCGATTGCGAGAGCGCTGAAGCCTCACGGCGGCATGGTTTTCTATCGCGCGTTTGTCTACAGCCACCACCTTGACTGGAGTGATCTGAAGGCGGACCGCGCTCGGGCGGCCTATGACATCTTTCATCCGCTGGACGGGAAATTCGACGACAACGTGATCGTGCAGATCAAGTATGGCCCCATCGATTTTCAAGTGAGGGAGCCGGCGTCGCCCCTGTTCGGTGGACTGGAAAAGACCAACGAAGCAATCGAACTGCAGATTACCCAGGAATACACAGGCCAGCAGCGGCATACGGTGTTCCTGGTGCCGATGTGGAAGGAAATTCTGGACTTCGATATGGGCGTCAACGGACAGCATACGCCGGTCAAGGATATTGTCGCGGGCCGTAGTTTTCATCGGACGGCTGGCGGATATGTCGGCGTTGCCAATGTAGGGCTGAGCACAAACTGGCTGGCCAATCATCTGGCCATGGCTAATCTATACGGGTTTGGACGGCTGGCCTGGAATCCGAACCTTAGCTCGCAAGCGATCGCCGAGGAGTGGACGAAGCTTACGCTTGGAGACGATCCCGATGTCGTCCGGAAGGCGACGGAAATCCAGCTGGCATCATGGCCTGCTTATGAAAGCTATACCGGTGTGCTGGGGTTGCAGACGCTCACCAATATTACCGGCTCGCATTATGGTCCCGCGCCGGAGTCGCAGGAACGCAACGGATGGGGACAGTGGATTCGCGCAGATTGCGATGCTGTCGGCATGGACCGCACCATCGCAACGGGAACAGGATTCATCGGGCAGTATTCGCCGATGGTTCAGAAAATTTATGAGTCCCTGGCTAACACTCCGGATGAACTCGTCCTCTTCTTCCATCACGTGCCGTACACCTATAAATTGCACTCAGGCAAGACAGTCATTCAGACCATCTATGACGGGCATTATGAGGGCGCGTCGAAAGCACATGATTTCGTGACGATCTGGAAGTCGCTAAAGGGGCGCCTCGATTATGAGCGGTTTGACGAGGTTCTGGCGCAGCTGGAGTATCAATCGGGCCATGCGATTGTGTGGCGCGACGCGATCAACGACTGGTTCCATCGGATTTCCGGAATAGCCGATGAAAAGGGAAGAGTGGCACATCATCCGAATCGGGTAGAGGCGGAAGCGATGGAATTGAAGGGCTACGAGAGCTTTGAGCCGGCCTCGTGGGAGGGGGCTTCGGGCGGCGCGGGCGTACTGTGTCCAGCATCGGCACAATCATGTTCCGCACAGACAAGATTTCAAGGTGCACTTGGCCGGTACGAACTGGATGTCGAATACTTTGATGTTAGTACTGGCGTCTCGCAATTCAACGTATTCGTCGGAGATAGGGTCGTGGATCGATGGCGCGCCGACGACGTGTTGCCAGGCCGAGCGCCGAGTGCGGATTCGTCTGTACGACGCAGGATCAACGGACTCGAGTTACACCCCGGTGACGTGATCCGGATCGAGGGAGTTCCCGATCAGCAGGACCGGGCGCCCTTGGACTACATTGAAGTCATCCCCGCAGTGCAATTAGGTGATATGCCGCTCCGGCCCTGGATTTCCCCTTGACAGCTGCCGGTAGAATATATAGTTCGAGGCGTGAATTTAATGGCTTCCAAGAATTTTATAATAGCTATCCCGTCTACTTCGTCGAGCCCTGACGAGCTGTCGAGGGTAGAACCTTAGATCGATGGGATATCCAGAGCTGGACCTCAATTCGAAAACGGCGGTCGTGATCGGTGGCACTTCAGGCATTGGACTAACTCTGGCGAAGGGACTGGCGCGGGCCGGGGCGGACGTAATACCGACGGGGCGTCGTCAGAACTTGGTGCAGGATGCGGTCTGCGAGATCACCAAGACCGGCCGCAAGTCTTTGGCGATCGAGTGCGACGTCGCCGATCGCGTCAGCGTAGAAACGCTGTGCGAGCGCGTCCACGCCGAATTCGGGAAAGCAGATATTTTGGTGAACTGCGCCGGCATCACGCAGCGGACGCCCACACTGCAGCAAAGCGAAGCTGACTGGAATCGGATCCTGGACACCAATCTGACTGGAACGCTGCGATCATGTCAGATTTTTGGAAACAAGATGGTTGAGCGGCAATATGGGAGGATTCTTAATATTGCTTCTCTTACGTCCCGGGTGGCCTTTTACGAGGTCGCGGCATACGCGGCCAGCAAAGCTGCGGTTGCCTCGCTGACGAAATCGCTCGCCGTGGAGTGGGCGCGATACGGCGTGTGCGTGAATGCGCTGGTCCCGGGCGTCTTCCGCACCGCCCTTAACGCGGAGATGCTTGACGGCACCGGACGCGGGCGAGAGTGCCTGATGCGAACGCCCATGGGCCGCTTCGGAGATTTGGAGGAACTGGTGGGCGCGGCCGTGTTCCTCGCGTCGGATGCGGCAAGCTTTGTAACCGGCCATTTACTGGTTGTTGATGGTGGGTTTCTGGCCAGCGGGACGAACCAGTGATCGCCTGCCCCTCGCGCATGGGCTCGACTCTGTTGTTCACCGCGCTTTTTTTTCTCGCAGCTTCAGCATTTAGCGACGATGCCGGCAAACCCGGAGCGCACTGGGTCGGCTCCTGGGCCGCATCTCAGCAACTGGTTGAGCCAAGCAATGCGCTAGATGCAGAAGATCTCCGCGATGCTAGCCTGCGGCAAATCGTACATCTCTCTCTCGGAGGGGCCGAAATTCGGCTGCGCCTGTCGAATCGTTTTGGAGCCACGCCCCTGCACCTGACGTCTGTGCGCGTGGCTAGACCAACCTCTCCAAGTTCCGACAAGATCGTCCCTGGCACTGACAAGGCGCTCACATTTTCCGGCTCGGCGGCCGTCACAATTCCAGCGCACGCTGACTACCTTTCCGACCCACTCTCGTTTCCGGTAAAGGCGCTCTCCGATCTGGCCATCACAATGCATATTGATGTGCCTCCGGATGGACAGACCGGACATCCGGGTTCACGGGCTACGTCTTATCTCGCACATCGAGACGTAACTTCTGCGGCTGAACTTCCCGGCGCTAAAGCAGTAGATCACTGGTACTTCATCGCCGGAATTGACGTGACTGCTCCGCCTGAAGCGAGAGCAGTTGTAATCCTCGGGGATTCGATTACCGACGGCCACGGCGCAACCACGAATGGCAATGATCGGTGGACGGATGCTCTGGCCCAGCGCCTTCAAACATCGCCAACTACCCGCGATGTGGCCGTTCTGAATCAGGGAATCGGAGGAAATCGTCTGCTGACGGATGGTTTGGGACCTAATGCTTTAGCCCGCTTCGATCACGACGTGATCGCACAATCCGGGGTCGGCTACTTAATCGTTCTTGAGGGAATCAATGATATCGGTATGCTGACGCGGAGCGGCGATGTCTCCCGTGCCGAGCATGATGCGCTGGTTCGGCGGATTATCGCGGCATATTAGCAGAAAATCGCGCGCGCTCACGCTCGCGACATCAAGGTCATCGGTGCTACGTTAATGCCGTTTGTGGGATCGAACTACTATCATCCCGGCCCGGCCAGCGAAGCAGATCGTCAATCCATTAATCAATGGATCCGTTCTGCCGGCCACTTCGATGCGGTCATCGACTTCGACAAGACTACCCGTGACCCAGAGCATCCCGAGCGCTTCTTGCCCGCGTTTGATTCTGGCGATCATCTCCACCCAACGCCGGCAGGCTACGCCGCAATGGCCCAGGGCGTTCCGCTCTCGTTATTTGCCCCCTTCGCGGAAGCGGTGCCAAAAATTGCGATCACGTTTGACGATCTGCCGGCGCACGGCCCGTTGCCTCCCGGCGAAACACGAATGGAGGTGATCTCAAAGATCGTTGCAGCACTACGCGGGGCCAACCTGCCGCCGACGTATGGTTTCGTCAATGGATTGCGCATGGAAGAACAACCAACCGGTGCCGCCGTGCTGCAGGCGTGGCACTCGGCGGGAAATCCCCTTGGCAACCATAGCTGGTCGCACATGAACCTGAACCAGCATTTATTAGACGATTTCGAGCAAGACGTCGCTCGCGATGAGCCTGTGTTGGCGAGCGTGATGAAAGATGAAGATTGGCACTGGTTCCGATACCCGTTCCTGGCAGAAGGAGATACCCTTGAGAAACGAGCAGGCTTTCGGAATTTCCTGCGAGAGCGCGGTTACAAAATTGCCGCGGTCACCATGAGCTTTGGCGACTACTTGTGGAACCCGCCGTACGCGCGGTGCAAAACGAAGGGCGATGCCGCAGGAGTCGCGGCCTTGGAGAACAGCTACCTAACCGCAGCCGACGAGAGCATTCAATACTCTCGGGACATCTCGCACACTCTTTATCAGCGCGATATCCCTTATGTGCTGCTCGTGCATGTCGGCGCATTCGACGCAGAGATGCTGCAACGTTTGTTGCAGCTATATCGCCATAAAGGTTTCGAGTTCGTGACTCTTCCGGAAGCCGAGCGCGACGAATTCTATCGCGGAGCTACCGATCACAGTCTTCCACCAGGACCTGACACACTCGAAGAGGCAATGAATACTCGTGGGCTGACGCCACCCTCTCACACCAATTTTGCCGCCCAGCTTGATTCTGTCTGCCGTTAGCGCGCTGGGATTCTGAGACCCGCAAACCCGGAGAAGAACGTGAATCGCATTCGTCCCCTCGCTAGAAGATAAGTTTCCCGCCGAACCACCATTGCCGCTGGCCGCCGCTGCCACCTAGACTGGCGTTCGTGGTGACCAGGGTGGAAGTGACCCTTCCGAACGTGCTGCTGTTCCGGTCGGCAGTCGGATTATTGAAATGCGGCGTATTCGTAACCCCGAACGCCTGCGCCTGTAACTGGAATGTAAATCGCTCGGAGATTTTGAAGTCCCGGTTCAGGCTCATATCCAGATCAAAATAGCCGGGACCGCGTAGTATGTTTCGCCGGGCGTCACCGAAGACACCCGGCGTAGTGACATGTTGGAACGAACTCGGGTTGAAGTAGTAACACGAGAGGCTGGGGGCGCAACTTGCGGCCTGTGGTTGCCCGCGTAGAATCCGAATGGGAGCTGCGATGTCCGGCACCTGGGTGCTGCCCGGCGCGTTCAGGGTGCTTCCGTTCCCGTCTGTGATGGTGAACGGTGTTCCGCTCATGGCGCTTAGCACCCAGCCGAACTGCCAGCCTCCAGCAAGTTTGCTGGCGATTCCGTTCTGTGCCCAGGGCTGGCCTGCGCCAAACGGCAATGCATACACGCCGTAGGCTTCAAAATTGTGAGTACGATCGAACCCGGCCAGCGCTCGATTCAAGCGATAACGCGAGGGAGTCGGCCACAGCAGGAACCCCAACTCCTCGTTGTCCTCGTAATCGATCGCCTTCGAGAATGTGTATGTGAAGCCAATTTGCGAGCCGTGGCCGAGGCGGCGTGTCAATTTGGCCTGCAACGAATCGTAGTAGTTGTTACCCAGGGGAATCAGTTGGCCAACGTCAGGCCAGCCCTTGCATTGCGCGCTCGGATTCGCCGCGGTCGGACAAACATTGCTACTGGTGTGGCCGAATTGGGCATTCAGAATTCTCCCATCTTGCCCGAAAGTGGCCGGCTGGCCTTCGATGGCCAGTGCCGGGTTTATATTTCTGTTCGTGAGAGGGCGTATTCCTCGCGATCCGACATAGCCAACATCACCGACAAATCCGGCGAATTCCTGCTCGATAGTCAGATTGAAAGATTGGATGTAGCCTCTGCGGAAATCACGCGTTATCGTCGTGGTCCCGACTCCGTCGGGCAGGGGATACACGCCCGGAGTTGTGCCGCCCGCCAATGCGATTTGCGGAATACCAATCGGCAAGCTGGCGTACGGACCCACTGCATTCAATCCTGTCAAGCTGGCTGCCGGCGCGAACGAATTTCCGGCCAGCCCTGTGAAGTCGGAGATGGTTACCGCCGGATAAGCATTTCTCAGGAACCGCCAGTTGTTCGCGTCGGCGCTGATTCCATAGCCCGCACGGACGACATTCTTTCTGGTCGGGCGGTAGGCGATGCCCAGACGGGGCAGGAATAAGCCATGTCCTACGTCCACCCCGTCATCAATAGGAATGCCGCTGCTGCCGCCTACTAAGACATTCATGGTGTTCGGATCCAGAACTCGGGCTCCCCCGATATCGCTATAGGCCATGGGGAAATATTCCCAGCGCACCCCGTAGTTGATGGTCAAGTTCGAGGTAACCTGATATTGGTCGCGCCCGTACCACGCCCACTGCGACCACCGCAACGCGTTCGGATTCAGGTTTTGTACCGCCTTACCAACTTCATCCGGTAGGCCGAGAAGGAAATCTGCAAAGGAATTGTATTGCGCCGAAGCGGGTGTGGCTCCGCCACTCAGTTCGCTCGCGGCTCCCGTGAAGCGCAAACTTCCGCGAGCCGTCTGAAACATCCCGCCCTGCGGCTGAAAATGATTCATCTGAACATGGTTGTATTCAAGTCCGAAGCGTACCTGGTGGCGTCCTTTGATCCAGGTTAAGTTGGCATTGCCAACGTACTGGTTATCGCGAAATACGAAGGGATTGCCGGTGTTTGGATTGCCCAGGTTGGAATAGGTATTGAACTGGAAGGCTGGAATTCCTCCTTGCAGGTGATCCGGTCCGTTGGTCCCTGGAATGTGAAGCGTGTCCAGACCGAAGTTGCTGCCGATATCGGTGCTCTCCGCGTTGATGCGCTGGCGCGTGAAGCCAGCGTTTATGTCAGCGGCGAGGGTTGGCGAGAATGCATAGGTGCCGCCCAGGCCCACCACCTGGATCCGTGAGTGCGCGTTTCCTAGCTGTCCACCAAGCGTGGCATTCCCCTCAGCCTTTCCCAGCGCCGGAGGATCAAAAATGAAGCTGCGCGACAGCGAGTAACGACCAAACACAGTGGAGTGATCGCTCGGAATGTAGTTCACTTTGCCATCGAAATTGTCACGATGAAAAAATCCTGTTTTGGAGACGAAATAGTTGTTAGTTGTACCCGAAAGGTTGGCCTCCGGTACGAATGACAACATGGTGAGGGCCGCAGGATCCACGTCGGAAAGACAAATTTCGTCGAGGACCCCGTTGCACGAAATTGGTGAACGCCCGGTCCCATTGGCCGCGCCGCTTCTGGGATCATAGACGTGCAGCGGGTTGCCTGCCTTGTCGGCAATCAGACCTCGAAAATCAAAGAAGCCATTGGCTTGGGCTTGCGTGTAAGCGAGTCCTCCAGTCGGCACCGTTTGGGGGTTGCCGCCGTTGGGGGCCTGAACTTGACGCGTCGATTCCCAATTGCCAAAAAAGAACAACTTATTCTTCTTGATCGGCCCTCCCAGCGATCCGCCGAGCTGGTTGAACACGTTTAGCGGAATGCGGAAGCTGGGTGGGTTGAAGTAGTTCAACGCGGAGAGTGCATTATCGGTATGAAACTCGTGCAGTTGTGCGTGCATGCGGTTGGTGCCTGATTTGATCTGCACGTTCACGGCAGCTCCGCCCACCATACCCTGTTCGGCGTCGAAAGAGTTGGTGGTCACGTTGACCGCGTCAATCGCGTCGACCGAAGGCACATAGGCGATATTGGCCGGCAGCCAGGGATAGGCGTCCTGAACCCCGTCGATTCTTGTGTTGTTGCCCTGCGAAGATTGGCCGTTAACGTTACTGGTCATGGCACGCTGCGGGTTTCCTGCGGCAGAATTGTTCTCAAATGGCAAGCTTGCGCCCGGAATGATTCTGTACAGAGCCTGAAAGTTTCTGCCTTCCGACGAGATAGCCGGGAGCACGGAAATTTGCGTCGTGTTCAGATCGGTATGCACGTCTGCTTTGTCCGTCTGCAGCAGCGGTGCTTCCGAAGTTACAGTAACGCTCTGGCTCGCTTGGGCTACATTGAGCTGTGCATCGACACGTTGCACAGCGTTGGCCGTTACCACAACATTCTGCGTCTCCTGGATGGCGAATCCCGACGCCGAGATCGTCACTTTGTAGGTTCCCGGCACCAGGGTAGGGAAGCGGTAGATGCCACTCGAATCCGTGGTCGCTTCGTGGGTTACTCCCGTTCGCACCTCTGTCGCTTGTACCTTGGCTCCGGCGATCGCGGCACGGCTAGGGTCGGTCACTGCGCCGGTCAGGGATCCATAGAGCACTTGACCATAACTACTCAGGGAAATCGCGCTGAAAAACAAAACGAATCCGATGATCGCCTTTAGTTCGATAATCGAACTATTACTGGACGCGAATACCAACGAATGTCTGGACATATCGACCTCTGCTTTCTTTCTGCACTCCGGTCTGGCAACGCGGTGATCCTGAACACCGCGCGGTTCGGAATCTCTCCCGATCTACATCGATGAGCTGCTTCTACTTGATTGAAAGATTGCTGCTGTCGCCCGCCGAACAGCCGGACAACGAAACGGTGATGGATGCCACGAGTGTGTTTCTCCGGTTGCTGCTTGGGCGTCACTAGACTTGGTCTGACGCATCCGGTGTTCTACGACGGTCCCCGGGCGGAACCAGTTCGCCCCTTAATTCGAGGCCCGAACTATATTTTGCTCCTTGGAACTTTGTCAAGCCATCCCGACACCGTCAGGAACCCTCCGGGCTGCCGCTTTGTCCAGACAGCCGTGAGGTTGCCTCAAGGTGGTTAGGAGCGGGGTGCCAAAGGAATGGAGTAGAGCCGCACTCTGAAGATATGTTGCTGATGAGGGTCCAGCAACAACTGCCGGCCCTGGTTGCTTTGATCCCCGTTAAGACGCTTCTCGGTTGTCCATTGTCCAGCGTGGCGCGAAACCTGTTCGATGCTTTCAATTCCGGCCATTCCCGGCTCGACATCAGGATCGCGCGCAAAACTGACGGTAAGGCCGCTGCCGGCAATGTAAAACTCTCCAGTACCTGTCTGCATGATCAACATCGCGCCGTCATCCGCAAGGAGGTTCTTAGCCGGCCAAGAACGCGAGAGCGTCGCCTCAAAGAGGTATCCTCCCAGGGCAACCGTTTGCGTTGGGCGTGGGCTCGTCGTGTGCAGAACCAAACCGCGGGTAGAGCCGCTTGCTTGAGCGGACAGCAAGAGATCACGAACACTTTCAAACAGGCCGTACACCTGCATCAACACGGGTTCAGGCTGGTCATCTTGCGGTGCCCGCAGGCTGTCGATACCAAAAGCGGAAAAACCAAATGCCCGTGCTCCACCATAGGCGTAGTACGCGTTGTAGGGAGCGCTTTCCATCCTCGCCTCAGGGATGAAGATCGGATTGCCTGGAATTTCATACCGCTGCACCCAGTATTCAAAATCAGGCCAGTAGATGTCGGGCGAGGTAAAGTCGATGCTGGGGGAAGCCGCACGGTAGATCTCAAGAAAATAGGGATGCGGCCCTCCGCTCGGATACTCTCCTGCTTTCTCGAGTGGGGCAGGGAGTTGCGCGTTGATGTACATCGGCAGCGCGTACTCTTGCTTGGCAGCATGGGCTGCGGCTTCGATGTAAATTGCATAGTTCCATGCCATGAACACTTCATTCGCCACGTCTCCAAACATGTCACTCCAGGTGCGGCCGTGCTCCTTGAAGTGCGACGACAGTTCGGGCGGGAGCTGAAACCGTCTTTCCTGCAGACTACGGACCAGCGTTCCGGGAATGGGAGCGCTGAACATCCGATTGGCTTCGGGAGAGCGGTCGCGGCCCCATCCCAGGTAGCCGACTTCATTCTCAACTTGGATCATGAGGACCGTCTGTTGCTCAGAGTCTTTCTCGCGGATGTGGCGCACATCAACGACGCGAAGGCGCGGCTGTCGCACCGCCGAGCTTCCGACGAGAGTTCCGAAAGAATTTGCAGCGGCGTTCCATCAGCAGCTTCAGCACGCGGGAACCGCCTTAGGTCCGATTTCACCCAGGATGGGGCGTAGTTCGAGAAAGCATTTTTCCAACTGCCGAACCACAGTATCACCAAGTGCATGTTGTGCTGTCGGGCGATCTCGATCCAGTGATCCAGGATGCTGAAGTCAAAGCTCTCTTCCTTCGGCTCGATCTGCTCCCAGGCGACGGGAATCAGAATCGTATTGACATGCATGCGGGCCAGGTTGGGGATGATCACATCCCTTGGGCTGATGTCCCGGCGGAAGAATTACCGAGTTCGCCTCCGAGAATAAGAAAAGGTTGGCCGTTGACGATGAGCTGCCCGGATCCGTTCCTCATCTGTACGCGCGGCAGGTCTCCAGCATGCAGGGTCGTGGTGACGATGGAGAGACAAACAAGAAGTGCAGCCCTTACCTCGATATTCAACTGCCGTCCCTCCAGGAGGAACCCATCTTCCCCGACGTTGCACGCTCAAGGTGAGCTGACGCCGAGGCGCCCAGCGGAGTATGTGTTCTGTTATCCGAGTACTCTCCGGCGAATCAAACTAGCCGGAGATCAGACCGTATGCTGGCAGCAAGACCGGGCGAATGCCGTGACTTGCCGCTGCTTGCGGACTACATCGATGAAATCGCGCCAGCTGACTGAAGCCGTGCCTGCGGCCCTCGAGGACCGTCAAACTGACGTCGTGGCTCGACGAAGGGGCCAAAGTGTTTCTGTAACACAAGCGCAACTGTGCCGCGCAAACGGGCGACGCTCGGTTCCGCTGCTGCGGGCCGGACACGCGGCGGCTTTCCGACCAGGACTGATTTTGCCACTTCACCTTTGATCACAGGACCCAAACGATTCCACAGGCGCGTGAACTCTCCTACAAACACCACTTCCTCCGGGGAGAGGCTGGCGATAATCATCCGCATTCCTCGACCGATCGCATGGGCCATGGCATCCAAAGCCTTACCGGCCAGGGTGTCTCCGCTACCCGCAAGTGACAGCAGGTCCTGAAAGCTGAGCCCCTTCGGGACGGCAATGGATTCGTGATAGTAGCGCAACGCTGCCCAGTTCGACGCGTAAACTTCCCAACAGCCGTGACTGCCACAACCGCAGCGCGGACCGTTGGACTCGATCGGGACGTGGCCAAATTCTCCTGCCATTCCGTTCAGGCCACGGACCAGGCGCCCGTCGCTAAGAATGCCGACCCCCAACCCCTCCGAGACCGTTACCACGATCAGGTTCGGCGTTTTTTCCGCTTGACCGAACCAGACTTCCGCCAGTACGCAAGCGTTGGCTGCATTTTCCAGATCCACGGGAAGGCTGGTCGCCTTTTGCAGCGGGCCTCGTAGATCGAACTCCGGCCACTTCAAGTTGGGGGCGAACACGACGCGTTGGCGCGCCGGATCGTACCTTCCAGGCACGCTAATACCAATTCCTTCAAAACATAGATCGGAGTGGTTCCGCACCATCTGTCCGGCAATTTCGGAAAAAGTCCTGGCGGCAGCGTCGGGATTCGGTGGTGTGCTGATTCGCTGTTGGGACAAAAACCGTCCGCTGATATCGGACACAGCAAACGTCGTCATTGCCGGGCGAAGATCGACCGCCAGGATTCCGCGGCGATTGTTCAATTGCAAATAGGTGGGGCGGCGTCCACGCGGCAGCCGGCCCGTCGCACCATAAGTCACCCACTTCTCGCGAATGAGTTGCTCTGTGATCAGTGATACCGTACTGCGCTGCAAGCCGGAGGCGCGGGCCAGATCGGCGCGGGAAATCGGCTGGCGACGCCGGATAAGATTCAGGACTATGCCGCGATTAATGCCGCGAGCCGTTTCGCTGGTCGCGGCCTGCGCATCGATGAAGTTCATCCGCCGCAAACGCCTGTCCTCCTCTCGCAGAAAAGATACCAGCATTGGATGTATAGTTCGAGCGGTGAACTATATTGTTTGCTCCCTCGCCATGTCAACCATCGCCAGGGGCTCTGCCTTCGACAAGATGACGGCAATTGCTTAGGTCGGCCAGTTTCGATACCGAGAGCAGATTCCGGCTCGATAAGCAACAGATGTCAGATAAGCACTTGGATTCAGCCGAGGAAAACAACGAACCAACGGGCCATGGATTAAGCCGCGGAAATCGAGATGCCTACGATGAAGAACCTGAGCGCTTCAGAATCAGGAGAGGAATACCGGAACGATGACCCAAGTTAAGGTAGCTGAGAGCAAAATACGCGCGTTGTTCGGGCCCAGTTGTTCTCCGCTTTGTTCCGCACACGAGGTGCAGCACAATGTGCAGCAGGATGTCGTCAAAAACTGGCAAACGTGCTAAGCGGCTAAATTGTGAATAGGGTGGCGGAGAGGGAGGAATTCGAACCCTCGATACAGGTTTTGGCCCGTATAACGGTTTAGCAAATTGCCTGTTCCACCGCCCTGTTGTTCGGATTCAATAGCTTATGTTCGGATCGGAGGCCGCTGTGCGGGGCAAGGTGCTCCTGTTCGGCAGCAGTTGTGCAACCAAATTGTGCAACTCACGACCCACAACGGCTTACAATATGCCGACGTTTTGGCACACACATGCGGCAATGCTCTTTCAGAATCCCTACTCGTGAATTCCAAGCCTTGTTTGAGCGCTTCTTGAGAAGGGATGCGACAGGGTCCTTTGACAATATTTTCCACTTTAGGCCTTCGACCAACGTCGCTACGGCAGGAGCTCGAGCGGTCGTAAGAAGCGCGGCCCTACACCAATTGCGGCGAAGTCGCGCCGATCGGTGGTCAGCACTCGATAGACTTTGCGGCGCTCAGTAAGGGCGGCTACCGTGCCGTCGACCAATCCAAGATCGAGCTCCTTGAACCTGGCGTCGAATTCGAGCGCGCGAACAAGATCGGAAGGCAGCGGCAGCTCGTACTCGTAGCGGGTCGCTGGATCGAAGATCTCGGCAATCAGCTTGCGCATGGCCGCCCGATTGTCTCTGAGGAAGTAGTCCACCTCAGCGAGCACCAGCGCTGGTACGATCACGACCGTCGCGGTGGTCAGAATTGTTTGGTATTCCGGAAAGGTCGGTTTGTGATCAGGCGTGTGGGCGAGTGCCTTGAGGAGCCCGCCCGTGTCGGCGATGATCGGGCCACTCAATCTTCGAGATCCCGAAACAGCTCGGATTCGTCTCCCAGCTTCGTGTCCGTGGACTCAAACAGTAACGTAGAGGGCGGTCGGCGACCGGTGTAGTACCGCGAAGCGACGACGCGCAGGCCTTTCCGAACCAGTTCCGAAGCGGAGTGCCCCGCCGCTCTCGCGCGTTTCAAAGCGCGAACATCCTCTTTGTTCAAGCGAATCGTTGTCGAGATCATCCGCGCCATACACTCACCATACAACAAAATAAACGAACTCGCAACGACCCAAAGGAGCCAACGGCGGCTCCATTGCTGCCAAAACCAAGGGTCATATGGAATATAGCAGCGAAAGCAGTTATTTTTTCTTCGGCGGCAAGAACTTCTTCTCGATGGAGGCCACGATCACGTAGTTGGGGTCCACCATCTCGTTCAAATGAATCCTCGCCACTTTGGAGAGCAGTTCATACGCATCCGGTTCTGACAATCCATAATCCTTATGGATCCATCCCACCAGCTCCTTGAACGCGATGCGCAGGCAATCATCCAAGGGTCGATAGGCCCCGACAGTCATGATCGCATCTTCGTTCTCGAAGCGGGGCCAGTTGATCTTGTGGCCTTTTATAACGCTCACCTGTATCCGTGCCCGCAGTGGAACTTCAATCGCTGTTCCCGCGACTTCGCCGTCACCCATCGCAGCGTGGCCATCGCCCATGTACAACAGCGCTCCTAACACATTCACGGGAAAATATACGGTGTTCCCCACGCTCGCCTCGGGAGAATCCATGTTGCCACCAAAGGCCTCTGGAACTATCGAACTGCGCGCCTCGCCTCCTGCTGGCGCCACTCCGATGCAGCCGAAAAATGGATGGAGTGGGATCTTCACCGAGAAATCCGAATCTAGCGCGCGGAAAGTCGCAGTGTTCGTGGCATGGTCTATGGGATAAAACCAGATTTTCTCAGGCAGCGGCGCATGCAGCATGGGAGTATAGGTTGTCTCATTGAGCGCCCCAAATCCCGGGGCAAATGCGCCCACGCCCTGGTTGCTGTCCACTTCGAGATGAAGGATCTTCACCTCCAGTGTATCGCCTGGCTCGGCGCCTTCGATGTAGAACGGACCAGTGAGCGGATTGTCGCCTTTCACCAAGCTCAGAGGGTCGCCAGGTTTTTGAATCACATTACCGAAGGCATCCACGGTATTGGTCTCTAGAATGTCGCCGGACTTGAGACGGGCCACCGGCTGCACCACTGCGTATACATATTTCACATCATTGATCGTGGCTTGGTATTTGACGAGATTACTCGCCGGCGCTTGCGCCAGCGCATTGACCGCACCTCCAATCAATAGCGTGGCTGTCAGAAACTTAGTGATCACGCAGTCCTCCTGTTTTGCATCTGTCACAAAATAAACCACGAAGGACACGAAGGAAAAGCCACGTTCCAAAGGTCTTCCTTCGTGTCCTTCGTGATTATTGCCGTTTTTTAATCGAAAATCCCTAAAACGTCGCCCGCACTCCCAGTTGCAACTGACGAGGCGGCGAGATAATGTCGCTGGGCCTGCCGAAGGTCGGGGAACTGATCACCCCGTTGTACGATTCGGCATCGAAGTTCGGATGGTTGACCACGTTGAACATGTCCACTGTGGGACTAATCTCCACCCGTTCACCGATCTTGAACGGACGTGACAAGCGCGTATCCCAGACGTAGGTCGCGGCTGCACGACCGGTGTTCCGTCCCACGCCAGAGGGACGATCCTTGAGATGGCCATCTCCGTTATCGTCGGTGCCGGTGGTGATGTTAAAACGGCCGTCCACGCTGAATCGCAAGAATATTCGAGGTTTGCATACCCAGAGGCAGGTTGACGATCCCACTGAGCACGAAGCGGTGGCGCGCATCACGTAGTGTAGGGCCTTTATCGGCGAAGATATTGTTGCTGTCCTGCGGCACTCCCGGCTCGAAGATGTCATCAGACAGGCCGACGGCCTTCGAGAGCGTGTACGAAAGCTGAAACTGCACCCGCTTGTCCAGATTCTTGCGGGCGCTTACCTGCAAGCCGTTGTAGTGGCTGATGTTGGTGGTCTGGAAACTCGTGAACAGTCCCAGCGTCGGGTATCGCAATCCGCCCGGATTCAGTTCTCGGCTCATCCAGCCGTGGATTCCCAGAATATGCACGTAGCTGGAATCCAGCACAACGCCCCACGGCAACTGTTGTCCTACGCCAACCGACCATTGCTCCGTGTAAGGCTGACTCACGTGGCCGTCCACGGCAAAGCCTCCGGGCGGTGGCGGGGTAATTTGAAAGGCCGGATCGTTCACGTCTGGCTGCGTGGGGAAGAATACATCAATGAAGTATTTCACTCCGTTGAACGTGCGATCGATGTAGCCGATCTCCCACACCGTAGAATCGTAGAGGATACCAAAACCGCCCCGCAGCACCGTGTTGCCCTTCCCGCGCAGGTCATAGGCGAAGCCTACGCGTGGTCCGAAGCTCAGTTTTGGATTCTTGCGCGTTCGGCTATCGAAGAAAGGCGCCGACCCTTCCAGTGGCTGTTGGAAGCCGGCATCGATGAAACCGCTCTCGAATTCGTAGCGCAGGCCGAGATTCAACGTCAGTCGGCGGCTAACTCTCCAGTCGTCTTGTACGTAGTAAGCCATCTGCCAGGCTGTGCCGCCATCTTCTTTGGTGGACCCAATTCCGCGCAGGGCGAAAAAGTCCGACGGGGGCAGCGTGGTCGTACAGCTCGTAGAAGAAGAACAGGTGATCCCAGGATCGTCGGCGGAGAAGAAAAACGACGTGTTTTTCACCAGATCGAAAAGTGCGTTGTACTTGATGTGGGGATTCAGATCGGTACCGACCTTAATATTGTGCAGCCCATGCCAGTTGGCCTGGGTGGAGAAGTCGTCGCGAAACTGCAGCCGATCCTGCTGCACATTCTGTGGCGTGGATGAACTCTGCCCTATGACCACGGATGGGAAACGAAGGTTGACGCCCAAGCTGGTAGGCTTCAGGTTGTTGATGAAACGGTTGAACTGCAGCACGAACTGATTGAGCGTGCGGTTCGAGATTAGAGAAGTCTCGGTGGCCTGCCACGAAATATTTTCGTTGGTTGCAATTTGAAAGGCGCTCTCGGTCGGCGGACCTCCGTATAGAAGATTGGGATCGACTCGCAAGCCTTCGCGCGAGGTATTGCGCTGGAACGATGCGCGGAAACTCAAGCTTTCCGACCGGTTGAAATGATGGTCGAGTTTTCCCACCATCAACAGGTCGCGGAAGGGTGCGGCGAATGATCCTTCGAACTGGGGATAGACGCCGCCTGTGTCGATGGTCTGCGTCTTCTGCTGGCGATTGCGTTCGATAGCGTAAAACCCGAAGGTCTTGTCCTTGATCAGGGGTCCGCCCACCGCGCCTCCGAACTGCTCGCGATTAAAGTCGGGCTTGGTTTTCTCGAAAAATCCGTTCGCTTGCAAATCTTTTTGGCGGTAAAGCAGGAAGCCGCTCCCGTGCAGGGTGTTCGTGCCGGATTTCGTTACCACGTTGATGAAGGGCCCGGACGAGTGTCCGTATTCCGCCGAAAACTGGTTCGTAATGACCTGAAATTCCTCAATTGCGTCCTCGGGCACGAGCCCCACCGGGCCACCCACGATGTTGTCATTGAAATTGCCACCGTCCATGCTGATGCCGGAACTGCGCGCTGTCGCTCCACCCGAAACCACTCCGCCATAGAGCCGCTTGGTCGGGTCGTAGGAAGGCGATGGCGCTGCTCCCGGAATCAGGTTTGCAAGTTGCTGGAAATTGCGGTCGTTGATGGGCAGATTGGCAATCTGTGCCTGCGACACCGGCTGCTCAATCTGCGAAGTCGAAGTGTCTACCTGAGTCGCGAGGCTGGTGACATTGACTTGCTCTGAGCTTCCGGCAACCTTCAGCACCAGGTTGGCGGTGATGGTGTCGCCAACGGTCAGAGTGACTTTCAATCGTTCCCCGGCGAACCCACTTTTCTGGGCCTGAACCTCATATTGACCACGGGGCAGCAGGTTGAAACGATAAAAACCGTCAGCGTTGGTGGTGGTGGTGCGCTGCAGCCCGGTTTCGGAATCCGAAGCCGTTATGCTGGCGCCGGCAATCACGGCGCCGCTGGAATCCGTAACTACGCCCTGCAAGTTCGCCGTTACGAGTTGTGAATGTGCGATGACCGCGGAACACACGATCATCAGTAAAATCACACTCCCTCGGATGTGGTTCATGAGGGGCTCCTTGACTCCGAGTTTGTACGACGAATGATTCCTTAAGACTGCAAAGCACGAGTAGCGTCACCGATACCGAATCACAGCTCCAAGGCGGAGCATGAGTCGCCACTGCTAAGCGGAGAGAATGAATTACGGATAAGAGCGGACAGTATAGCCATACCTGCGCTCCTGCACAACTGCTCTTACTGGATACACTCGATACTGCTCTAGGTCGTCGAACGCTGGCAAGTCATGCACAACGCTGGCGTACAGGATGTCGCTGACCACATAGGCGCGACCTGATTCGGGGAGGGAGACTGTGGATCACTGCCTCGGGAAAGGGGGATCTCCGCCATGACTTTCTGCCCGTGATCGTGCAGCTCGTAGAAAAACTGAACCATCACCGCGCATTGCCGGCAATATGTAATCTGGGTCGATTTTCCCAAACAGCGTCGGGAAACCGTCCTCATCGCGAGGATCGCGCACGATGCCATCCGTCCCACGTTGGAGCAAGCGACTGGGCGCATTCCGCCGGTGTCGCGCGGCGAATCTAAGGACCTTACCTCCGCTCGCCTCTGCGACTCGACGGCAATGGGTTTCGCGTGGACATCCAGACCGACGAACCTTACTCTGTTCATGAGCGACACCTTTCGCTTTGGGCGCTGCGTTGTGTGTAATCCTGTTCATCGCGTAACCCACGGTGCGCGAATTCGGAGTCGGTCGTTCCGTGAAGACTAGAAGGTCCGCCGATGCCAGCATGTGCCTGGCTTGCTATCGTGTCCCGTCCGATGTGGTCGGTCTC
>DATEPX010000357.1:0-28677 GCA_035272945.1 Terriglobales bacterium
TTGGACTCGCGCTCCTGGGCATCTCACCCAGCTATTCCATGGTCTTGGTTGCGGTGTTCGTCATGGGTCTCGGGGCTGGGATTCTAGACATGGTCCTCAGTCCCATCATTGCTGCTCTCCAGCCAGACAGCCGCGCAACGGCATTGAACTGGTTGCATTCTTTTTATGGTATTGGAACCGTGATCACTGTCCTCTTGGGTACGCTCGCCCTTCGACTAGGCATCGCATGGCGCACGATTTCCCTGATTTTTATCATTGTCCCGCTGCTCGTAACTCTCGGATTCCTCAACGCCGATCTGCCCCCACTCATCTCGGACAAAGAAGGCGGACGGACACCACTGCGCGATCTCTGTCGCAACTCTTCTTTCGTGGCCGTCAACTTGGCGATCTTTCTCGGAGGCGCTTTGGAGTTGGGGCTGGCACAATGGCTGCCCGCCTATGCCGAGATGAGTCTTGGGTTCTCAAAATCGACCGGCAGTGTCTCGTTGCTTGCTTTCTCGGCTGTCATGGCACTAGGACGCGTCTTTGTCGGACTGTTCGGTCGTCGAGTTAACCCGATTACGCTGATGTTGGGTTGCTGCTGGATGTCCGTGGTGCTCTTCCTGCTTGCCTGCTTCGCTCCCTGGTCCGCGGTTGCCCTTACCGCCAGCGTGGCCGTGGGTTTGGCAGGCAGTTGCCTATGGCCTACCACGCTTGGTGTCGCCGCAGACCGCTTTCCTCGAGGCGGCGCCACGATGTTTGGGTTGCTTGCCGCTTTTGGGAACCTGGGTGGAATTTTCATGCCGTGGCTCGTCGGCGTTACGTCGGGCTGGTCATCCTTGCGGCTGGGCTTAGCCACCTCGACAGCTTGTCCACTCTTGATGGCCTTTGTGCTTTTGCGGATGCAGCGCCAGCCTGTTGCTGATTTCCCCGAAGGTAACCCTGTCGCGCAGGCCGCCTGAGGAGATTCGAAAACTTACCGTTGATCCTGCCGGGACGATCATCCATGATCTCCCTGTAACCTTTTGCTGACTCGCGAATCTCATCTGGTTCTCGTGTCACCTGCAAGGAATGCACTGATGAAGCCACGAACCGATAGCCGCAAGTTCAAGACCATCAGCCGGCGGGAGTTGTTGAAACTCACACCTGTACTCGCGCTGGGAGCTTTTGCCATCCCGCAGCTCCAGAAACCGCTCCTCAAGGGCGGCCTCGCCTTTAGCGATTGGGCGTCAGCAAGGCTGTTCTGCTCCGGGCATTTGGCACCGACGTTTGCCGACACCGACCTGACCCCCTTCGAGAAGTTTCCCATTAATGACTACGACGTCGACGACCCCGGCGTAGATTTCGACAAGTGGACCCTAACGGTGACGGGCTCGGTACAAAAACCTGGAGACTATACGCTGGCGCAAATTCAGGCTTTGCCGAAGGTGACGCAAAACACGCGACACGTCTGTGTGGAAGGGTGGGACGTGATCGGCAACTTCGGGGGCGTGCGCCTCTCCGACTTCCTCAAGACGATCGGCGCCGACCCGACTGCGCGTTTCGTGACTGTCGAATGTGCGGATGACTATTACGAGTCGCTCGACATGGCCACCGCCATGCACCCGCAGTCTTTGCTCTGTTACGAAATGTACGGCCAGCCACTGACCCGCGAGCATGGTGCTCCTTTGCGCCTGAGCATTCCGACCAAGATTGGCTACAAGCAGGCAAAGTACCTCACGGACCTCAAAGTGAGCCATGTACTGGAGAAGGTCGGCTACTGGGAGGATCAAGGGTACTCCGAATTCTATGGCCTGTAGTCCCGAGGAGTTGACAATGGCAACCCGCGCGATAGCAATCGAAGACGCCAAGACCGGCGACATTACCGAGGCCGTCTATGAACACCCTTTGGTGGTACGCCTTTGCCATTGGGTGAACGCAATCTCGCTGTTTGTGCTGGTGGGCAGCGGACTCCAGATCTTTCGCGCATTCCCGAGCTTCGGGGCAAAGATCCCGCAGAAAGACTTGCTCAACTGGCCCAAGGCCTTTGCGCTCGGCGGATGGCTGGGAGGTGCGCTGCAATGGCACCTTACCTTCATGTGGATCTATATTGCGACTGGCCTCGTGTACATCGGTTACCAGACCTTCAGCGGAAACTATAAGCAAGTGCTCTTTGTACGACGGGACCTGCCGGGAGTATGGCCGATGGTGCGCCACTACTTCTTCTTCGGTCCCAAGCCGCCCGTAAGAGAAGCCTATAACCCGCTCCAGAAGCACGCGTATACCTCCGCGATTGGGCTGGGAGTGCTCTCGGTGCTGACGGGCCTCGCAATCTGGAAGCCGGTGCAGTTGTCCTGGTTGGCGTGGATGATGGGCGGGTTCCATATGGCGCGCGTCTGGCATTTCCTGATCATGTGGGCGATGCTGGCGTTTGTTTTCGGACATCTGGTGATGGTGGTCCTGCATGGCTGGAACAACTTCGTTTCCATGTTCACCGGATGGAAGAAGGACCCAGAGTATCCGTCGGAGTAGTGCGGCGTGCGATAGCGGAAGGTCAGGGGTGCGGGTGAGGAGTGATGCCGGGAGAAAGGACTTCGCTGACAGATCCAGCCCAGCAGTTCAACGAGGAGATGCTGATCCGGCGCATCCGGGACGGCGAGCACGACCTTTTTTATGAGCTGATTCGACCTTACGAACGGCGCGTCTACTCCGCAGCCTTAGCTATTTTGCGAAACGAGGCCGATGCCGAGGACGTCGCCCAGGAGGCGGTACTGAAAGCGCTCAAGCACATTCGGCAATTCCGTGCGGAGTCGCGGTTCAGCACGTGGTTAATCCAGATCACCGTCAATGAGGCGCGGATGCGGATAAGAAGACAGCACGCAAACAGGATCGAGCCTATCGTTGACCATCAAGACGAGGAGGGCAACTATGTACCCCGCGACTTCGCAGACTGGCATGAGATCCCATCGGAGACTCTGGAACGAAAAGAGGTACGCCAAAAACTCGCCGAGGCATTGGCTTCGCTCGGAGAAAAGTACCGGGAAGTCTTTGTCCTGCGCGACATGCAACATCTGAGTATCGAGGAAACCGCCAAGGCACTTGGGATCTCAAGCGCGTCGGTCAAGACGCGCTTGCTGCGGGCACGGCTGATGTTGCGCGATCTGTTAGCACCGGGGCTCGGCGGTAGCTGGAGCAGTAAGTTGTCGTTCGAAAAGGGGACCAAGCCATGGTAGTCAACTGCGAAGAAGTCTGGCGCGAGATTTCGAACTACCTTGATGGTGGGATCGAACCGGATCTGCGGCTTGCCATAGAAGAGCATATCCGCGGCTGCCGGCACTGCGCTGCTGTGCTTGACGGCACGCGTAACGTCGTTCAGCTGTACGGAGATGAAAGGATGCTCGAAGTGCCGCTGGGCTTCAGCCTGCGCCTTCAGCGCAGGCTGGAGGAGGAGAATATGCCTCGTAGCCGGCGAGGCTTTCTCGGATGGATGGTCGCGGCCGCAGCGGCCGTCTTGGTTGCGGGCAGCTTCGAGGCGGCCAGATCTTCGGTCTTCAGCCATCCTGAGCTCCGTTCGGAGCACGCCCAACCTGGAGCCGGGGTTCCTCCGGATATGCTGGTCGTGGTTTCGACCGATGGGAAGACGTTTCACGCAGCGGGGTGTCCGTTCATCCACGACAAAGCACACATTCAGACAATTGCGGCCCGGGAAGCGCAACGCGCGGGGTATGCGCCTTGCATCAGGTGTATGAAGCAGTACTTGAATGCCGGCTGCTTCGCCCTTGGCCCGGTTGATACTGAATCGCGTTGCTCTCCCTTGGAACAGCTGGTGTGAGTTATTACAAATAAGGACAGGCTGCCGGGTTCTGCGGCGTCGTGTCCCGCTGGGAATCTCAGGGTAGCCGGCGATACCGCCGGCTACCCTGAGTCCGAACTTGATGAATGCGGGTGCGAAAGCTAGTGCTTCGTGCTGTCGTCTTGCTTCGTGTTGTCGTCTTTCTTCATCTGATCGTTGTTCATCTGATCTTGCTTCATGTCGTCGTGCTTCATACTGTCCTGCTTCATGCTGTCACCGGACTGCGCAAATGCAGCAAGGGATACAGCCAGGAAACACATGGCCATTAACTTACAAATCGTCTTCCTCATGAGATTCTTCCTCGGTTTCTCGTTGAATTTGCGCCCGACACACTTCGGCCGCGCAAATGAGATGGGCTTCAAGCACCAAAGTTACAGACCGTTTCCAACGGCTAGACTCTTCCCGGTCTCAATCTGCGCTCGACGTTGGCAACCAATCTCTAAGTGACCGGCACGTCCAGATCGTGGTGGACAGCGGCTCGCAAGATTGGCCCCACTATCGCGTCCAGCTGTTGAATGTTGCGTCGTATGAGTCTCAAATTTAATCGTTTTGAAGGTGAGCATGCCGGCGTTGGCGAGCAGCATAGGCTGCGACCTTGAGGCGGTTGCCGCACAGTTGCATGCTGCACCAGCGTCGCGTCCCCTTTTTGCTGGTGTCATGGAAGTGCAGTACACATTGATCGCACTTGCGGACACGATTGCGATCCACATTGGCGAACAACATCGCCGCACTGTGCGCCAGGGGGGCAAACAAGTCTTCGGGCTGGTGTGGTTCGAACCACCATTCCGTCGACGGCGAGTGTCCCTTTTCTTTGAGCTTGGTGCGCATGGGGTGCTCTGCCATCAGTCGATTCAGTTCATCCACAGTGGAGTGATGAACAGCACCTCCACCTTGCCAGGAGAGGATCTCCTTCCTCAGTCTTTCCCGCAACGCGCGCATGGCTTCCAGCACGTGCCGGGCCCGGTTCGATTGGCCCCACCGCTGCTGGAGATTCGCCACTTCACGAGAGGTCAGCAGGCTGGCTGCCTGAAACCAGCGTAACAGCGCTGGGAAGTCCGGAAGCAACTCCATCGGTTCACCGTTCTGCACTGGCCGTGTGTTCACGAAGTCCAGAGCCACTTGGTTGCCGACGAAGAGAAACCCGTCTTTCCAGTCAGAAGTGCGAATTGTCCCAGTCTGGTCCATATTCGATCTCAATAAATTGTAACACCGATAATGAATCTTTTTATAGGTTAGCAAATCTGATGATGTGAGCGACCAAAACGTTGCTAGACCGGCGCTCTGGTCGGGTGCCGGTCGGCCAAATCTTGTGAGGAGACACATTATGACGAGCTATCAACACGCCAGCGTCGACGGCTCCAAGATCTTTTATCGTGAAGCCGGCACGAAAACTACCCCAACGATACTCCTGTTACACGGCTTCCCGACGTCGTCGCACATGTTCCGCAGCCTCATTCCTGCCCTGGCGGACCGCTATCACGTGGTTGCGCCCGACCTCCCGGGATTCGGCTTCTCGGATGCACCTGACCGCAAACGGTTCCGCTACACGTTTGAGCACTTGGCCAAGGTCATCGACTCCTTCACACAGACTATCGGTCTCGAACGCTACGCGATTTACGTCTTCGACTACGGCGCGCCCGTGGGGCTTCGGCTGGCTTTGGCGCATCCGGAGCGGATCACCGCTATCATCTCGCAGAACGGCAACGCCTATGAAGAGGGCCTGAGCCAGGGTTGGAACCCGATTCAGAAGTACTGGAAGGAGCCAACTGCGGAGAATCGAGCTGCCCTGCGCGAATTCCTGAAACCTGAGGCGACCAAGTCCCAATACCTCTATGGCGTCCAGGATGCGACCCGGGTGGCGCCGGAAGCCTACGAACTGGACTCCGCTCTGCTGACGCGGCCCGGCAATGACGAGATCCAGCTTGACCTGTTCTTGGATTACGCGAGCAATATCGCACTCTATCCCAAGTTCCAGGAATATTTCCGCACCAAACGGCCGCCGTTACTCGCGGTCTGGGGCAAGAGTGATCCGTTCTTCCTGCCGCCCGGCGCTGAAGCGTTCAAACGCGATAACCCAAGTACCGAGGTGCGTTTCTACGACACCGGTCACTTCGCGCTCGAAACCCACCATCAGGAAATTGCTGGCGCCATCCGGGATTTCCTCGGTCGCCAGCTAGCAACGCAGTTCAAGGCTGCATAGGCAAGAACTGCTCGACAAACAACCACGAGCATTCATAACAAGAGAAAAGGATAAAGCCATGAAAACGTTAGAGGGGAAAGTTGCAGTGATCACGGGCGGCAGCAGCGGAATCGGTCTGGCTACCGCCAAACTGTTCCAGGAAGTGGGCGCCCGAGTCGCGATCTCCGGCCGCAACCAACAATCACTCGATGCTGCGGTTAAGGAGCTCGGGGCTGGCGTCTTAGCCTTGCGCTCCGATGTCAGCAAATTGAGTGATCTGGACACACTGTTCGAAGTCGTTGCGAAGAAGCTGGGTCGGATCGATGTACTGTTTGCCAATGCCGGGATTGCGAAGTTTGCCCCGGTCAGCGATGTCTCGGAAGGTGCCTACGACGAGACGTTCGACATCAACGTCAAGGGGGTGTTCTTCACGGTCCAGAAAGCCATCCCCTACCTGAACGACAATGCCTCGGTGATTCTGAACACGTCGTTCGTCAACCAAGCTGGCGTTCCGACAACCAGCGTTTACGCAGCGAGCAAGGCGGCGGTACGCTCTCTGGCCCGGAGCATTTCCTCCGAACTTGCGACCAGAGGAATCCGCGTGAACGTGGTCAGCCCCGGCCCGATTTCGACTCCGATCTATGGAAAGCTGGGTCTGCCCAAGGAGGCGCTGGATGCATTCGCCGCGAACATCGTGTCTCAGGTTCCTCTGAAGCGATTCGGCAAGCCCGAGGAAGTTGCGCAGACAGCCTTGTTCCTGGCCAGCAGTGCGTCTTCCTATGTCACGGGTATCGAGTTGAACGTCGATGGAGGCCTTGGGCAAGTCTAGTTCGAGACAGCCTCAGCGGGGCCGCAGACGCGACCCCGCACGGCCTGCAAACAGGATTCGGAGTCAGTCCTGGCCGATGTCCAAGAAGAAATAGCACACGCAAAAGAGAAACCATGCCGCTGGTCACAATCAAGGTATTCGAGGATGAACTTTCCCATTCACAGACCAGAGACCTGATTCACAAAGTCACGGAGGCAGTGATCCCGTTTGTCGGCGAGAAGCTACGGGATGACACCTGGGTCCTCATTGAGGAAATTGCTAGCGGATCATGGGGAATTGGCGGGAAGGCGTTTGGTCTTAAAGATGTTCGCGCAATTCAGTCACAGGTATGAGTAATCAGTCTCACCGTCCTGGGAGTCGGAGAACTGCCCATGAAGATTATTTCTGTAAACGTGGGGTTGCCACGTGAGGTCGTTTGGAAGGGTATGACGGTCCAGACTGGAATCTTCAAGGACCCCGTGGACAAGCCAGTGACGATAAGCAAACTGAATCTTACCGGCGATCAGCAGGCAGACCTCACTGTACACGGCGGAGCCGAGAAAGCCGTATACGCGTACCCTGCCGAGCACTATGAGTACTGGCGGAGGAAGCTACGAGAGGTACCGTTCTCGTGGGGCAAGTTCCGTGAGAACCTAACGACCGAGGGGCTAACAGAAGACACGCTTTGCATCGGCGATCGTTTGAGAGTCGGGTCTGCCGTTCTGATGGTTACCCAACCCCGTCTGCCCTGTTACAAATTGGCTCTACGATTTGACCGTGACGACATGATTAAGCTCTTCTTGATGAGTCAGCGAAGCGGGTTTTACTTTGCGGTCGTCGAGGAAGCAGAAGTCCATGCGGGATCGGAGGTTGAGATTTTGAGTCGAGATCCCCATCGAGTCACCGTCGTGGACATCGTGCGCCTCTACCTTGGCCAAGCACGGGATCCGGAACTCCTTCATCGAGCGATGAACGTAAGCGCACTGCCGCAGAATTGGAAAGGCGAACTCCCATTGAGGGCTCGGACGGACCATGCTCGACCCTGCCGGGGTTCCTGAACAAAGGCTATCAGCCGCAGACTGCGCGAATCAGACCCACGTTCCAACTTGAGCTGAACAGCCTGCGCCAGGCCTTGCCCCTGCTTCAGAGCACCAATCTTTGTAAGACTCTTGACCACAGATACGTGCGCCAGTCTGCGTCCGGAATTCTCGCCGGCCGACACTTGCGATTCAGCACGGTTCAGAGCAACCGCAACGTACAGCATCCGACCCACGGAAAGGTTGCGGTGCAAACGCCAAGATCCCGGCGCCTATCGAAAGCACGACCGCCACTGAAACAACCGGAATTTTCATTTTCTTCGCTGTTCTCGTGTCCTGCTGAGTGGATGTCCAGCCGGCGTGAAAGTTACGTCGTCCCCCCGCTGATTTGGGTCGAACGCCTGTAACTTTTGCCGTTCAGCGGACTCTAACAGAACCGGCTCTCGGCATTTGCTTTGCCTTGGACCGCCAAGGAGCTTGTTATGTCTAGCTTGTTTTCACGCTTTTCCGCCATGATCTTGGTGCTGGCGTTTGCCGGCTTAACCGCCTGCAGCGCAGGGGACCGGGCGAAGAGCACTCTTCCATCCCCAACTGTCGATGCGCCTACGCTGTCGACCAACGCCGAGCAGACCGCGGTTGTCGCGGGTGGCTGCTTCTGGGGAATCCAAGCCGTGTTCCAGCATGTGCAGGGCGTGATCAGCGCAACGTCCGGATACGCCGGAGGCTCAGCCAAGACTGCAGAGTACGAACTGGTCAGCACCGGCGAGACCGGTCATGCGGAGTCGGTGAAGGTTACTTACGATCCATCCAAAATCACATATGGCCAACTGCTCCGTGTCTTCTTCTCGGTGGCCCACGACCCCACGCAGTTGAACCGGCAGGGTCCCGACGAGGGCACCCAGTATCGCTCATCCATTTTCTATGGCAGCGAAGAGCAGAAGCGAATCGCCGAAGCATATATCGTACAGCTCGAAAAAGCCAAAGTCTTCCGGCGCCCGATCGTGACCCAGGTAGTTCCGTTGAAGGCTTTCTATCCAGCCGAGGCCTACCACCAGGACTACGCCGCACGTCATCCGAACAATCCATACATCCTGTACAACGATGCGCCGAAAGTTGCTCATCTTCGCGAGCAGTTTCCGGATCTTTACGCAGGTAAGTAACAATTTAGGAGAAAGTGGCCATGTTCGACTCTGATCTTGGAACAAATGAAAAATCGGTAGTCCGGCGACGGGCGTTCCTCTTGACCTCGGCCTCGGCGCTGGTGGGCGCGATTTTATGGTCGCTGCGAAGGCCAAGCCCTGCGCAAGCGAAGGCGGCAAATGGCGTGTCTGAGGAAGTTACGATTGTTGAATTCTCCGATTCAGGATCGCGCCTGAAGACGGTCCACGTGCCGAGAGTGGTCAAGACGGAAGAGGAATGGCGCAAGCAACTGTCCCGAGGCGTCTTCGCGATCACCCGTCAGTCCGACACCGAGCTTGCCTATTCCGGAGAGTACTGGGACCTCCACGAGAAAGGTCTCTACCGCTGTATTTGCTGTGACAACGCACTGTTCACCTCGGACACGAAGTTCGATTCCGGAACGGGTTGGCCTAGCTTCTGGGCTTCGATCGCGCGTGAGAACGTTCGAAGCACGCGAGACGCCACCTTGGGTATGGCCAGGACGGCTGTCTCATGCACCGAGTGCGACGCGCACTTGGGGCACGTATTCGACGATGGCCCAGACCCTACGGGCTTGCGCTATTGCATGAATTCAGCGTCCTTGCGATTCGTCGCCCGACAAGTGACAGAAAAATTTAGCAAGTGAGCGACCGCACGTCCTTCGAGATTGCGAGGAGTTTTGCGGACCCCTGCACCGGCAGATAACCCTTCAAGAGAAACCGGAACTCAAATGCGGAGCTGGTGCACTCGATACAGTGGCTAAGAAAGTCTCCTCACTCGGCTCGGTTCGGGGGTTGTCCCACATGTGTTGTGCATCGCCAAAATTCTGTCCAGCTTTGAAATCAACAGCTTGCACACTTTCCTCAGCGGCAGTATCTGCTATGACTGTTCCTCATGTTCCGCCACGTCGGATTATGGTTGGGCCTGCTCACCCGCTGCTTGCAATCGCATCGAAGCCTGCTCCTGGAAAATCTCGCTCTCCGGCAACAGCTGGCCGTGCTGAAGCGCAAGCATCCCAGACCCCGGATGGGAGCGGTTGACAAAATCTTCTGGGTATTCGCCCGTCGTTTCTGGAGTGCTTGGAGGCAGTCTCTCGTGTTCGTCAATCCTGAGACGGTCGTTCGCTGGCATCGCGCTGGTTTTCGACTGTACTGGAGTTTGATCTCGAAGGCGAGAAAACAGGTCGGTAGGAAAAAACTGTCGACGGAAGTTCGGGAGCTGATCTTCCGGTCGCCAGGAATGCGGGCGGGTTCTCAACCACGCTCCGATTCGTAGACTGCCACCGCAACCAAACGTCTTGCACGATATCGTCTGCCGCCGCCGCACCTCCGAGAATACGGTAGGCGATGCCGAAGAGACGCGGACGCATACCGGCAAAAACTGAAAAGCCGTTGTCGTGTTCCCTGATCTCCATGTCAAGACGAAGGGACGAAGCAGTTTGCGATAGAGGTTCCCCTGCAGTTGCCATAGTGCATCTCTTTCTGAATAGATCCGTTTGTGTGTGTGTTCGGCGTTTCCCGGTTTGATGTGTTAGATCTTCAGAGACCGTTCACGATCGGTCGCGATACTCACGACGCCTTTCTCTATCGATCCATTCCCGAATGTAATCCGCACAGTTTCGCAGTTCCGCTCCGCTGGTTTCTTTGCGAGCAAGAAAGCGAATCGCTTCACGCGGGAGGCTTCCAAACAGCCGACTGCTGACCCCATGAGGAAAATGTTGCAGGCGAGCCCAGCAACAACTGTATGGCGCCTTAACTCCGCTTTGCGAACTTGGATTCACTCAAGTCCAGCTCATGCTCCAGTTCGCGCAGAAGATCGTCGCTGATGCGCCGTTCGTTGCGGAGTTGGACAGCGGTTTGGCGCTCGATCTTCAGCAGTTTGCGACTGACGTCGACATACTGGGTGTAGAACATGGGCGCCGCGAGCCCGTCGGCGTTGTTGTCTTCATGCAGGCTGGCGAGCCGGGCGCGATAGTGCTGTGAGAGATCGTCATACACTTCGACTAGTTCTGGTCTCGCATTTTCACGAGCGTCCTCAAGGTATTGCAGTGCAGCCGTCAGAATGGTGCGTCTTGCCTCCTCCTCTTCGGTGGAATGTGTCGCGGAAGCGCCGGCCAAGCCAAGCACACGAATGAGGGGTGGCAACGTGAGTCCCTGAAGGACGAGCGTGACCAAAATGGCGTTGAAGGCGAGGAAGATGATCATGCTGCGTTGCGTGAACGGAGTGCCATTGTCAAACGTTTGCGGCAGAGCGATGGCGGCGGCAAGCGAGATAACCCCGCGCATTCCGGTCCAGCCAACGACGAAAATCTGGCGGACACCGGGCATCGGATCCCTCTGATGAAGAATGCGCGTGCGAATGAGATTGGCCAGATAAGCGCCGGGGAAATTCCAGGTCAAGCGCACCAAAATTAGAAAGGCGCTGAACAGAGCGCCGTACTCAATCAGTGTTCCTAGCTGGTGATCCCGAATGTTGGAAAGGACGAAGTGTAGTTGCAGGCCGATCAAGACGAACACAAGACCGTTCAGAATGAAAGTCAGAGACTCCCATACGGCCCAGGCCTGAAGCCGCACACCAGGGGAGAAAAAGTGAGAGCTCTGGCGGCTCAGGTAGAGTCCAGACGCAACAACGGCGAGTACGCCGGAAGCCTTCACTGCATCGGCGGTCAAATAGGCTACATAAGGTGTGAGAATACTGAGCGCAATTTCGATCGGGCCGTCGTCGATGCGATGTTCTGCGCCGTGGACGATTATGCCGATCGCCAACCCGATCAAGATGCCAACAACGGTCAAGTAAAGAAGCCGCAACAGACCGAATGTGAAGGTGGGCCTCATGCCGCCGACAAGCAGCACTAGGCCGAATTCGAGTGCGAGCAAAGCGGTGGCGTCGTTGAGCAGGCTCTCGCCCTCCAGAATGTCCACCAGGCGTTTGGGAAGTCCAATGCGTTTTGCAATAGAGACAGCGGCAATGGCGTCAGTGGGCGCGACTACAGCGCCGAGCACCAGGCCGACGCGCCAGTCAAAACCTGGAAGAACGAAATTTCCTAAGGCTGTCACGCCCAGGACTGTGAAGGTGACCAGGCCAAAGGCGAGAAACAAGATGCTGACCAGGTTGTAGGAAAATTCTCGCCAGGAGGTGAGCCAGGCTGCGCTGTAAAGTAACGGCGGCAGAATCACAAAAAAGACCAGGTCCGGATTCAGTTGGACATTGGGGATGTGCGGAACTAGGCTCAACAGCAGCCCACCGACCACCATCACGATCGGATACGGCGTTTTGAGTTTTTTCGAGAGAACGCCAAACATCACGACGAACAACAGCAACAGCAGAAACAAGAGTTCGGCGTTGTGGATGTCCGAATGCATACCAGCTTGTCTCGTCAAACATACAATAAGCTTGGCGGGCTGTCCTCGCTTTCCTCATAAGCCCAACCTACGCGCCTTTCGATCGATACCTAACGTCCGCGCAATTCTCCACAACAGCCAGAGACCCCTGGCCGATTCGTCATTTGCGTGCTGCAGGAAGGGAACGCTGGCAGCTGCATTGGTGTGCAAAGTGTTGAATGCCGATAGCCACCTCTCGACTAGTCGGGTTCCAGCCTTGTGTGTTCCGGTGTACGGGTTAACATATCCAAGCTCCTTCAGCGCCGGATGCAAGTGGCGACGAAGAATGTTGGTGAGCGTAAGCGGCTTCCCATTGCTGGCTTGAAAGAGGAATCCGCTAGTCCGGGTGCCGATGAACTCGTTCAGCAGTTTCGCGACATCGGGATGAAGATCGACCTCGCGATAGGCGCTGACCGTTTTCAGCCGCCGCTCCACCTTTCCTTGTCGGGCAGGTTTCACCGGCGCAGTAGGGTGCTTGCGATGTCGCCACTCCGTTGGCTGAAAACCGACTATGCGATGAAATATCTACCAACATAGGGGATTAGTTATCTTCTTGACTAGGCGATTAACCGTCCGTTATGCTCATGATGAGGCTTTAATGGTCGCACCACAAGGCAAGAAGCCACGAGCAAAGCTGTCGACGACAGTATCGGCAAGGACACTCGAATTCCTGGAAAGCAAGGTAGAATCCGGCCAAGCCGCTAGTCTGGCCGAAGCAGTGGACGCCGCAATCCAAAAGGTCCGGCAGCTCGAGAACCGGCAAAGACTGGCTCTGGCAACCGCCCGGTATTTTGATCAATTAGAAACGCATGCAGCAAGTGAAGAGAATGCTCTAGCGCAGGACCTCGCAGCAGCAGCGAGCACGATCAACTTTGATGAAGAGCTCTGAGTCGCCCAGACGCGGGGAAATCTGGCATGCGAATACGGGCGGGAAAAGACACAGTGTTGTCATTATTTCGTTAGATGCACGCAATACGAGTGAGCGCGTGAGCTCCGTACTCGCGGTCCCTTTTGGCAGTTACGGGTCGCCTGGCCCGACATCGAAGCGAATGGAGCCGGGTGAGACAGGTTTGCCCCAGGCGTCCTTTCTGAAGGCTCATTTTATTTCCGTGATTGAGAAGAAAGATCTTGTCGAGAGGCTTCTTCGTAGGCTTTCCCAAAGCCAAATGAGAGAGTTGGTCGCGATGGTGAATCGCGCGATTGATCCCGATGCACCATATGACGATAAGTGACAGGCGGGCGCCGACTATAAGGTCAAATGTGGTGATGGGCGACAATTAGAACTCCCGAGCGGAAAGAATGCTTGACGCCGGACAAATGTGGTGAGTTCAGACTGCGAACCGCACCCACGGACGAAATAGAACCCCCACTTGCGGGAGCGCAAGTTCAAATCCTCTTACCTTGACCCTTTGATTTCAAGTCAGACCTACGCCACTGAAAAATGTGAGTCCAAAACCGTCAGCGGAAAGTAGAGCGGTTCTAAAATCGTCGGCCAGGGCCGACCAATCTTTCAACAACTTGCAATCTTGGCTTCCTGCTGGGGCACCCAAAGAGGGCTCCCATTTGAGCCCCTGGATCGAGACCAAGGGGTCGCACCGTCGCACCCATAACACCATCCCTCATCGCGAGGTTCTTTTCAAGGACTTACACTTTTTGGTTGGCAAACAATCGAGCCCTTGGCGCGTCTATTATGGGTGCCCCAGAGAAAACTCCACGTATTCAGGAGGGTTACGCGCGAGTGAGCTGTGAGCTAGGGGCACCCAAACCGCGACCTGTCGCCGAGGCTGCACAATTGGTCGAACAGAGCGTGCGATCTCGAATCTGAACCGCGGAAATGCTCAATCTCATTGCTGGTTCGCATCGACCAAATCAATATCCATCGTGGAGTGATCGTTCGAGCGACGTGAGTCGCTTTTGAAATGGTCGAGACGGTGACGCACCCGAACAAATTGCGGCAGGGGCAGCAGCAAACCAGAAGCCTCGCATCGGTGTGACTCTCCTGGCATCGCCGGATTGTTCCTCGAGAGAGAGCAGTCACCCTGTCGCAACAACGCGCAGATGCCCTGTGTGGTGTGATCGCGGCGCGGGGTTTACGGTGATCTCACCGTCTCAACGTCTCGGCCAAACAGGGTCAGGAAATGCATAAGTCGTTCGGTCGAGAAACCAGATAGCTGACCTCGCAAGAGACGTGAAATCTTGGGTTGATCAATCCTTAGGATGTGCGCGGCGCGAGTTTGGGTGAGTCGCCGCGCGCGAATGTGTTCTTCTTCGACTCGCTTGAGACGCGATTTGATTAGCTCGATCTCTGCGCTCGGCGTCTGGATCCCGTTCTTTGATTTCTTCTGAAACGCATGTAAGACATATTGCGACACGCCAGACACGCCAAGCGGACCTGTACAGGGCGGGATAAGTATCGCCCGTGTGGTCTTCCACGATCTCCAGGATGCCTGCTCCACCAAAGCTCCGAAGCGGCTTAGCATCGGGGTGCTGTCCCCATATGCCTAAACGAGCATAAGGGCAACAGATTGCCCCTGCAGCCCCAGCCCCCGGTATTGCCATTCTGTCAGAATAGGGTTACCATGATAAGTAATTATGAAGGGGATTACCGTAAAGCTTCCAGATACGACGCTGCGCCGGTTGAGGCAGGAGGCCCGCACGACCGGGCGCAGCGTGGGCGCCCTGATTCGCGAGAGGCTCGAGGCTGTGCCGCGCCGAGGCAGTCGGTCCATCTATGAGATCACTGCTGATCTTGCGGGCAGTGTGGCAGGCAGCCGAAAGCCTGCAACCAACGATCGCCGCAGGTTTGCGCGGTCGTGATCACAATTTGCGACACGGGACCGCTGGTAGCGTATCTAAACCGTAACGACCCATACCACTCTTGGGCCGTCGCGCTGATGAAGCAGGCGCGTTCCCCGATGCTGACAACGGAGCCGGTCCTCACCGAGGTGGCGTACTTTTTGCGTGCAGACCGCGTGGACGTCGATCCGCTGTTTCAACTGCTCGAGCGCGGCGCGGTTCGGCTGGACCTTCAGGTTGCGGAACATTGGCCGCGGCTCCGCACTCTTATGGCGCGCTATGACCAAATGGATCTGGCTGACGCGTCGATTGTCGTTATGAGCGAGCGGCACCCGCGCTCCCAAGTGCTCACAGTCGACCGTACGGACTTCAGCATCTATCGACGGAACGACAGGCAGGTGATTGATTTTATCGCTCCGCCGAAATCGTAAAACGACTCAACCGCGACGTCCCTCCGGAAAGAGTCGAGCATTGTTGACTTGGGCATCATCCCACGCAGTATATGCGTCCGGCGCGAAGTGAGGGGGAACAACATGGGAAGCGAAAACTAGCTCCCCCGGATTGCGATACTTTGAGCGCCGCCAGGCTGCATCCAGCGCACCACGCAGAATTCCGGGGGAATCAAGCGGGATGCTCCGCGCCCGGCATCGGTCTTCGTGCCATCGAATTCGCCTTCGTAGAAACGCTCCACGATTTCGATTCGATCCGAGTGAACTCTTCCCCAACGTAAGGCTGTGACCTCCCCGATCCGCGGCGAACCCACAACCATGGATTTCATCGGCTCTGGCAATGCCTAGATCACACGGCGAATATCTTGCTCTGCGAATGCAACAGGAGGCTTGCGTGCTTTCTTGCGGGGTAACCGGACCCCTTGCGCGGGATTAGTTCCAACCAATTCCCATACTTTCCCCTGATTGAGCACCGCTCGACAAGCAGCCGTGCATATTCGGCTCAGGCCGGCATGGTGCTCAGCGTTGCCGAGATCATAGACCAGCTCACGAACATTAAAGAAGTCAGCCTACTCTATTCCGCGCCGCAACGCTCGCAAGAATCCTTGGTGCGCACGGACATATCGAAGATGAGCCACCGGCAGAAGCAAATGGTGCCACCCTCGGCTTGGACCGCTATCGCAGCAATTCGTCATACATCCCGGAACCTCTCGCACCCGCGCCAGCGCCGGCTCCGAAGCATTTTTTTCGCGTGGGGCTGGTAAACTCGGGCTGGGACGTGGCAGATCAGGAAAAACGGGCTACGCTTACCGGATGTCGCCGCGAACGATAAATATGATTAGGGTGCAGGATCGGCACATGAAACAAGGGATTCGCAGCAAGACAGACCCAACGGAGCGTGAAATTGAGTTAGCGCTCCGACCCGGAGTATTCATTGGCTACAGCGAAGGTTTCTCCTTTGTGAGCAAGCTTGAGGAGGTCGCCGCCAAAATCCGTAAACTCGGCGCCGCCGAGCCCGGGCGCGCTGTAGGGCTCTACGAGACGTTCCTTGCGGGCTGCCATGCAAAGGCAGATGAACTCGATGATTCGGCCGGCAGCTTCGGTGAATTCGCGCATCAACTCATCTGCCGCTGGATCAAAGCTCGTCAGGCCTCCGGCGCCGAACCGGCCAAAACCGCTTCTACGCTTCTGGCGTGGATGGACGACGATCCCTACGCTTTCTGCCATGAAATCGAGAAAGATGCTGCCGCGGCCTTCGACAAAGCAGGGCTGGCTGCCTTCGAAAAACAAATTCGCGAGCGCTTCGAGGCTGCCTCGGCGGATCCTTCCAGTTGGCCGTACAGGCACTGCAGCAAAATCCTTCGCGAGATCTACAGATCGCAAAGGAACATCCAGGCATGCATAAGACTGACTGAGCAGACCAAGCTCGAACCGGAGGACTGCTTGGCTGTCGCGAAGTTGCTTGCACCACGAAAGCCGGGCGACGCCTTGCAGTGGGTCGAGCGCGGGTGCGCATTAGATCCAGAAAAACCGTGGTCCGGGGTGGCTTACGAGCTCAAAAGACTTCGTCGCGAAGTGCTGAGCAAGCTCGGCCGACAGGATGAAGCGCGGGAAGCTGCATGGATGGACTTTCTGCAGCACCCTTCGAAGTTCACCTATCAAGATCTCATGACGATCGTGCCCAAACTTGAGCGCAAGGAATGGCACGAAAAAGCACTCGATGCAGCAGCAACGGGTGGTGCAGACCTGGGTTCACTGCTGGAATTGTTCACCGAGACCAAAGAAACAGAGCGGCTGGCGAAACTGGTGCGTGGCTCTTCACGCGAAGCTCTCAAAAAGGTAAGCCACTATTTCACCGAGCCTGCAGCGAAGCGGCTGGAGCTGAACCATCCAGATCTTGCCGCCCGCCTTTGGTGTGCACAAGGAATGCGCATCGTGGACGCAAAGAAGAGTAAATATTATGATGCCGCTTTATCCAATTTCGCGCGCGCGCGAGAATGCTATCAACAAGCGGCATTAGCCACTGAATGGGGAAAAATCGTGCGCCACGTGAGCAGTTTACATTTTCGCAAGACCGGCTTCATGAGGGGATTTCAGGCATTAGCGGTCGGAGCGAAACACATCGAAAAACCTTCTTTTCTGGAGCAAGCCAAGGCACGTTAGACCGAGCGCCACGGGAACCACTCATGAAGAACGCAAAGCCACCAGAACGGGCGAGCCTGGGTGAGATTGTCGACGAGCTTACGGCAGAAGCACGCGGCGATGACGAACGGATGTGGAATTTCCAGCAGGCGTTGCAGAAGCACGTCTCGTTACCTTGCGATGGGTTCGTAATCGGCGAGCCAGTCAAGTTGGTGAGCTTCAACTACGACGGCAACCAGCGGCGCGGGGTGACTGCGACCTGTCGCCGGTCAGATGGTCGGGAATACGAAATGGCGGTATCAGAGGTTCTGGTGACAACGCACTCGGACGGTTCGCGGTATGTCGCAGCCTACCGCCATTGGATGGGGCTGGTGCCCTACCCCCTTGGTGAAAAAGCTACACCATACACGGCACACTCCGAAGAGCGTGTGGGATCGATCACTCTGCGAAATCCGGTAGAGCTGATTGTACTCTCGGTCAAGCAGACTACGGCGCGTTGCCGCCTACTGCGAAGTAACCACGTCATCACAATTCGTTCTGGTCGCATTTGGCAGCTTATTCCCGGCGAGATTGTCGTAGTCCGGCCGCGCAAGGAATGGAACTACGCCGGGACTACATATCTATCCGGCCTCATTGAATCCACACGGATCGATGCTAGCGCACTGGGGCTCGTCCCACTGAAGCTCGAAGATCAGGGCAAGTGGCATCCGGCAGAAGAATACTGGGGAGAGCCAGGCGAGCCGGTCGAGAAGTGGGCCAAGCCGATCATCGCCCGAGGGCCGCGGCGACAATTCGAGATGGAGCAAGTATTGCCGGGAGCTGATCCGGATGATCCATTTTCAGACCCGATCACAGAATCCAACGACCGGAAGGACGCTGGCGATACTCAAGGCGCAAGAAGGATATTGATGGAACTCTGCCATTCCGATCTACGCTGCCTCGACGCTCACGCTCATCTCGGCAACTTGGTGTTCGACCATTGGCCAAAAGACGCGATTCGGCACTACGAGGTTGGATTTCGGATCGGCAAATTATCACTGGGAGCAAGTTTCGACGGATTACTGCCGTGGGGCTGGATCGATAATCGGCCATTCCTCCGTTGCATGCGCGGATTCGGATTGTGCCTTTGGCGCTTAGGCCGCTTCGAGGAAGCCGAGTGTACTATTAGCCGGATGCTTTGGCTGAACCCTTCCGACAATCAGGGGATACGATTCCTTACCGATTATATTCACGCGAAGATTCCATGGGAGGCAGCGGAAGCGCGTCAAGGTAATCACTGGGGCAGGGACTTCGCTTCCTAGCTTGAGCGGCCAGGCCAATGCGCTGCGGCTCTTTTCGGAGGCCAGAGTCTTTTGTTGGGAAAGATTTGTTTTCAGCGCTTCCCCAAAATTCCGGGCGGTCATTTCATTACAGTCCACGAATCGCAATTTTCGTTGATGTTTGAGCTCTTGAAGAGCTGCAATTTCGAGCTGGCATGATTCCACGAGGTCGCGCCTGGGCATTCGCAAAGCTCATCCCCGTTGATGCGGTGATGGGTATTTGCATGCAGCCCGGCTTCTTGTGTTTCCTTACATTCCGCTTCGATGCAGTCGGTCCAGGAAGACACGCGAGAGCCCCTTAGCGAATTCGCCTGACGTCTCGAACCGCCCGTGAGACGTCGTTACCCGTCGAGACCGCCACCCACGCGGCCCGAATCCACTCGTAGGGGATTCCGATTCTGGTTGCAAGGATACCGAAGATCCAGATCCCACTAAGGCCGAGCGGTACAAGCGCTGGCGCGAGATGTGCAAACTACGAGAGACAGGCCAGCCGGAGAAACATCCAATCTGAGCAGAACAACGGAGTCAAGTTTCCAGCCGCGTCGCCACAAATCGCCGCGATTCGGCTACGAATTTGGCGCATGCATTTAGAGCGCGCCGCGAGTGAATCTGTGGTGAGGGTTGCCATTCGAGGGTTTACAAACACTCCAGAATGAGGTGATCGAGCAAAAATCAGCGGTTGAAGCACCACTGCATAAGATTGAAAACATTGAGCCCGACAAGCCAGTTCTTTTTTTCGGGTCACCAAATGAAGCACGCTCAAACTGAGCCTCCGGGCTCCTCCGGGTTGCACGTATTAAGGGTTTCCCTTATTATGTGCCCATGAATGTCACCCTCTCTCTTGACGATAAGCTTGTCAAGGAAGTCCGTAAAATTGCGGTCGAGCAAGACACCACGCTGACAGGTTTGGTGCGAGCCTACCTCGAACAGCTCGCTCAAGAACACGCCTCGTCCGGGCGGAGGCGTCGCGAACGGGAGACCCTAGAGCACAGCTTCAGCCAATTCCAATTCAAAGTAGGAAAGCGAACCTGGAAACGGGAAGATCTGTATGCCCGCTCCTGATTTCCTGGATAGCAATGTTCTGGTGTATGCCTACGACGTTAGCGACTCTCGGAAGCAACGCCTAGCGCAAGATTTGGTTCGCAAGGCAATCGCCGGCGAGAGCGTCATGTCGACGCAGGTTTTAGCAGAGTTCGCCGCCACGCTACTTCACAAACTGTCGCCACCGGTGCCACCAGACGATGTGCTCGTTATTCTCAACGCCTTGGGACCGATCCGATTGGTTGCGCCCGATGGCGATATCGTCCATCGCGCCGTAGCAGCCCGAGCTTCTTACGGCCTGCACTTTTATGACGGGATGATTGTGGCTGCCGCAGAGCGCGCCGGATGTGGTCGGATTTGGTCGGAGGATCTGAACGCGGGCCAGAGATACTTCGGAGTCACCGTGACCAATCCGTTCCAGTGAACTCGTTCTGATTCCGCATTGCCCGAAAAGAGATTTGTGTCACAGCCTGACAAAAATATTCTGAACTGCGACTCTTCTCCCGCCATTGACACCGGCCAGGACCACTACTACCCCGTTTTTGTGACGCGCGATCTCGTGCCCTGCCGGGTGCGTACAGTCAAAGAAACCGCTGATGTGTCGCTGACTCGGTTTGACCATCCGACGGGCGTAAGCCTGCCCGACTCCGAGGAGCGAGCAGCAGACCGATTTCAAATCAACATCGTCGAGCGAGGCGCTTTCCGATTGGGGACATCAAGGCCGAGAGTGGCTGCTCGGCAGCGGTTGCGTCTTTCTCAGCCGCCCAGATGATGTGTATCGCTACGCGCATCTGCCGGACATTGAAGCAGATACGTGCTTATCCGTGACTCTCTCCCGGTCACTGTCCGCCGAGTTGCGCGAGAACCTGCGCTGCCTGCCGCTGGTGCCGCCAATTACGTACCGGCTGCGTTTCTTGCAACTGCAGCTTGGCTCAATCGTTCGTGATGACGTCGGATTAAGTTTGGAAGCGTTCGCGTGCGAACTCGTGGACGCGGTTGCTGAAGCGCCGACAAACAGTCATCGTTTGTATCGGTCAAATCAGCTGAAGTGGTACGCCGAGCGAATTCATGCGGCCCGTGAATTGATGGATGCGAATCCGGCAGATCAACACTCTCTTTTCCATCTGTCCTCGCACGTTGCGATGAGCCCATTCCTTTTCGCACGCGTCTTCCGCGAACTCATCGGGGTTCCACCCCACAAATATTTGGTTCAGCTACGCCTTGCACGTGCCCGTGCTCTTCTCGAATCTGGCATGAGCGTCACGGATAGGTGTTATACAGCCGGTTTCAACAACCTGAGCCACTTCATTCGCACGTTTCGGAGACATCTCGGATTCGTGCCCTCCGCGACGAGAAGCTCGCGATCCGTGCATTAGTCGGACCGAGCACTCAGTAACTCGTTCCAAAACCAAAGCTCAAGAGGCTGATGTTTTATCGGTGCGCACTCTGGTTCCGCCGCTAACCATGCGATCCGGATTTGCAGAAGGATTCCCAGGATGAGTGCAGCACCCCACCCTTTCGCAAGGAAATCCGACAATGCTCGGAAGCTCGAACCAAAGGATATACAAGGAAAGATGAATGGGACGCTTCATTAATCACATTTTTGTGTTAATCGTCCTGAGCGCCAAGGCAAGAATAATGCTCTGATTCGCGGGCTCTGCGTCGGCCAGCAGGGAAGTGTCGGTTCTTCAAGCACACTGCTGTACCTGCTCCTTCTGCTCCACACTCCTGATGGCTGTCAGCAAAGGGTTCTTCGCCCCCACAGCAGATCGTCCTTGAGGAAAATTAGCGGAATAGCTTTGCCCGGTCTGCCGTCCGAGGCAAAAACTGGTCCCGATTGATGCCTCCGGTAGAGGCAGATTTCGCCCTAGCGGTTACCTGCACAGCGAGCAGCCTCACCTCTTCCATCAGGGGCTCGAGCACTTCCTTGGAAGGTCGGGTTTCTTCCAACACTTGGCGGCAGTCTTCGCAGGTTGCGATGCTCGCGCGATCCCTCTCCTGAATCCCTACTTCTGAACTGGAAGGAATTGTGCCATCACGGCGAAGGAAAAGCCAAAGCTCGATTGTTCTAACAATGACGGCAGCCCGAACGGCAAGCGGCCGGCGCAAAACCGTGCAGCCGCATCTTGGAATTCGCTTGGCACTCCTATCCTACTGCTTCGCCGCTCCGGCCGTAAAGGACGGGGCGTTTCGGCAACCATGATCAAAAATAGGAAGCCGCTGCTCCATTTTCGGAACAGAGATGCAAAAGTCGCTCCTCGGCCCTTGCCTCTGGTCTAGCATTCGCAAGAGAAAGTATGCCCGTTTCCCTGCAGGTGGACCGAGCCAGGCGCATGGTCACCTCCACATTCTACGGTCAGGTTACGAATGAGGAATTTATGCGCCAAGCTTCCCTGATTCAATCCCATCCAGATTCCGATCCGCACTTTTCCGAAATCATCGATTTCACAGGAGTGACGACAACGAATTTGTCTACGGAAACCATCTGGGCTGCGGCAACGACCACGAGCATCTTCGATCCAAGTGCAAAACACGTCGTTATTGCACCGGAAGATTTTGCCTTCGGCCTTGCACGAATGTTTCAAGCGCTGGCAGAGGACAGCCGGCCAAATCTCGCTGTCGTAAGATCACCGAGCGAGGCTTATAGGCTGCTCGGACTGGAAGATAACCGAGAACAGGAGAGCAGCAACCGGAAAGAGACACGGGACAGGAAATGAGGGCTCGCGATGTGGATAGAGCGGCCATGAACCTCCCAATGGTCAAATCAACTCAGTCCGGACATACTATAGTCGTCGTCTTCCCATCGGTTCTCTTCCAACCATAAGAACCTGGGCCGAATCGCCGTTTTCTGTTGAGCTTTTGCCGCCCGCGGGGAGCGATGCAACTTTACGTATCGTCATGCCGCACTTGAGCGGGCTCCGTACGCGGCACGTTCCCGCAGCTCCGCGAGGAACTCGGCTGGCGGCGCAAAAAATGGGTTCTTTTGCAGCACGCCGCCCAGAATCACCATTGGGTGGGTGCGCAGGATGTCCATCGCGATGCCGGCGCCAAACTTGGCGCAGTCATACGTTCATATGACTGGATCTTTGTACTTCGGCAGGACAAAGTTCAGCCGTGTCTCATATTCAACCAGGTCATTGACACCGGGGAAGTCTTCCAACGCCCACTCCATGTGGGCGACTAGCCGGGTCAGTGGAAACCCCTCCGCGGGACCGGCCGAGAGCACCTCTTCGATCAAAGCCAGCATACGGTCCTGGTCGAAGTGGCCATCGCGTAGATACGCGTCCTGCCAACGCTTGACTACCAACTGGCCACGTGCTGACGCAGCGTCAGGGTCAATTCCGGCCTCGCGCAGCCGCCGGAAGTGATCCTCAAGCAGACGGGGATCCACAATGTGAAAGGCCTTTTCTCCGCGCTCGATTCCTTCACGAATAAAAGGAAGCAGTACCCGGTACTCCTCGTCAGGAGAGTGGAAGAACGCACAAATGTGGCGCTGGATTCCGAGCGTCGCGTGGGCAAAGTGGATCGGTTGTTCCGGAGTCGGCATTGTGCACCTCGCTAGATGCGTCAATCAACCGTAAATAGGCCATCTTGTGCTGAGATGTTGGAGATTACCATCCTCGGTTGTTCGGCCTAAGTAGCTGATCACTGGGATGTTCGCTGTGCACGGACCGATACCCGAGAGCCCAGTCTTCCTTCACAAGAGGCCGGATTGGCTCACGATTGTACATCTCTCCCGACTGGGAACCAAGGGCGCGAATGCCGGCGGAAAGCCGTAGGCGGGCAGCCAAACCGCTCGGTTAGCGATTTTGTGCCGCACGTCTCCACCCTACACTGGCGGGGGTTACAATAAACGCCCGGTTTGAGTTGATAGTGGACCGTTGGTTCCTCATCGAGGATGTTCATGGCCCGCAAACGAACAGCGTCGCGAACACGGGGTCCGCACGCTCCCGCGCGCTGCGACGGAGTGACCGATACCGCGCTTCCCGATGAAGTCAAACAACTAAAGGCCTGCATCACTGACTTGATCAGTGTAATGTCCCTGCCGGCTATCTGGAGTGGAAGTAATCCATCGCAAATTGGAAGTACGCTCCTCGACGCTCTCGTAGCCATGCTGCGCCTGGACTTCGCGTATCTACGACTGAATGATCCAATTTGCGCCAGAGCGCCCCTCGCGATGCTGCAGATCGGTAAATCCCAAGGTTCGACGGCTCAGTGCGAGGCGGTTGGGCCGGTCCTCGAGGCCTGGCTGAACAGCGAATCACGGAGTCCGCATTTGGTGGTCCCGAATCCTGTGGGAGAGGGCGAGATATCCATAGCTGGAGCGTATCTGGGGCTAGAAGCGGAAATTGGAGCTCTGTTAGTGGGTTCTGTTCGAGTGGATTTTCCAAGAGAAACCGAGAGGCTGGTACTCGATGTCGCGGCAAACCAGGCGGTGATCGGGCTGCACGAGGCCCGGCGCTCCGTAGATCAGAAACGTGTCGCAGAAGAACTCGATCGCCGGGTCGCCCAAGGAACTAGAGAACTCGTGGAACGGGAAGCGAGGATTCGAAGGCTGATGGACGCCAACATCGTCGGGATCTTCATCTGGGACTTCGAAGGCCGGATCCTTGAGGCGAACGACGCATTTCTTTGCATCGTCGGCTACAAGCGCGAGGATCTCGCCTCGGGTCGCCTGCGCTGGACGGACTTGACTCCCCAGGAATGGCTCGACCGTGACCAACGACAGTGGGTGCCAGAGCTGAAGAGGACCGGGAGCTTGCAGCCGTTCGAGAAAGAGTACTTCCGGAAAGACGGCAGCCGCGTACCCGTTCTCATTGGAGCGGCGACCTTCGAAGAGAACAACAACCAAGGCGTTGCGTTCGTGCTCGACCTCACCGAACGGAAGCGGGCAGAGGCAGCAGCGCGCGCCGCAAAAGCCCGGCTTGAAGGTATTGTGGAAATCGCCCAGGACGCGATCATCTCGATTGATTCCCAGCAGCGCATTGTCCTGTTCAATCAAGGTGCCGAGAAGGTTTTTGGATATACGCAAGCCGAGGTAATCGGCCGCTCTCTGGGCATACTCTTGCCCGGACATTTCAAGGACGTGCATTGGAAACATATTGAGGACTTTGCCCGGTCGCCGGAGGTGACGCGAACGATGGGGCAACGACGCGAGGTGTCTGGCCGTCGAAAGGATGGTAGCGAGTTTCCGGCCGAGGCTTCCATTTCCAAACTCAAACTTGGCAGCGAGCTGGTGTCCACAGTCATCCTACGTGACATCACTAGCCGCAAACGGGCAGAGGAGGCTCTGCGCCGGAGTGAAAAAGAGCTTCGCGATGTGATCGAAACTATTCCGGCGGTAGCGTGGAGTGCGCTGCCCGACGGCTCGAATGCATTCGTGAACAGCCGATGGACCGAGTATACGGGCTTGTCGGCGGAGCAGACTGCCGGTTCAGGCTGGCAAGCTGCAATTCACCCCGAAGATGTTCAGCGACACGTGGACAAGTGGCGCGCGTGCGTTGCCAGCGGCGAGCCACTCGCGATTGAGGTGCGTTTTCGCCGCGGAGACGGGCAATATCACTGGCACTTGGTTCACGGCCTGCCACTCCGCGATGAACATGGAGAGATTCTGAAATGGTACGGAATCGTGACAGATATCGAAGATCGCAAGCGGGCTGAACAAGAACTGAAGAGAAATGAAGCTTGGCTCGCGGACGCGCAGGCTCTAACGCACACAGGGAGTTTCGTTTGGGACTGTCGCACGAGAGAGGCTTTATATCTCTCGGACGAGTGGTATCGGATATTTGAGTTTGATCGAAACAGGGGTAAGCGTGTGTGGGAGGAACGGTGGCAGCGCATTCACCCAGAGGATCGGCCCAGGTGGCAAGCAGCAGTCGAGAGGGCCATCAAAGACAAATGTGTTTACGAACTGGAAGAGCGGCTTATTCTTCCCGGTGGCGCAATTAAGTACCTTCACGTTATAGGACATCCTGTCGAGACACCTTCCGGTGATGTCATGCAATTTATGGGCAGCGTGACTGACATCACGGAACGCAAGCGCGCCGAAGAAGAGCGCGAGCGATTACATCAGCTGGAGGCAGATCTCGCGCATATGAATCGCGTAAGCACGATGGGGGAATTGGCCGCTTCGCTGTCTCATGAGCTCAAACAGCCCATTACGGCGGCAATCATAGGCGCCAAAACGTGCTTGCGTTGGCTTAAGCGCGACCAGCCAGATATCGAGCAAGCACGGGAAGCGGCCACGAGGATCGTGCAGGACAGCAACCGTGCAGCCGAGGTCATCGACCGACTGAGGTCCCTCTATAAGAAAGGTGTTGCGCTGGAACGTGAGTTGGTCGATGTGAACGAAGTCCTGGGTGAAATGCTCGCTCTGTTGCGTAGCGAAGCCGCTCGGTACTCAATCTTCATGCACACCGATCTTGCTACCGACCTTCCCAAAGTCAGGGCGGACCGCGTGCAACTACAGCAAGTCTTACTGAACCTTATTCTCAATGGCATCCAGGCCATGAAGGACACTGCTGGTGAGCTTACGATAAAGTCGGAAGTCGGCAAGGATGATCAAGTGCTGATCTCAGTCAGCGACACCGGCGTGGGATTGCCCGCCGGAAAGGCGGATCAGATCTTCAATGCCTTTTTCACGACCAAGCCGCAGGGCTCCGGCATGGGCCTGGCGATCAGTCGCTCGATTGTGGAGTCGCACGGTGGCCGTTTGTGGGCCTTAGCCAACTCTGGGCGCGGAGCAACTTTCCATTTCACTCTGCCGACCGCAGCCTAGGAACTGAAAGTGCCCGCTACGGGAACCTGATTCCGGGTGTCTGTTCGTCCCACCTCAGAGTTCTCTTTATTGGGAAAATGGCCCAGATGGGTACTCAGACGAGCTGAACAACGAGCTGGATCATTTCGCTTTTGGCTGCGTTTGTGGAGCCGCACAATTACGGGATGGTTTGGGCTGAACCGGTTTCGGCGCGAAGGCGCGAGCGGTGTCGCGCTGCGGCCGGCTGCTGCGGGACAACGCACGTTGGCGCGCGGGTTCCTTTGCACCTTGCTGCGAGTTGGTGAGCGATGCGAGGAATGCAACGACGTCATCGATTTCCGATTCGATAAGAGCCAGCGGCTGCATATCTTCGTCGAGCCAGGGATTGTGCTGACCCTCACCTTTGTTGTAGTGATCGATCCATCCCACAGCGTTTCCTGCGAGCCGTCGTGAAAGTACGGGGCGGTAATGAGCACGTTTCGCAGGCCAGGGGTTTTGAACGACGCGACGTCGGCCTCTTTCTTCTTGACAAGGAATCGGCCAAGCACAGACATGTCTGACTGGATGGCGGCACGGTCAACGTCGATGAGGTTGCCGGAATTGATCTCCTGCTCTGCCTGGCACGCCATGCCAGCGACATTGTGTTGAATGATGCCGGTGCCGATGTTGTGAAAATCCTTATCCATGAAGTAGGTGGAGTCGCGTTTTTCCTCGGACAACGCACGGCATTTATCGCAGCGAGCCTTGGTGTTGAAGAGCAGCCAGCCTCGCTTGGCGGAGTCACTGATGGCGTTGGCGTCGCCAGCCATGAAATGGTCGAATGGCGAGTCGAACGAGAATTGTGTGCGTTCGTAGGATGCGATGGCGCGTTCCAAGGTCGATTGCGTTAAGGGGACGGCCGAAGACATGCTGAAATGTCAGCGCGTATTCCGGAACGGCTGCGATCTGAGCCACGGCCGCGTTGAGGCTGGGCTGGCCCATTTCACTGGGATTGATGATCGGGAAACCCACCTGGTCCTCCAGGGTTTTCGCGCGACCGTCCCAGAACTGCGCGACGCGACGTTGTACATTGCGTTCAGAATCGTGGGAGCGTTGCGTTGACCGATGCGGCCTTTCACAGCGACAGAAGCGGGTCTCCCGTCGGTGAAGGCGCGTGCCGGATCATGGCACGTGCCGCAAGCAACCGTGCCATCGACCGACAAGCGTCCGTCGAAGAAGAGCCTTACACCGAGTGCAATCTTCTCGAGAGTCTGTGAATTGTCGGCTGGAACGACTGCCCGTATGGCCTCGACCGGTACTCCAACCTGGTTCAGTGACTTTGGAGCAGCCCAGCCGGACGATTTGGCCGGATGGTGAGGAAGAACCAACATGCATAGGCCTGCCACAAGCACCGCGCAACCTCGTTTTCGGTTGGTCAGTCGCATAGACAATCCGCTGCGGTTCTATGCTGCGCCGGCCGCTGCCGGTTCTTCTACTCTGATCAGCGGCATGTTGGCCGGATGCTCACTCAGAAACCAGACCTGTAGTTCATTGGTGCATAGCAACTCGCCGACGAGCAGGTCGTTGGTCCCGTCCTCGCCGAGTTCGGAAACACGGGTGGACATATTCAACTCCAGCGCAGGCCAGTTTCATTGTTGAATCTAAAATCCTAAGCTTGCGCCGAATATAAGCAAACAGGGCAGGCGGTCTCGAGCTTGATACCGCCGGCCCGGTGGGGCAACCGATTTCGATCACAAGCGGCGCCTACATGACACTGGCCACGCGATTAGGCAACAGCCTCGTTCGGTGTGGCTTAGGCCG
>DATEPX010000358.1:0-2164 GCA_035272945.1 Terriglobales bacterium
GCTTTTGCTGTACCTTGGCGCTCTTCCGCCGCGTTACATTCGCCAGCGGGGATCGGAGGGATCGCAGTGTTTTCCTTTCCCGGGATGACCAACGCAGGCTATGCTGTCATGGGGTGCCACATGAATCGCAGTAAGGCTCTGTCGCTTCTTCCTGTTCTCCTGCTCGCCGCCTTGTCGCTAACTGCCTGTAGCGGACCCAAAACCGGGTTGTGCATTTCCAATTGCGGCGGCACCGGCACCCTAAGCCTCACCATGGTTGCTGACACTCTTCCGGCCAACCCTTCTCTAGTGACGTTTAAGGTCACCATTACGGGAATCGCGCTGGTCACGTCCGGGGGCACGCAACAGGCTCTCTCGCTCAATGGTTCGCCCGTCGTCGACCTCATGCGATTGCAATCCGACACCCTTTTCCTCGGAACGTTCGTAAACATTCCCGCTGGCCAGTACACGGGCGTCATTGTCTCTTTTTCAAACCCGGTGCTCACCTTTTTCAACGACACCGCTAACACCCTGCAAGGCTGCCCACCCAGCAACGGTTGCCCACAAGTCGGCCTCGCCGCTTTCGGAACGTCACAGGCGAACGTCACGTTCTCTGTCTCCTCCACCGCCGCGGCGGGCATCGGCATTGATCTCAATCTCAGCAACCTCTTATCGATCTCCAGCTCCGGAACCAGCCTGGTCGTCAATTTCGCGAGCACCAATGTCCTCAGCGCCTTCACGCTCCCCCGCGCGGGGAGCAACCTGTCCTCTGGTCAGCTTGATCTCATCGAGGATTTCACCGGCGTCGTCAGCATCAGCAACTCAGCGGTCACCATTACTTCCGCCACTGCCACAACTCGCGGCTCCCTGACAGCCACTGCCACTGCTAACACCATTTTGAACGCTGACCCGTCTGGAACTCTGTGCGCAAATCCAACTCCGGGGCAGGTAGCCACCTGCGTAAGCAGCAATCAGGCCGCGAGTATGGATGTCATCCTCAAATCCGATGGCACTCTCTCCATCCAGGAAATCGAGCCGCTTCTTGCTACTGTGCAGGACACTGTCGAGGGCAGCGTCGTTTCCATCAGCACTCCCAGCCAATTCATGATGATCGTGACCGACTTGATTCCGGCAGCTCAGAATACACTCATCGGCAGCCTGAAGATCGGCGATGCCCTGGTCGTGAATCTAGCTGCCAATCCAGCGTTCTTTGTCGACACCAAGGGCCTGTCAGTACTCCCGGGCGTGTTGAACAACTTTGCTACGCAAAACAATACCACCGCCATGCACCTCGGCCAGAGCGTAGCTGCTCACGTGGCGGCCTTCACGGCAGCAAGTGGGAGCACCAGCGCTTCGGCCAACAACACTGATACCGTCACGCTTCGCTGGTCCCGTTTTACTGCTACGCCACAAACTCCGTCTTCTCCAGCTTTCAACATCGTGGGCGTCCCTTCCTACTTTGGCTTTACCCCAAGCAGCATGTTCGTGGTGCAAACTGCCACCGGCACGCCAGGCACTCTAGGCGTTACGAGTTTCGACGGAGTCAGCGATGCTAGCGGCCTAAGCAACGGAAGGCCAGTCGCCCTCCGCGCGCTTTTCCTCGAGAACACCACTAATTCAGCAAATCCGGCGTTCACCGCCGCCAAAGTTCGCCAGCACTAAGCCGAACTGTTTCTCCGCCTCCGCAAAAGGCACGGGCCGGTCCGAGGTTCTCCCGGACCGGCCCACCATTTTTCCCGGCGTTGAAGGCCAACTTCCTCGGCGCAGCGGACAGATCTGTTTAACGCCTGCGAACTTTCCTGCGCGGGCTGCGCAGTTACTCTATTCAGACTTTTATTTCCTTTATGCCCGTCCGCGAAAACGGATGACTAAACACTCTTTCTCACGCGGGCAGAGCCCCACCCACGGTCGTATTCGGTGGCATCGGCGGTGCGTAGGGCGCAGACGGCACACTTGGGGCAATCACCGGCTGGAAGCGGCGGTAGAACGTCAGCGAAATTGCCCCGATACCCCAGAGTATCGCGGCAAACTTCACCCAGCCGCCCACGTGCGGAATCGTCGTGCACAAGCGCACAATTACAAGCCCCACGGTCATTCGCCCAATCAGCGGCCAAAGCTCGCTCGTGCGGCCCATCAACCACTGCCCGATCACTGCTCCCACGATGATCTGCGCGAAATAAAGCGA
>DATEPX010000359.1:0-10951 GCA_035272945.1 Terriglobales bacterium
GAAGACTGGGACCGGGTGATGGAGGTCAACGTCAAATCCATCTTCCTGATGTCACGCCTGGTTATCCCAATCATGGCAAGGGCAGGCGGGGGGTCGATTATCAATACGGCGTCGGGATGGGGCTTGGTAGGCGGAACTAAGGCCGCGGTGTATTGCGCTTCGAAAGGTGCCGTCGTCCTGCTGACAAAAGCTATGGCGGTGGATCACGGGCCGCAAAACATCCGCGTGAATTGCATCTGCCCCGGCGACACCGACACCGCAATGTTGCGCAACGAAGCCCAGCAACTTGGGGAACCAACCGAGCGTTTCCTGGCCGAGGCGGCACGGCGTCCGCTAGGTCGGGTGGGTGCGCCCGAAGAGATTGCCCAGGCCGCACTGTATCTGGCCAGCGATGCGTCTTCTTTTGTGACCGGGACAGCGCTGGTCGTAGACGGCGGGGCCTTGGCCGGATCGATCTGATTAGGCTATGAGATCCACGACTACAACTCGCACTCGCAGCCGTTCTCAGCGACTCTTCGGGCGGGCGCAGCAATCGCTCGTCGAAGGCGTGAATTCGACGTCGCGGGGAAGCGCCGTATTTGCCAGTGGTCCGATCATGATCGAGCGCGGCCGCGGGTCGCATGTGTGGGACGCCGATGGGAACGAATACGTCGACTTCATGATGTCCTTCGGGGCGCTCATTCATGGCCACGCTCATTCGACCCTCGTTTCCGTGGTCTCTCAGGCCATGGCGGAGGGATCGCACTTTGCTTCCGCCACCTCGGCGGAAGTAGAAGCGGCGGAGCGATTCCGCGGCATGGTGCCATCCGTCGAGGTGGTGCGATTTTGTAATACCGGCAGCGAGGCCACGATGCTGGCTTTGCGTCTGGCTCGTGCTCACACGGGAAGGACGAAGTTCCTGAAGTTCGAAGGGCACTACCACGGATGGTACGACCCCTATCTTTTGAACGCTCATGGCCACTCGGCTGAGCAGTTGGGTCGTCCTGAAAATCCCGCGCGGATTCCCGATTCAGAGGGAATTCCGGCGTCGACCTTCGCCGAAGTTGTGCTTGCCCCTTGGAATGATGTCAGTGCGCTGGAGCGGGTGATGAAGAAGCACGGACACGAACTCGCTGCCGTCATCACCGAACCGATCATGGCGAATATGGGGTGTATTCCGCCGCGCGAGGGATATCTTGAGCGGCTTCGGAACATCACTCAGGAGTACGGAGCCTTATTGATCCTGGACGAGGTGGTTACTGGATTCCGCTACGCTCCCGGCGGCTGCCAGGAATACTACGGAAGCCAGCCCGACCTCAGTACCTTTGGCAAGGCATTGGGCGCGGGGTTTCCGGTGGGTGCCGTTGCTGGGCCTCGTGCGATTCTGGATCGAATGCGGTGGGGCAGCGGCATGGTCCTGCATTACGGAACCTTCAATGGGCATCGCTTGACTATGAAGGTCATTGCGGCGAACCTCGACCTGCTCGCCGCAGAGAATAATTCTGCGTACCGCAAATTGCATGCTTTGGGCGATGCTGCCATCACCGGGTTGCGAGAAGTTTTCAAACGGTGGAAGGTCCGAGCCATCGTGCAAGGCTTTGGGCCGATGTTTCAGATTTACTTTACCGATCGTGACGCAATCCACGATTATCGGGACTACTGCACGTACGTTGACACCGGCAAGTACTCGCGCTTCGTCCATGCTCTGCTGGACCTTGGAATCTACATGACGCCATCGAATGGGCTGCATTGGATCATCAGCACGGCTCATACCGAGGACGACATTGGCGCTTTGATCGATGCCGCTGACCGGGCCTGCGCGGAACTCTCGTGAAAGCTATCGTTTTTCTGGGTGGCGGGCGGATCACGTCGGCGCTGGTCGCCGGGCTGCGGCTCTCCTGTTACAGGGCTTCCATCGTGGTGCATGACCGGCATCCTGACAAACTACGCGCCCTAAAACGGCAGCACCGGATCGTAGCGGAGCCTGATTTGCAGCGGGCTTTACGACAGGCAGACCTGCTGGTTATCGCAGTCCGCCCAAGTGGCGTAGCTCAACTACTACGGGACATTGGGCAAATAGATCAGCCCGTTGTGGCGATCAGCTTGGCAGCGGGGATTCCGCTCAGAAACTTGCAGAGGCAAATAAGGGCACCTGTCCAATGGGCGCGTGCTATGCCGAGTCCGGCTTGCCGTACGCAACGTGGGTTGACGGCGGTCACATTTCCCCGAGGGCTGCCTGCAGCAGCTCGGGATGAGGTGAGGGCCTTGTTTGCGCGGGTCGGAGACGTGCGGGAGATTCCGGAGTCCCGCTTGGATGCCTTCACCGTCACATATTCCACGAGCCACGGATATCATGCGCTGGCTACTCTGGCGGGAGCTGCTGAGAGAGTGGGTTTGGATCGCAAGAGCGCGTTGATCGCCGCCGCTCATGGTCTGGCCGATGGGATTCTTTTGTGGCGAGACGGCAACATCTCCGTCCAGGAACTAGTACACGAGGCGGCAACCCCGGGCGGAATCGCGGCCACCGTAATGGAGGCTATGGACAAAGCTGGTTATGCGGGCATGGTGGAAAGGGCTTTGCGAGCGGGGCTAGCGCGGGCCAAAGCGAACGCGAAGGGCTGAGGCGGCTTCAAACCGGTTGTGGTGCGCGCGGATTCTTCGCCAATCTGCCGCCTGGCTCAGAAAGACTACACTTCAAGTTAGCTTTCTCAGCAATCGGAACAGGCGAATCACGCGGTAGAGGGGAACCAGTGGCGCGGGAAGCCGCACCAGAGACCACTCACTCACGCCGGGAGTAAATGCCAGGCGGGTGAAGAAGCGGACTTTGTCGGAGGTGCGCTCACGCAGGCGGGCGATGCGCTGAAAATAGCCTATGGCCTCGGTGTCGCAATCTGCGGATTCCGCCATTTCTTTGAGAATCTCATTGCCTAGATGCTGCACTTGTTCATCACGCGCCAGCGCCTCGAGGGTTGGCGGAAGAGCGGCGCCGAGCAGGGCTTGCGCCAGGAAAAAACTGATTCCGAGGACGCGATTCACTCCCAGCAGCGTTGCCTGATGCGCCACCCGCTCCCAATCGCATTGGGCGACGGCCGGAAGATCTGCAATGTCGCGGATCCAGGAGAGGCGTCCCCACAAATGCTTGGCAGCATGCACGCAGAGTACGAAGAGAAGGTCTTCGGGAGAGAGCGTACGAACCTGTCGTTGATGGAGTTTGACGACGCGTGCTCTTTGAAAAAATGAATCGATGTCAAAATCGACAGAGTAAAACCGGGGCAGAATGCGCCATTGCAGTTCGAGAACATTATTCTGGCCGAATCCGTCGAAGGAATACTCGTATCCGGAAGCGATATGGGCGTTCTCAGCTGCTCCCGTCAAATCCAGGTGGGGATGGAAGCCGATTTCAGTAAGAACCCATTTTGCTCGGGGCAGGTCAGCCGGCCGGACGAGAATGTCCAGGTCGGAGAACTGCCGCTGCGCCACGTTGTCATAGAGGATGTTCGACAAGACCGGGCCTTTATAGGGCAGTGCCGGCACTCCGCGTGATTCAAGGGCGTCCACAGCTTTGCCCAGCAAGTTCGTGAGCCACAGGGCTTGGCGGGTGTTGCTCTCGAATTTTGTGGCGAGACGTTCAAGTGCGTCGCTGGGAATGTCAGCCGAGCGCGTGGCAAGATTCTTGTAGAGCACTGGAATTACAGCGTGATGCGTGGCGAGGGAAATGACTTTGGACCAGTCGATTTCGTCTGCCAGCAGCGCGCTGATTTGCGCCGAGCGCTCGCTGTCGGGCCGGCTGGAGCTCGCGGCAAGAAGGAGTTCGAACTCGCGCGATGGATGAATGCTGGCCAGAGGCGGCTGCGATCGGACTGCCGGCGGAGCGAGGCCCGGGGACATGGTTGATTGCTGATTGTCGATTTCTGATGGCAGGACCCGCACCGACATCGACACTATAATACAGGCGCCTGTTGCGGGCGGAATACGGGCGCTACGTCATTAACCCTAACTAATTTCCTGGGAGTTGTTGTACACTGCAGCCAACATTTGCTGATCCTGATCCAGGCAAGTGACCCCAGGACTCGAAGGCAGCGCTGGGCTCTCTTATGACTCAGAAGGGGCGAGGCACTGGCGAGGAAAATGCCAGCAAGCCGCGTGTTGCAGCCAGAAAACCGTATCACAAGCCGGAATTCCGGCATGAGCGGGTATTTGAGACCATGGCGCTCGCCTGCGGCAAAGTTCATCCTACTCAAGCACAGTGCCGGTTTAACCGGAAATTCAGTTAGTCTAAACGTTTCTATGCCACAGGCGACCGAGACTCGCAAAGCACATCAGCGCAGTCTTGCGGCGGACATTCTGCGGTCCGGGGGCAGCGTGCGGTTGCAAGCTCTGGGGACCAGCATGCTTCCTTCGATCTGGCCTGGCGATCTGCTGGTCATCGACGGCAATCCTCAGGGACACGTTATTATGGGTGACCTGGCGTTGGTCGCAGGAGAAAACCGCTTCTTCGTCCATCGCGTGGTCGGAGAACAAAAGGCACAAGGCCAAGTTCGATGGATCACGCGCGGCGATATCCTCTCTGCCGATGATCCGCCCGTTTCTGCGAGTGAGTTGCTGGGTAGAGTCTCGGCGATTCATCGCAATGGGCGCGTGACAATCCCTTCGCGGCGACTCTCGCTGCCACGACGGGTGCTGGCGCGGGTCCTTGGCCATTACACATCCTTCCGCAGCCTTGCCCTGCGACTGCATGCTATTCGATGCACGGCCGTAGCTTCTTCTGATGAATGACCGGCGTTGCAGCCAGGCCTTCGGGAAGGTGCCTGAAATTTTGACGCTTCGAAAATGAGTGACGGCAAGATCACCGGGAATGAGGGGTTTGCCATCGAGATTGGCGGAATGCCGATCCTGCTGCGCACGCGAGACACCTGTTTCCGTCAACTGCTCTCCGATCGTTACGCTGGATTTGTGAGTGATTTGGCGATTCCGGAGCTCGAGTTCGATATTGATCTAGTCGAGCCCTCCACGGAGATCGAGGCCGACGATGACGTCCAGGTGCGAAAGGAAGGCGGCGGTTGGCTTCTCCAGCGCGGGGATTTCCAGGCACAATGGGATACGAGCTGCGGACGCGGGCAAGTCCGTCAGTCGCGGAATCCTTATGCAATTGATTCCTTACTGCGGATTATTCACACTCTGATCCTGGCCAAGCGAGGTGGGTTCCTGGTTCATGCCGCGAGTGCGGTTCGGGGGGAACGAGCGTTTCTTTTTGCAGGAGTTTCGGGTGCGGGGAAGACAACAATTTCCCGCCTGGCGCCCTCAGATGCGACTTTGTTGAGTGACGAGATTTCCTATGTTCGCCGGGAGCGGGATAGCTATTTGTCTTGTGGCACGCCGTTTGCCGGAGAGTTGGCGCGGGTGGGCGAAAACAAGTCTGCGGCTTTGCGGGCACTCTTCTTTCTGGACAAAGGGCCAGAGAACCGAATTGAACCCTTGGAGTCGGGTGAAGCTGTCCGCCTGTTGCTGCGCAACATCCTGTTTTTCGCCGAGGACGAGGAGCTCGTGAGGCTGGTGTTTCAGTCGGCTTGCGAATTTGTGGAACGTGTTCCCGTAAGTCGGTTGACGTTCGTTCCTGATCAACGAGTCTGGGACCTGATCAGATAAGTTGTCCTGAGTGTCCTGATGAGCGAAAAATACATTGCACGAAGCTCAGCGATTGCCGCCCGCATGTTGGGGAGCGAAATGATGATCATGTCGGCTGCGGATTCTACTTTTTTCACTTTGAATGAAGTCGCTACGGCGATATGGCAGGCCGCCGACGGCCGCACACCATTGTCGGAAATCGTCGCCGGCAAGATCTGCGAGGAATTCGAAATCGATCCTGGAGTCGCGACACGCGATGCCGAGCAGTTCGTTGACGAACTTTCACAGCATGGCATTCTCCTGGTGTCAGAACAGCCGATTCTCAACCCGTCCTCTGCGCCGCCGCCGGAGGAACTATGACTCTGCTGGCGGAGATGAATCAGAAAGCCCTGGCGCTGGGGATCCCCATCAGTGTGCACCTGGACATCACCTACCGCTGCAACGAGCGCTGCGTGCACTGCTACCTCGACCATGACGATCATGGTGAGATGACCACGGCGGAGATCAAGGACATCCTCGGACAATTAGCAGATGCAGGTGTGTTTTTCCTCACGCTGAGCGGCGGCGAAGTGCTCATGCGGCGCGATTTCTTCGAGATTGTCGAGCACGCGCGCGGCCTCCTGTTCAATGTAAAGGTAAAAACCAACGGGGTGATGATCCGGCAAAAGGAAGCACGACGAATGCGTGAGCTGGGTGTCGAGCAGGTGCAACTCAGCGTCTATTCGCACCGGCCTGAGGTGCACGATGCGATCACGAAATTGCCTGGATCGTTGAAGCGAACTGTTGAAGCCGTAAGCTTTCTGAAGTCCCAAGGGTTGAAGGTCGCGATAGCCAATGTGCTGATGACCGCGAACCTGTTTGACAACGCGGGCGTGATTGCTTTGGCGAAGGAACTCGGGGTGTCATATACCTTGGACCCGACAATCACCCCAAGAATTGATGGCGACACATCGATCCTCGCTCTGCGTGCTCCCGGTTCTGAGTTACGGCAGGTTTTTCGCAACCCGGACCTCGTGGGCAACGTAGAGGAGTTCTGCGCTCCTCCGCCTGCTCCGGACGAGGACGTAATGGAAGGTTATCCGTGTAGCGCCGGGCATACGGCCTGTTACATTTCGCCCTACGGCGATGTTTTTCCCTGCGTACAGTTTCCCTTGCCGAGTGGCAACGTCCGCCAACAGAAGTTTCTCGACATTTGGCGCGATTCCCGGCAGTTAAAGGAAGTCCGTTCGATCCGGGCCAAGGATCTTTCGACCTGCCCCAGTTGTGCGCACATCGGAACCTGCTCGCGCTGCCCGGGGCTGGCCTACATGGAGGGCAATATGCGTGGGCCGTCCACTGCCGACTGCGAGAAGTCCTTCCACAGGACCGGCATCCCGTCTGCGAACATGCTGCGAAAGGGGCGAACTGGCCCCCCACTCCCGCTAGTCCAAATCCACTCGCTATCCCCTGCTAATTAGGATGCTTTGGACTGCGGAAGCGTTCTGGCAAAGAGGCCGCGTACCCTGGCGCTGGTTACTAAGGTGATGCGCAGGGTCTAGTTTCGGGAAAGGGAAATAGCGTCTTCACCATAAACTACTCAAAAGCGCAAATCGCCCGGTCCTGCGTCGAGGTGACATGCAAACGGTTGTCCCCACGCAGTAGGTCTCCGCATGCTGCGGCAGTCTCGAGGCAATTCTCCCCCCCCAAGAAATTTTGCTGAGGTGAGGGGTATGAAAATGTCCGGAACACAACTCGGTGTGTGCGCCTGTTTCGTCCTTATCCTTATTATTATTCTTGTCTCACCAGTTTTGGCGCAGAGTCGCACGCAAGAAAGGGCCGGGGTTAGAGCCTCGACGGCGAACCACGGTTTTCCCACGGATTGGAGCGCGCGTCACCTGGTCCTGACGGGCGATAGCTCTTCCTCCGTCCTCGCTGCCGGATTCCAAGAACCGAGGCATGTTTACAACCGAGTGCGGCGGTTGGTGGCCATTGAAAATGCCCGGCGCCACCGGCGTAGAACGCGGAAGCCGCCGATCAAGGTGGATTGGGCGGTTTCGCTGGAGAACGGATTCGTTCCAGCCAACCAGTTTCCGGCCAAGTTCAGGTTTGATGTGGCCACTGAAGATTGCAACGCGGACTATGCGCTTTTCGGTTTGACGGTAAACCTTGGAACGCAGGCCAACCTGGTGGGAATAAATAACCTGTACACGGAAGCGAATCCGAAGTGCAATAACGGATCTCCATGGGTCGCCTTTGCTTACAACACGGTTACGCATAGCGGAGGACAAATCAGGACCTCACCTGTCCTTTCGGTGGACGGGACAAAGGCGGCTTTCGTGGAGAGTACGTTAACCGGATCTTATTTCCACGTGCTGGTGTTGCCTAATCCAATTCCTGCGCCGCCATCCCAGACCGGCACCGTGCTGAGTCCGGCCACGCCAACGTCCTGCGCGACTCCTATAACCCCAAGCTGTATGTCGACAGTGCAAATATCGGCAGCAGCGAACACTCTGTCCTCACCGTGGGTCGACTACAACACGGATAGTGCCTATCTCGGCACGGATGACGGCAAGCTATACAAGATCAGCCCGGTATTTGGCGGTGGTGCTCCGGTGCTCATCAGTGATACGAACTGGCCTGTAACCGTCGTAACCGGGGGGACCAGCAAGGTGCTGACCGGCCCCGTGGTGGACCCCAGCGCCGGTCGGATCTTTATCGGGGATGGAAACGGCTATCTATACGCGATAAATCTGACATCGCCCGCCAAAGCGGCGGCTGCGACAGTGACGATTGGCTGGGCGACCCATGGCGCCGGTACAGGCATTGTTGATCCACCTATCATTGTGAACGATCTGGCCAATCCGGCGGTCGACCAGGTGCTCGCCTTTACCGGGTGCAGCAACGTCGTGGGGATCGGGGGAGCGGTGAACCAGATTCCGGCGAATTTTACCTCCGCGACCAACTACACGGCGGTGGATCTGGGATCCGGCAACGGCGCGGGAAGCTGCACGACGGGCAACGTTCATGGCGGGACTTTTGACGATCAATTCTGGATCAACGGAAGTACAGGCGGGCACATGATCGCTTGCGGCTTCGTGTCCGGCACGACACTCAAGCCCTTGGCTCCATCCAATCCCAAGATGTACATGTTTGCTTTTGACGCGAGCCACCGATTGACGTCGACAGGCTCCAGGACGTGGGTCGTGAATAATTCCAAGGGCGACGAGTGCTCGCCGCTGACCGAGTTCTTCGATGGGACTACAGATCGAGTGTTCTTTGGCGTGGGTGGTGCTCTCGACGGTTTCGTGGAGAGTTCCAGTATTACCGCCGGGTTCCCGGCACCCACAGCCTGCTCGGTCGGTAATCCGAATGCTACTTGTGTGACGGCCCCCAGTTTTCTCGGCGGCACCAGCGGAAGCGTCATCGATAACCAGGTATCCAACGGTGGAATGAACCTATATTTCACCACTCTGGCGCCGGGCTCGGTAAATGGGCAGAACTGCCGCGTGGCGGGAGGATCTGCCAATCCATACTGTGCGGTCAAGCTGACGCAGGCGGGGCTACAGTAGGAGCAAAACTACTTCTGTTTTTTCTTGCCAAACAGGTTGGTGAGGGCCTCTACGGCCGACTGGCCGGGCGTGGCATTGCCAGGCGACAATCCTTTCATTTTCGCTCCCATCATGCCTTTCACATCGGGCAAGAAGGTTGGGCTGGACGTGGTTCCCTGGATCAGAAAGGGAATGTTCCCCCCGGTCGCGTTCGTAAGAGCTGTTAATTGAGTCAGGCCGCCGACCAGGCTGCCACCGGCAAACTTGGCACTCATCTTGAAATCGAGTGCCTTGCTGGGGCTGATGGTTCCGGTGCCGGTGATTTCTCCAAGAGCAGGAATTACCAGGTTGATCTGTTCGGTGCGGATGCCGTTGGGAGCTACATACACATTGGTGCTGAGGTTCTGAATGGAGGTGTCAGGGCCGGTTTTGCCCCCAGTTAGAGAGGCTATCGCCGACATTTTGGAGCCCAGGTCGAAACCTGCCAGCTTGGTGTTGGACAGCTTGATCGGGCCGGTACTGGCCACCTTGTCGAGCGGCCCGGTGATGTTTAGATTCGTGGAAAGCGTTCCGCCATTGAGCGAGGCGCCGGAAGGCAGGATTACTCCCAAGGCGGGCAGCATGGCCTGTAATTCATCGACCGGCATGTTTTGACCGACCAGCTGCATATCCAGCAGGGTCGAATCGGCCTGAGTGCGGTAATTCCCAGTCAGGCGGGCGACTGCTTTTCCAATACTGATGTCGCCCTGCGAAAGCGTTCCGGACTGCTTCTGCAGGTCGTGATTCAGGGAGTATTTCACTTCGACGGGCCGCCGGGCGGCGGTTGCCTTCGCATTCAACTTCAGCTTGTCAGCCTTTAGGGTGCCGGTGGTTCGAACTTGCCGGCCGTCCGATGTAACGGTTCCGTCGAAGTCGACGAGACCCGCTATGCCGGAGGCGGGCTCAACGAACCCAGATGCTGCGAGATCGAGTTGATGGACCTTGATGCCTGCCTGGAGTGGCGTGAGTGCGGTGTCTTCTGAGTTGATCGGGCCCGCCTTGCCCTCCAGTTTCAGGTCGCCGCTACCCGGCAACTTGGCGGTTAAGGTAAACGGGAATTGCGACGTCGAGGAGATGTCCCGCACCTCGATGTTCACCTTGTCGTAGACCTGCGGCTTTTGCTGGGACTGAACTTTTCCGATTACCAGACGCCCGTTGCTGACGTTCAGCCTGTTAACCGACAACTCGGGAGTGGCCGACTTGGCAGGGTTTGAAGCTGGCTTGGAGGGTCCCTCCTCGGATTTGCCTCCTAAGCTGGAGAAATTCCATTTGCCCGAAGCGGAGCGCAGCAACGTGATCTCCGGGCGGTCGAGGGTCAGACCGGTCACCTGAAGGGTGCGCGACATGATCAGTGGCATCCATTCCACTCCCACCTTAAGCGACTTGGCCCGAACGAAGGACGATTGGCTGAAGGCTGGATCGTCGGCAATAGACAGGTCGTCCGCGCTCACACTGCCGGAGAGGATAGAAAGTCCCAGGTTACCAACCTTCACCTGTCGCCCTAACGTTTCCGTGAGTTCAGACTCGAGCCTGGGCCGGAATGCATTCACGTTGATGAAGAAGGGAAGCGCGACCGGGATGATCAGGAAAATTGCGATTACGATGCCGACGATGCGCAGTTTGCTCTTCATGGCCCCCTGCTCCTTGTGCGCCGGTTAAAACCGGCGAGGTGTAGTGAATGAAAGAGTCATACGAATGTGACGTAGCGACCCACATCGGCCCTGAGTCATGCGGAGCCGCTCGCGAGGGCGGCGTCGAAGCGTTGACAAGGGAACGTGCGG
>DATEPX010000360.1:0-8725 GCA_035272945.1 Terriglobales bacterium
TTCCGCGACATCGCGTGCGAGCCGGTTGTATTGCCGGACCACATTCGCCGACCAGAATCTTGCGACCGCTGTCTGCTCACTTGTCCGCGCGCTGCTGGTTGCCTCGCCGTAGGTCTTGATCTGGTTGAATGCCTCCACCCACTCGCTGCTCTGGGCGGATCAGGTAAAAACTGATCGGCGTTCTGGAGGATGAAAGGTCGCACGCTGCCGACCCACGGCGTCTGTGGCGGCGCAGATGCAGACGAGGTCAGGCGCCACACGCCCGGGCCAGGCGGTAGGGTCGGGAACGAGGACGACAGTACGTCGGCGTGGGAGTTCACGATGGTCCACGCGTTGATGCATCTTCCACAGAAACAGCGCGGGATCCAACTCGTCGCGGTTCGGGTCGTTGAACACCCATTTGATTGCCCACGTGCCCAACTGTTTGATCACGTCCGCCAGATCGTTTCCCGCCTCGGTGAGGGTGTAGTCCGTGACGTTCGGCCGCGCGCCCGTGAGCCGTTCGATGACGCCGTTGTCTTCGAGATGCCCGAGACGGGCAACAAGGAGCGATCGCGAGATGCGAGGCAAACCCCGCTGGAGTTCATTGAAGTAACTCGGTAAGGGAAGGTTTGCCGACGATCCGGGAGTTCTCAAAGCTGGCATCTTCAAATGGAAGAGCCTCGGCATCACCCTCGGTAAAACGAGCGTTGAGACCTTCGGCCTTGGCACGCGCTTGAGCACGTCGCACCATGTTGGGCGCGATGTCCACGCCGGTGACATGTATTCCATCGCGCGCCGCACAGAGTGCGAGCTGCCCCGAGCCACAAGCAACGTCAAGCAATTGGCAGCCGGCAGGAATGTCGAGTTGTTCATAGAAAGCACGTGCGCCTGGCCCATATAGCGCGAAAAGCGGTCGTAATCACCGGCCATCCACGTTTCTTTCAACGTAGCTTTGACGCTGTCAATATCCATTGGTGTTAATGGTGTGATGTGTGCCATAGATTCCCTCCCTTGTTGCGCCTCGCTTCGGCCCACATGCGGCAATGAAGCAAATGGGAGGCGATTGTCGGAGCAGGTCTGCCATCACATTCAGAACTTCTCCCGACCATTGCCGATTCATCGCCTCCGGTGAACTGCCCGGTGTGGCAGTCCGGTGGTGGTGTAAGCCGCGGCCTCGCCCCTCGAACGAAGTTCAGTTGCAGTTCGGAGCATTCACCGGGTAAACACCGCCAGCCTTGAACTCGTGGCTGAAATGAACAATCCCATCACTGGCGGGGAATATTGTTGCCCACCAAATCACGGCGACATCATTACCGGCGTTGGTAACGCTGTGTACGTGGCCTGGGTTCTCAATGAAGGCACTGCCGCTCGTGACCTCTTCTGACGCGCACTGGCCAGGCTCAACGACGTGCTGCTCGGTCAGAGTGCCATGCGCGAGAATGACGTAGCTCACTCCCTTGTGATAGTGCCACGGAACCGTATCCCCAGGGTTCATCTTGAATGCGTGAATCTGGATGGTGGCAGGTACCGGATAGCCTGGTCCGTAACCGCCAAAGTCATAGCTGGCCACGGTTCCCAATTTGAGAGCGATATTCGACAGTGCGAGTGCCGTACCGGCGAGTATGGTCACGAGGCTGATCGCCACCACTGCCGAAATCTTTGCTTTTCGCGATAACCCTTTTTTCATCGTTATCCTCCTCGAGAATGAATGGCACGGTTGCGATGCCGACCGTGCTTGCTTTCCGATCCTCGGCTGCGCTACCGTGCAAGCCAACTATGAACAGAAACGCTGATGAAGACTTGTCTGCGAGTCCGTTTTTCTTGCTCACGGTGCGGTTGCCGTAAGATGACTTGATCCAAAATCCGGAAAGATTTGCCGGGGCTAGCGTAGAGAAATTTAATGGATGTCCTCTCGGAAGTGCTGAAGGTGGTCAAGCTGCAGGGAGCGCTGTTCTACAACGGCGAATTCTCGGCCCCATGGAGTGTTTATGCAGCCCCCTCTCAGGGGCTGGCCCGCTACTTCGGCACGAACACGGAACATGTCATGGTTTATCACTTCCTGACCGAAGGGCGCGCCTCGGTCAGGATGGAGAATGGCAGTCGCCTGAACCTGGACGCCGGGGATATTGTGATGATCCCTCATGGGGACAAACACATTGTGGAGAACGGGCCCGCGACCTGCACGGTTGAGGATTCCGAGCACCTGACCGAGGTTCTTAAACAAGGACTGAGGCTGTGGCGGGTGGGCGGAGGCGGAGAAGTCACCAAGTTTGTCGCGGCTACATGGCTTGTGATACGCGGCTAGGTAAAGTGTTCCTCAGCGGCCTACCTCCCGTATTCAAACTCAGCATCCGCAACAAACCATCTGGCCGATGGCTGGAGAATTCCATTCATTTCTCTGTGGACCAGGCAGACCCGTCACAGCCGGGGAGAGAAGCAGTTTTGGCCAAGCTATCAGAGGTGCTGTTTGTCGAGACGCTCCGCGCCTATATTGCGGAATTGCCTCCGAACCAAACCGGGTGGCTGGCAAGCGCTCGCGACCCGGAAATAGGGAGAGCGTTAGCATTGATGCACCGAAATCCTGCGCATCCGTGGACCATTGCATCCCTGGCAAAAGAGGCTGGTATCTCACGTTCAGTACTTGCAGAGCGCTTTCACCATTACCTGAACGAAACTCCGATGGCCTATTTGACGCGCTGGCGGCTTCAGTTGGGAGGACAGATGCTTTCTTCAACCAGCTATTCGGTTGCACAGATAGCAGCCGAAGTGGGCTATGAGTCGGAAGCCGCATTCAACCGCGCATTCAAGCGTGAATTCGCTATTCCTCCTGCGCGGTTTCGCAGTCAAGTGAGGTCGGATCATCGCAAGTTGTCCTCGCCTGAAAATCCAAACTGAATCGGACTCCGGCATCGAGCCGATCACCTGGAAACGCACAGAAACGGCAACTTGCGAGATGCCATCTGTGCGACCGGATAACGAGACGGATGACGAGCAACCCTGAAGTCATCCCAAGGTAAGAGTTGCCGACAATCCGGGGACAACAGATACTCATCGAGCTTGCGATTAAGGAACGGGCGTGGCTGCTACGTTCGCTGCCTCTTCCGCTCTGGCGAGCAGCGCGTTCAATTCGCTGCGGTCATACAGCCGACCCCCAAGGATGACAGTATCAATCTTGCTGGTGTTGCGAATGTCCTCCAATGGATTGGCGTCCAGCAATACCAGATCGGCGAACTTTCCGGCAGCGATGGTGCCCAAGTCCTTCTCTCGTCCGAGAAATTTCGGGGGCTCTATAAGCTCCATCCGACACGGCGCATCAAATCAATAAAGCGCGGCTCCTTACGCAGTCCGTCGAATACCGGTTCGGAGTTAAGCTCGATCAGATCCGCGCTTGCTTGATCGTAAGCCTTGTCCAACCATTCAAGGGCTTTTTCATTGTTTCTCGCGGCAGCGTGAATTCGCGCTACGTTGTACGGCAACACATAACGGCCAGCATGCGGCTTTTCTAGTTGATCAACGATTTCTTGTGCAAGCCGCAACTTGCCTGCCGCAGAATACGCCACGGCCAGAGCAGCTTGAGTCTCAGTACTCTGATCGGACAATCGTACAGCTGCCTGGAGTTCGGTTATGGCTTTGTCGTATTCGTGTTGCTGCACGCACACGAATCCCATGCGCAAGTGCGGGAGGAAATGGTCTGGCGTGATTTCCTGTGCTCGCTCCAGCACCTGCACCGCATCGTTGAACCTCCGGGCGAGATAAAGAATCATTGCCAATGACGAGCCGAGAACGGGCGACAACGGATCGGTGCAATATGCTGTCTCCGTTACAGCGATGGCCTCATCCGGTCTGCCCAACGACATCAGAAACTCGCCAAACCAGTAATAGACAATACCGTTGGCTGGGTTCAAATCGATAGCGCGCCGGAAGTCTCTTTCCAATCCTCCCCAGTCCCAATCGTGGAGACGAACATGTGCGAGCGACCCGTGCGCTTCCCCCAATTCGCTGTCGAGCTCCAGTGCCTTTCGCGCAGCCACCTTGGCCATGTGGAAGGTCTCCTTAGCTGGCGCCATTCCTCGACATGCCAGCATCACGTAGGAATCGGCGATTCCTACGTATGCCATCGCATAATTGGGATGGTCGACGAGTGCCTGCTCGAAGAGAGCAATGCTCTTGCGCATGCTCTCTTCCGTGCGCTTATTCCAGAAGTAGCGGCCTTTCAAATAAACCTCGTATGCGGTGGCAGGGACTTCGGCCGCGTGCGCCAGGCGCCGCTCTTCCCGTGAGGTTAGCTTCACCTGGGCTTCTCGCGCAATTGCCTGGCAAACTTCGGCCTGCAGCTTCAAAATGTCCGTGAGGCTGCGATCATAGGTTTCGGCCCACAGATGGGTCTCATCCTGCACTTGAACGAGCTGTGCGGTGATTCGCACCCGCTCGCCGCTGCGCCGCACGCTGCCTTCGAGAACATAGTTGACGCCCAGCTCCGCGCCAATTTCCCGGATGCTCTTCACTGAGGCTTTGTATCGCATCGATGATGCGCGCGCGATTACGCCCAGCCGGTCGGGGTTCAGGCGAGCCAGCTGCGTGAGCACTTCTTCGGTCAAACCATCGCTGAAGTATTCCTGTTCCTGATCTAGGCTCAGATTCTCGAAGGGAAGCACCACAAGCATGGCTTTTGCTGCAGGTTGCGACAGGTGCATTTTCCTTGCTTCCGCTGAGGTTGCGGCGAGACGCTGTTGCGCACGCACAGTGCCGACCAGATCGTCGATTTGGTCCAACACGCGCTCCGCGGCCATCAAATCGAAATGATCCGCGTCCGGTGTCATGACAAACATTGTCTCGGGGAACTCCTCGCCGAGGATACCGCTGTCGAGATTTTCGAGTTTCAGGTGAGCGAGTGCAGCCTCTGAGAAAGAGGCGAAAATGAGTTGCAGCGCTGACACGCGCTTGCGTGCCGCCCGGAACCGGCGCGCGAACACTTCGAAGCCAGGTGCCTCCTTGAAAGGCCGCACGATGTCGGCCGAAGCGCGTTGCAGCACGCCGATGTCCCCTTGGAACTTTCGAATAACCTTGACCAGGTACTCGTGAATATTAAGCCACTCATTGAGTGAGGTGGCTGTTTCGCCGAGCCGCCCCAACTCGCCGATTGATATATCAGGTCGATCAGGAGCAATGCCCGCGAGTACACGTGATATCAAACATGTATCGAGGCACAGATTGCATTCCATGGCAAGAAAAGCGTCAACGTTTACCTGAGGCTCGTCAGTTGACGGAACCAGGACTTCAAATCCCATATCCGCCCCTAGGGACCAACCAACCAACACCACAATTGACGGTTTGAGCCGTTCAAGGGAGTGTCTAAGCCATTCCCGCAGGATCACAACGTGATCGGCAAGCGACAACGAAATACGCGCCTGGCGAGCCGGCTCACAGCCGTATAACGTTGGGCTCAAGCCACGATAGGGTAAGCGCTTAAGGATTGGCTCAAAATCGAGGTGATCCAGCCCAAGCCCGTGAAGAAAAATAACCAGGACGTCCGAGCGAACCTGATTGTCCGCGTAACAGAGGTGGTCGCCGATAATGCGTGGGTCGAGCGTGGCTCGATTGAGTTTACGGCAGATACGTTCGGTCAGCACGAATGTGCTTTCTGTCAGTGGATTGGCAGCTTGATGCCGGATCCCGTCAGCGGATTCCTGTGCTCCGACTGCGGATGCAACGCCAGAAGTACTCAATTCGCGCTTCAGGCTGCGCAGATCGACCAGCAGATCGAGCGTGGACTGATAACGCTCTTCCCGGTTCTTGCGCAAGCATTTGCGTACGATCCGATCGAGTTCACCCGGGTGTGAACGACACCGTTCGGTTAGGGGTCGTGGTTCCTCTTTCACAATCGAGACGATGGTTGAAGCGGAACTGCTCCCGTGGAAGGGGTGAACACCGGTCGCCAGTTCGTACAACAACGTGCCAAAAGCGAAGATGTCGGCGCGGAAATCGACTGGCTTACCTTCGAGCTGTTCCGGCGCCATGTAGCCGACCGTGCCGAGCACGATGCCAGCACTGGTCAAATAGCTGCGGGTCGCACCCTCGGAGGTCGGCGCCGCGCTGATACGCGCCAAGCCGAAATCCAGAACCTTGCAGCGACCTGATGGCATGCGCATTACGTTTTCTGGCTTGAGATCCCGATGCACCACCCCCGCAGCATGTGCCGCGGCCAAAGCGTCTGCGATATCGGCAGCGATACCCAGTAACTCCTCCGTCGAAATGCCGCCCGGGACGATGGTGTCACGCAATGTCGTGCCTGGTACATACTCAAAGACGATGAAAATCCGATCGTCAGCTCCCGCCAGTTCGTGAACAGTAGCAATGCCGGGATGGACAACACGGCAGCCGCGCGAGCTTCTTGTTCGAAGCGCTTACGTCGTGTGGAATCGCGCGCTGCATCCGCGAGTAGGAACTTGAGGGCGACTTCGCGCTGTAAGCGAGTGTCTTCCGCACGCCAGACCACACCCATCCCGCCTTCCCCCAGCCTCTCTAGTAAGCGGTAGTGACCCAACACTTGCCCCATGTGAGGCACTGAACCCATAGGTGTCGGCATTTTAGGTCGAGGCGCATTGGCAGTCAAAACATCCTAAGTGGCGCACCGGCGAAGCCAACGGCACGACGGTTCCGCTTAGCCTCGACCTCGGGAGTTCGCTTTCGATACAGCCGTCAGAAGGAAGCCGCTCGCGGGTGCGGCGGACGCGGGGTGCTATGGGAATTCAATCGATTTCTGCCTGAAAAGCCTTGCCAGACGGGAACTTTGGCCAAAACGATATTATTGATTTTCACCATGTAGCAGTTCTGGCAACCATCTGCGTCATCCTACCTCCGGCCCCATTCGTTCTTCAAGAGTGCAGTTGCGACGCTTGGGTCTATACACGCGGCAGCGTCCGCCGCGCGAGCAGCTTCGTTCTGACGGGCAACTCTGAAGTGATCCCAACTGAAGAGTTGCCGACCACCCGCCCACAATTGCCCGATTCCGCTACAACGCGTTTTCTTCCGGGCTATAATGCGCGAAACGCATGGGGCTCACGTCTGGGACCAAACTCGGTCCGTACGAAATTCAAACGCCGCTCGGTGCAGGTGGCATGGGAGAGGTGTATCGTGCCCGCGATACACGGCTGGAACGAGATGTAGCCCTTAAGGTTTTGCCTGCTGGTCTGTCCTCGGATCCGTCCTTACGGCAACGGCTGGAGCGCGAAGCGAAGGCGGTTTCGAAACTCTCTCATCCTCACATCTGCACACTACATGACATCGGTCATCAGGACGGCGTGGACTTCCTCGTCATGGAACTGGTTGACGGTGAAACCCTGGAGCACCGGTTAATCAAGGGACCTTTGCCGCCCCAGCAGACCCTGCGCATTGCGGGGCAAATCGCCGATGCGCTGGCCAAGGCTCACAAGATGGGCTTCACGCATCGCGACCTGAAGCCGTCGAACATCATGCTGACGAAGGCCGGAGCCAAGCTGATGGATTTCGGTTTGGCGAAGGAGTCCGATCAAACTCCCTTGGCGGACGTACTGACCGAGATGACGGCAGAACAAGCGAAGCTGACGGTCGAGGGGACCATCGTTGGGACGTTCCAATACATGGCGCCGGAGCAGTTGGAAGGGAAAGAGGCGGACGCGCGTACGGATATCTTCGCGATGGGGGAATTGATCTACGAAATGGCGACCGGCAAGCCGGCATTTGCCGGGAAAAGCCGGGCGAGCTTGATCGCGGCTATCCTCACCGCTGAACCAGCAGCAATGGCGGATTTGCAGCCGATGACTCCGCCGGCCCTGGAGCGAGTGGTCAAAAAATGCCTGGCGAAAGATCCCGACGAGCGTTGGCAGAGTGCCAGCGACCTGGCAAGCGAGTTGAATTGGATCGCTGAGGGAGGTTCACAGGCAGTAGAGGCGGGGCGGGTTCCACTTCCGCGCAAGACGTGGGAGTTCTTGCCATGGCTACTCGTAGGCTCGCTCCTGCTACTGCTCATCGGCACGGGTGTCCCCTGGTGGAAGGCCAGCAACGGACGCTCCGCGCATCCCATGTATTTCCACACTGCTGTGTCATTTTCCGCCAACGACCTCGCCATGTCCCCGAACGGGCGGACATTGGCCATGGTTGCCTATTCCAGCCAGGTGAATAACTATGCGCTTCTGGTGCATGAAGTCGGGAGTCAGCGAACCACTTCGCTGGAAGGGACGCAAGGGGCGTCCTACCCATTTTGGTCGCCGGATGGCAATTTCATCGGGTTTTTCGCCGACGGCAAACTGAAGAAGGCAGACCTGTCAGCTGGCCGGGTGCAGGTGCTCTGTGATGCGCCCAACGGCCGCGGCGGTACCTGGAACCGTGACGGAGTGATCGTGTTCACGTCCGACTCACTTATCGGATTGTACCGGGTGTCTGCCATGGGAGGCTCTCCGGTAGAAATCACGAAGCTTGATACGGCTCGCCTTGAACAAAGCCACCGTTGGCCTGTATTCCTTCCAGACGGAAAGCACTTTCTTTATATGGCTGCTAATTTCAACAGGCAGACTGGAGTGAATGCAATTTTCCTGGGCTCGATAGATTCACAGGAAAAACGCCAGATCGTGAGCACGGACGCAAATGCGGCGTATGCCGAACCCGGATACCTCGTGTACCTGCGGGACAAGACACTCGTTGCGCAACCTTTCGACTCTGAGAAGTACGTGCTGAGCGGCGATCCCCACCCCTTGAGCGACCAGGT